>OMUY01000012.1 GCA_900314355.1 uncultured Eubacteriales bacterium | reverse complement strand
ATCGCCAACTACCAGCGCAAGCAGAACACCAATAACAACTACACGTCCATTATCCCTTATGATATGGAGCAGCAGCGCAAGGAGATTCGTGAATTTCTGGAGGACATCACTTCCCGCGATCAGAAAATGTTCAAATGTGTAATGACCATTATGCACACGGCAGACACAAAAGAGCAGCTTGATGCCGATACAGATGCGATTACGGCCACCGGCAGAAAGCATATGTGTCAGATCGGCGTGTTGAAATATCAGCAGATGGATGGTTTTAACGCCACACTGCCTATCGGAGTGAACAAGATCGAAGCGAGGCGAACTCTTACGACAGAAAGCCTCGCTGTTTTTATGCCGTTCAAAGTGCAGGAGATCCAGCATCGCGAAGGCGTATTTCAGGGAGTGAACGTTATTTCAAAAAATCTGATTTTCGTCAACCGCAAGGAGCTGCTCAACGGTAACTGCTTTATCCTCGGCGTGTCCGGTTCCGGTAAATCGTTTACCGCTAAGGAAGAAATCGTAAATCTCCTTCTGACGCGCGATGCTGACGTTATCATCATCGATCCCGAACGGGAATACAAACCGCTTGTTGACGCTCTCGGCGGACAAGTCGTTCAGCTTTCGGCGACGAGTAAGAACCATATAAATGCGCTTGATATAAACAAGGATTACGGTGAAAGCGGCAATCCCATTGCTATGAAGTCGGAGTTCGTTATGTCCCTCTTTGAACAGATTGCCGGTAAGGATAACGTGGGAGCGTTTGAGAAGTCAATTATCGACCGTTGTCTCACCAATATTTACACCCCTTTCATCAAGAAAAAGTACAAAGGAAAAACGCCGACGCTGATCGACCTTGTGGAAAACCTCAAAGAACAGCCCGAGCCCGAGGCGCAGGAGCTGGCGGTACAAATCGAACTCTTCACGACGGGTTCGCATAACACGTTCGCCCAGCAGACCAACGTCAACATTAAAAACCGGTTCGTTTGTTTTGATATTCTCGATCTCGGCAGTCAGATGATGCCCATCGGTATGCTGACTGTACTTGACAGTATTCTCAATAGGATCACGGCAAACCGCGAAGCCGGCAGAGAAACGTATATCTTTATCGATGAGATCTACCTTCTGTTCCAGCATGAGTACAGCGCTAATTTCCTGTTCACGCTTTGGAAACGCGTTCGTAAATACGGCGCGTTCTGTACCGGTATCACGCAGAACGTAGACGATCTTCTCCAGAGTCATACCGCGAGAACGATGCTGGCAAACTCAGAGTTCATCATTATGCTCAACCAGGGTTCTACCGACCGTGATGAGCTGGCGAAGCTTCTTCAGATCTCGGACGATCAGATGAAACACATCACAAACGTTGACAGCGGACACGGACTTGTAAAGGTCGGCTCAGACCTGGTGCCGTTTGAACGCAAGTTCCCGAAAGATACGAAGCTGTACAAACTGATGACGACCAAGATTTCCGATCTGCAATAATGTCGCAGGTTAAAATAGCTATCGTGCATGTTTTTCAAAAAGATGCACGATAGCTATTGACAAACACTTCGTAGAGTGATATACTCAAAATACAAATTAGAGGCAGGAGGTTAAGCCACAATGAAATATATTAGTGAGCGGGCGACAGATTTTAATGTTGGAAATTTTGTCAACGAACTTGTTAATGCCTCTAAGAGTTTAGGAATTTTGGAGGCAAAGATTGATTCTTATCAGTTCAACAGCATACTGATCCCCATGCTTCAAAGAAAAGAAGCAGTTTCTTCTATGTATATTGAAGGAACGCATACATCGATAAAAGACGTCCTTGAAAGCGAGATAAACCCTCAACTTAGTGAGGAAAGAATAGCCGTTGAAGCCAGAAATCATATTCAAACACTTGCTTTTGGTGCAGACTATCTTCGTACGGGAAAATTTACTCATTCATTTATGAAGCAAATACATAAATATATGATGACGGGCATTATTGCACCTGGCCTTGAGAAAACATTGGGGAAGTATAAACTAAAGGACAACCAAATTAAAAGCTCAACGGGTACGATCGTCTATACCCCACCTGCGGCTTCCGAAACAAAAAAATACATGGATGAACTGCTTTCATTTATGAATGATACAAAAGATGGGTTAAACCCTTTGATAAAAGCAGCGATGATCCATTCGCAGTTTGAATCTATTCATCCGTTTTCAGACGGCAATGGGAGAATCGGTCGAGTGTTGATAAGTCTGTATCTATATAAGGCAAAAGTTATCAATTTCCCATTCTTCTATATTAGTGAAGCGATAAACATGGACAAAGGCGTTTACTACAGAATGCTTACGGACTCAAGAATAAACTCGCTTGACGGTTGGATAAAGTACTTTTTACATAAAGTATCTGTTCAGACCTCGAAACATATCGGCTATATAGATGATCTTAACACTTTGTATGTAAAAACCAAGAGTACAGTTAAGGAATGCATCAACAGCCCAAAATTTGACGAGATTATAGAGTGTTTGTTTACATATCCAATACTGAATGCCCACATTTTAGAGGATCAGTTAACGGTTTCACATGGACAAGCTGTTAGGTATTTAAACGTTTTAGAAGAAAAACACATTCTCCTTGGTGATGATCGGAAGCGCGGCAAGACGTTCTTCTTTACAGAGTTGATTGATCTTGCAAGAGGAACATGATACGAGTTTATGAAAGAGGTGATGCAAATTGATTGTCCTTGAACAAACAAAGAAAAAACGCACAGGCAATTGATGTTGTTGGCGCAACATCTACCCATGCGTCTATGGCTGTTCGTGCATAAGCACAAACGAAAGCATTTGTATATTAGCACGAACAGTCTTTCTTTGTCAATTATCAAATTGCACAAAATATCCCTTATGTATTTCGCCCGAGGGATATTCTGCCCGGGCAGGCAGAGAAGGACTTTTTATGAGCAATTTAATCAGATGGCTTGACGAGAAAGTCACATTCTTAAAACAGAATGGGATCAAGTTTATAAATGGGATGCCGGTAATTCCAAGTGAAGCGTTATACACCGGTATTCCTGAAATGGTTGAAACCTATGCGCACAGGCATTGTGTCCCATGCGGAATAAGATCGAAAACGCTGCTTGCATACTTCGACAATGATGACAATCTGATAAACAGATTGTTCAAAATTGATGATGAAATCGAAGAACTCAAGCAGTACGGCGGCATATGCGGTTTTGATTTGAGTGCTTGCATTACAATGCTGAGACCGAGGCAGAAAACCAGCCTTTTGGTTTGTGCTGTGTTCAACTGTTTTGTTGCATTACACGAGATTAAAGTATTGCCGAATTGCCGCGTCGGAGACCTTGCGACCATGAGTCTGCTTGACACTATACCGCCTTATACGAATCTCATCTCCGGTGAACTGGGTTGTCACAACAATTCCCTTAAAATGTACGGGATGCATCAACTGAGATTGATTACAAAAAAGGTCGGTCCCAACATTCTGTTTGTCTACGGGAACCTTTCAAAGAAAGACATCCGGTACATATTCGGCAGACGACCGCAGACGATCGTTCTGTATCCAGACCATAGGCACAGAACTCGCGACGGCAAAACCGCAATCGTAGCTGAGTGGGACGGCGTATATTTGCGCAAGACTCCCCTTTCCGATTATCTTGAAGAAAGGGGTGTCGCATAATGGGTGCAAAAGCAATATACACCGATTTGCGAAACAGGCTTATCAATGATATTGTTATCGCTGATGACGTTGAAGCAATAGCGGCGTTGCTGAGAGATCGCGATGAGTTCTATAAATTTGTCAGCGGATGGCAGAGGGTCAATCTTGACGAATTTATTGATAAATTCGTCGGCGAACACAGTATCACAAGCGAAAGCTACAATGTTACGCACAACCTGAGAAAAATATCATTTTGGGACGACGGCAAAGAATATGAGATCGTTTGTGCTATGGGAGGGAAATACTTCCGGATTCAGCGTCAACCATATACAGACAGCAAGGGGAATTATCACGGCGTAGAGTATGTGGGGCTGGATCTGAAAACTCCGCATGTGCCCGGAAGCTTACGCGGCAAAGAAGCGAAAGCGGAATTTAATCGTCTTACTCACTTCGCCATGACATACAAGAAAGGGACGGTATGACTATGAGAACGGATAATATCACATTCTTTGACATAAACGACTACTGCACACCCGTAAATAAATACGGATATGTCGATCTGAATCATGATTATAGAATACTTGTCGCTTTGGATGATGAAGCCGCGAACAAATTGTGGGGCTGTCAGCTTTATGACGAGGAAGATGGCGGTATCAATCGTCAGATGATCTGCCTGAGTTTTCATGAGGACACATTCTATTACATGGAGGATCACTTCTTCCTTTTCCTGAATGCCAAGCTCGATTTGTATATCAATATGTATGAGGAGGAATACATTGATACGGATCAGCTTGACGAGGCGATAAGCATCATGGAGAACATCATCGATAACACTGATGACAGAGCCGTTATTGATTTCGGACAAAAGCTTCTTGAAATGCTGAAAATTGCCAAGGAGCGCGGGACAATTATGGGGTTTTGCTTCTGATGAGATTTAATATGGAGCAAGGTTTTTGGTTTGACGGTGTTTCTTTTGACAAAAAAGATTATCCCGTGTGTGAGCTTGAATACACAGACGCCATAGACCGGCATAGCAACTTGTTTGATGATTACAATCTGCTCGACTATACATACGGAAGCAATCGTTATATCAGGTTGTCTGAACTTTTTGAAGCAGATAGCGAAGAAAAGTGGGCAACAATCCGAAGGAAAGCGAAAGAATGTGATTCGATAACAATTCTCGATGACATTTCTATTGAGAACATAGAGATTGGCTTTATTGCTGATTTCTATTTGAGAACGTTCTACGCGGCTCTGAAGCAAGAGAATCCTAATTGCTTTGTGTTCGATATAAAGGAACGATCTGCATAATCAAAGTAACAACAACTATAGCCACTCAGCTTTACAGCCGGGTGGCTTTTTATATACATAAACAAATCGAGGTGAAAATCATAATGGATAAGAAACCAAAGACAAAAGAGGTTGTGCGAACGATCAAGGAGCATACCGCGGGCGTGGTCAAGGATAAGGCGGCTGCGGTCGGCGTGAAGACAAAAGATACCGAAAAAAGCAAGGTCGAAGAACAGTTCTCTCCGCAGCAGGGCAGAAACCAGGAACAGTCGCCGGAAAGCTACGCTTCCGATCAGGTTGCGGAGATCGGAGAGAGAGCCGCTGAAGACGCGGCTGTCGTCGGCAAAAGAGCCGTTAATACCACGGTCAGAAAAGTAAAGGACAAGCTGAAAGAAAAAAGAACGGCAGAGCAGCAGGCGGAAGAAATGCCGGATGCAGAGGAGCCCGAACTGCCGAACCCAACAGAGGCGGAACAACCGGATGCTCCTGCTTCCGAATCGTCGCAACCGGGAAGTGACAGAGCTCCGGCTTCTTCAGAAGAGAAGCCGCAAAATCCAACGGAACGAACAGTTGCGAAAAATGACGCGACAAAAAAAGAACCCTCAAATCAAGAGCATTCTGAAAGCGGGGCTCGCCAAAAACAGGATGCAAAAAAGCTCAAAGAAGCAAGGGCTTCCAAGGAAAAGTCAAGCGAATCTTCTTCAAAAAAGTCAGGTTCGGAGCAACCCTCGCAGAACCCGAAGCAAAAATCTCAGAGTGAAAAACCAATGGGAGACGATAAAGCGGAAACGCCTGCGGAAAAGGGCGCTTCGGCAGACAAGGCGCAAGGCTCAAAGATCAAACAGAAAAATGCCTCTGAACCGAAGACTGGCGTTCGTGTTGAGAGCGAAAAGAAGGAGATACGCAGAAAAACGCCGGAACAGACCGCAATCAAGGAGCGCACACGTTCCGCGCCGAAAGAGGCGTTCAAGTCTGAAACCGATGTCGTTGAGCGGGAAATACGACCGCGAACGAAACAAAAAACTCCGCCGAAGCAGCGGGGACAGCGAACGGTTAAGAATACTGCTTCAAAGCCCGGAGAACCACGCATAACTTCACCGGTGACACGGCGGACAAAAGAAATTGAACACGGCGCGGCTAAGACAATAAAGACAGCAGACAAGTCGTTCAAAAAGGCGGAACGGACAGCCAAGGCAACTAAGAAAGCAACTGAAGCTACGGTAAAAGCCGCTAAGCGCTCCGAAGAAGCTGCCCGAAGAACGGCAAAGGTTGCGGTCCAAGCCACAAAAGCGGCAATAAAGGCGACGATCGCGGGAATTAAAGCCGCAGTCGCTGCCGCCAAAGAGCTGATAGCCGCAGCCGCTGCCGGCGCTCCGGCTGCGATTGTAATTATAATCGTGATTTGCTTAATCGCTGCAGTCGGCGGCACCTGTTTCGGCATTTTTCTCTCCAACGACAAAACCACCGGTACAAAAATCACAATGCCCGAAGCAATTTCTCAGTTGACCGCAGAGCATTATTCCGACCTGACAGACCTGAAATCAAAATACACCTATGACACGATGGAGGTTGAAGGCGGAGCAAGTATGGCGATCAACTGGAAGGACGTTTTAGCGGTCTACGC
>OMUY01000079.1 GCA_900314355.1 uncultured Eubacteriales bacterium | reverse complement strand
GAATCAAACAGTTCCTCATATTCTGAAGCAATTTCAGTCAAACGGTTTTCCTTCGCTTTTAACGCGGCTCTGTCATCAGCAAGAAGCGTATCCTGAATCAAATCAAACGGAATAATACGACCTACCCAGCCCTCCTGAACTTCTTGCTCTTTTCCGTCCTTTTTCTTGATGACCATATTGGGGTCAACTCTTTTAGTTGCTTCAAACCCTTCGGTTTGAATTATTTCCAAATCGACACTGATTTTCTTCCAAGTATCGTCAAGAAGCTGATAGGCTTCATACTTATCGACAAGCGGAATATCTTTTAAACGGTCGAATATATCGGCGGAAATATCAGCTTCCGCTTTTGAAATATTCAAAGTATTCATCTTCTCAATGAGTTCATTATAAAGAAAATCGTCAAATCCGCCGAACGCGTCACGATATTTTTTCTCAAATGAGCCGATGTCGGGATGTTCATTTACCGCCTTTTGAATGTTTTCAACCTTCAAGGCGCAATAAGAAGAAGACGTGTTTTCAAAAAGCGCTGTTTTAAGCTCCGGGAAAGCTGCCCAATAATCTTTGAGCTCGTTTAATTCGGAAAGAGGAATTCCGCCGAACATTGAAGCGTAAATATCCCAGGACTCGGCGGCTTCTGACGAGTCAACATATCTCGGTATGTTGAGATTATATTCATTTTTCCTTATCTCATCCCTTGCGACAGCTCTTGAAAATTTATCTATACTTTCACGGGCGGATACGACGTCAACAATTCTCTTAATATCGGACGCGCGCAGTTTATTGTTTTTGCCTGCCTTTTCAAATCCTTTTGAAGCGTCGACGATAAGCACATCAGTATTTGGCCGCTTCTGTTTCAGAACCATAATAATTGTGGGAATGCCTGTTCCGTAGAATATATTTGCCGGCAATCCGATAATCGCGTCAATGTGATTCTGTTCAATCAGGTTTTTGCGTATTTCTCCTTCTTCGCCGCCTCTGAACAAAACGCCGTGCGGAAGGACAATAGTCATAATACCGTCGCTTTTAAGATGAAAAAGGTCGTGCAGTAAAAACGCGTAATCGGCTTTGCCTTTCGGCGCGAGACCAAAACGAGCAAATCGGGGGTCATTTTCTTTATCGGCGGGATTCCAAGCCTGAGAATAAGGAGGATTAGAAACTACCGCATCGACATACAGCGGGTCATAAGTGCCAATCGGGTCGTTTTCATCGAAATACGGCCAGTCGTCCTCCAAAGTATCTCCGTTGCGAGTGACAATGTTATCGGGCAGAATACCACGCATAACCAAATTCATACGAGTTAGGTTATATGTATTGCGCTTTAATTCCTGAGCATAATATTTTATGTTGTTTTCATTATCGATAAACTTAGCCACGCTCTTACCGATATTGATAAGCAAAGAACCTGAACCGCTTGTCGGGTCGTATATTTTAATTTCATTCCTGTCTTTTAAGTGTTCGGCGACGATTTCAGACATAAGAAGCGACACTTCGTGAGGAGTATAAAACTCACCGGCTTTTTTGCCGGCGTTCGCCGCGAACATGCCGATAAGATATTCATAGATAAAGCCGAGAACATCGTAATCCTGCTTACCGTCCATCGGTATATCTTTAATCAAATGAATTAGGTCTCTGACAGCTTTTGACTGAGAAGCGGCGCTGTCGCCGAGTTTTGAAAGTCCTGTCTGAAGAGTGTCAAAAATGCCCTCGAATACTTTTTTATGAGTTGCGTTGATCAAACGGTTGAAAGCGGAAAGAGCGTCACGGACATCCTGAACGCTGAAATCTCTGCCTTTTTCGAGCCAGGTTGAAAAAAGATTATCATAAGAGATGAAATATCCCAAATTCTTTTGAACGCTTTCGACTGTTTCGGTATCTTCCTCGGTAAGCTCGGGAAGATAGTCGTCGGTCCAATCGTTTTCTTTAAGATACTTTACTTCCTTTTCGGATAGGAATTTATAAAAAATAAATCCTAAAATATAATCTTTATATTCATTAGCTTCTATCTTGGAACGCATTTTATTCGCGGATTCCCAAATCTTAGCCGCCAACTGCTGTTTGTTCATAATTATCCTACGATTCTATTATAATATTATTTTTATTATACTGATTTTCTGTTCCCAAAAAAGGACAGAATAACGCCGTCGGGCAGACAGTCCGCAAAAATATCAAAAGACGGCGCCTGATTTGAAACTCAAGACGTATATACGCGCGTAATTAATATTTTAAACTTAACCATTTGTTTATTATTATATAATTTTTCATCGCGCAAATACAATAGTTTAAATCAATTTCTAAATTAAATTTTGCTGTCGGTAAAGAAAATTCAACTTTTTCGTAAAATTGGGGGTTTTGCCGAAATTTTATTTTTAATGATTTTTATTCGGTTAAAAATCGGGAAAACAGAATTATAAACAGACTGAATATGAAATGAAATTATTGCTCCTTGACAAATAAATTAAATTAATATAGAATTTCATAAGATTATTCAAAAATTTTTCAACGAGGACAAAAGGCACATGGAAAACACTGAAAAAAGCATGGAAAAAATTGTCGCTCTCTGCAAAAACAGAGGTTTTATATTTCCCGGCAGCGAAATTTACGGCGGTCTCGCAAACACTTGGGATTACGGTCCGCTCGGAACGAGACTGAAAAACAACGTCAAAGACACTTGGAGAAAAAGATTTATCCAGGAAAGAAGCAACGCGTACGAGGTTGACGCCGATATTTTAATGCATCCGAGAGTATGGGAGGCGTCCGGTCATGTTCAGTCGTTCTCCGATCCTTTGATAGACTGCAAAGAGTGCAAAATGAGATTCAGAGCCGACGACATTATCGACGCGGCTTTTCCCGACGCTCACGCCGACGGCATGACAAAAACTCAGATGTTTGATTTCATAAAAGAGCATCATATTCCATGCCCTAACTGCGGCAAACATAATTTCACCGACATAAGAGAATTTAATCTGATGTTCCAGACGTTCAGGGGCGTTACAAACGACGCGAAATCCGTAATTTATCTTCGTCCCGAAAACGCTCAGGGCGAATACGTGAATTTTTTAAACGTTCAGAGGTCTATGAGAGCGAAGCTCCCGTTTTCCATAGGGCAGATAGGCAAGGCGTTCAGAAACGAAATAACACCCGGCAACTTCACATTCAGAACAATAGAATTTGAGCAGGCGGAATTTCAGACTTTCTGCAAAGAGGGTCAGGATGAGGAATTTTACGAGTATTTCAAAAAATTCGGAAAAAGCTACTTTGAGAGCTTAGGATTGAAAGAAGATCATCTCAGATATCACGATCACGAAAAGCTCGCCCACTACGCGAAAGCGGCCTGCGATATCGAATTTCTTTTCCCGTTCGGCTGGGGAGAAATAAACGGAACCCACAACAGGACGAACTTCGATCTTTCAAGACATCAGGAATATTCCGGAAAATCACTCGAATATCTCGATCCCGACACAAATGAAAAATACATACCGTTCATAGTCGAATCGACTTACGGAATGGACAGAACAGTTTTGGCGCTTATATGCGAGGCGTACGACGAAGAAGTTCTCGACAAAGAGAAAAACGATACGAGGGTAGTTCTTCATTTCGCTCCCTCAATAGCTCCTTACAAAGCGGCTGTTCTTCCCCTTTCAAAAAAGCTTTCAAAAGACGCTTTTGAGAAAGTATATTCAAAACTCGAGTCAAGATTTATGACTGATTTTGACGAAACGGGATCCATAGGAAAAAGATACAGAAGAGAAGATGAAATCGGAACGCCTTTCTGCGTGACATTCGATTTTGATTCTCTCGAGGACAACTGTGCAACAGTCAGAGACAGGGATTCAATGACTCAGGTCAGAATGCCTATTGACGAGGTCGCCGATTACATTTCCGAAAAAATAAAATACGAATAATAAATTTTTTTCAGGAAATCGGCGTCTTAACATTATCAAAAATATAAGTTCGGGGCCGTAAAATAAGCCCCGATTTTTTTTACAAACCGGATATTTGCCGTCTAGTTTCTTTATGGTTTATATAAAATCTATAAAAAAACTTTTTTTTGAGGTCTGTTTTTCTTTGCATTCGGAATTATCAACAATACATATATAAAAATTTTGTATATTTTGCTTGATTTTTGTTTTCGTATAGTGTACAATAATTAAGACAAAATGAAACGCGATTAAATTTCTTATTTTAAGATATGCTCCGATGAGGGCGAAGGGAGAAATTATGGCAAACACATTATTTCAGAGCGTAATTCATCAGATAAAAGACTCGGTAAACAGAACTATAGGAATAGTTGACAAAAGCGGCGCCGTTCTGGCGTGCAGCGACTTAAATCTTGTAGGCACAGTCAGACCGGCAGGTTCTCTCGACGAGGTTTTCGCTTCGACGGAGTTTGTAACCGCGGACAACTACACATTCAAAACTTTCGGAATGCCCGTTCATCCCGAATACGCGATTTTTGTGGAAGGAACAGATGACCTCGCCGCAAGCTACGCCGGTATTCTTTCCACCACAATCAGTTCAATAAAGCAGTATTACGATGAAAAATACGACAAGGCGCATTTTATTAAGAACGTAATGCTTGACAATGTTCTTCCCGGAGACATAGCGATAAAAGCGAAGGAGCTTCATTTTTCAAACGACGTTTCAAGAGTCGTTCTGCTTGTCAGAATACTCGGCGTCGACAATTCACAGGCGTTTGACACTATTCAGGCCCTTTTCCCCGACAGGTCAAAGGATTTCGTAATAAACGTATCCGACACCGACATCGCCATAGTCAAGGAGGTTCATCAGAACCAGGATACGAGAGATCTTGAAAAACTCGCGACTTCAATCGCCGACAATTTCGGCTCTGAATATTTCACTCATACGTTTGTCGGCATCGGAACTGTCGTCACCGGAATAAAAGAAATCGCTCAGTCGTTCAAGGAGTCGCAGGTAGCTCTTGAGGTCGGAAAAGTTTTCGACACGGAAAAGACGATTATTTCTTACGACAATCTCGGCATAGCGAGGCTTATCTATCAGCTTCCGACGACACTCTGCGAGGCGTTTTTAAAGGAAGTATTCAAGAGAGGTTCTATCGAAAGCCTTGACAACGAAACACTTTTCACTATTCAGAAATTTTTCGAGAACAATCTGAACGTGTCGGAAACTTCAAGAAAACTTTTCGTACACAGAAATACTCTCGTCTACAGACTTGAAAAAATCAGAAAGCTTACAGGTCTTGATTTAAGAGAATTTGACGACGCTATTGTTTTCAAAGTCGCGCTGATGGTCAAGAAATATCTTGACGCTCGTCCGGTCAGACTTTGACACAGACAATAAATATGCGTTATCAGAATTATAATTGCATATTTTTAGCTAATTTAAATGATACTATCATAAAATGGTAGTATCATTTGTGGTTTAAAGGGGCTTTAAAATATCTTTTTTTAAAAGTTATTTTAATTCTTAAAATAAATTGATTTTCAGATTTGTCAATACAGAAAATATATATTTTAAACAAGCGGTTTTTAATATGTAGTTTATTTCGGAAAATAATATGATGAATTTCAGGAGATGAAAAATCATAGTTGAGTTTACAAATGTATCAAAAGTATACAACGGCGATTTTTACGCGCTGAAAAATATAAATTTAAAAATAAACAATGGTGAGTTTGTTTTCGTAGTAGGCGCGTCCGGAGCGGGCAAAAGCACGTTTTTAAAGCTTTGCATGAGGGAGGAAGTGCCGACGACGGGAACGGTTGTAATAAATGATTACAATCTGAACCTGATGAAAAGAAAACAGATACCTTATTTCAGAAGAACTCTCGGAATTATCTTTCAGGATTTCAGACTTATTCCGGACATGAAAGTGTACGACAACGTTGCGTTCACTTTGAGAGTTACCGGAGCTAAGGAAAAAGACGTAAGAACAAGAGTTTACCACGCTCTCGGAATGGTCGGACTTATTTCAAAAACTTCCGCACTGCCGCAGGAGCTTTCCGGCGGCGAGCAGCAGCGTGTCGCTATTGCGAGAGCCCTCGTAAACGACCCCAAAATGATAATAGCCGACGAGCCTACCGGAAACGTTGACCCGCAGATGTCTTATGAAATAGTAAAACTGTTAAACGACATTAACAGAAATTCAGGTACGACTATTGTCATGGTGACTCACGCCCACGACCTTGTAAAAAGGTTCGATCACAGAGTCATAGCTCTTAAAAACGGAGAAATTATCGCGGACGGCTACGATAAAAATCTTATTTTGTCACAGCTCAAAGACGAAACGGAAACGTCTGATACGGGCTATTACGACGCTCCGGCGGAGAACAAAGAGATTGATAATTTCATTTTCTCTTATGACAAGGGCAGCAGCGATCAGACAGACGATCACATTCAAGACGACAACACGAAAGAAAAAGAAAAAAACCGCGCGGATTCAAAACCAAAGCCTGAATTTATTTCGGCGGAAGAAAACACCGCGGACGCCGACAGCGATAACCTATATGACAACAGCCTGACAGGCCACGTCATTGAAAATTCCAAAAATAATCTTACAGATTTAGACCTCGATGCGTTTATGAGCGGAACTTCGGTTGCCGAAAAACTTGACACAAATTCCGAAAATAATGAGACTGAACAGATTTCGCCCGAGACCGCGGCAAATAAGGAAAATCCGGCTCAAAATTACAACGCTCCCCTTCCGAACGAGGAAAAAGTTATAGAATCGTTCAGCTTTAATCCGAAAGCGGCGGAAGGTATTGACGAGCAGGAACAAAGCGAAAAAACGGAAAATGATGACGGCGTAAACGGAGGTGATTTTGATGAGTAAAAAAGAGAACCATACTCCGAAAAAAGATTCGGCTAAATCGGGTTTCAGCTTAAAATACCTTACAAAAGAAGGTTTCAGAAACGTAAGAACTCACAAACTGATGTCCATCGCGTCAATCACCGTAATGCTTTGCTGTCTTCTTCTTATGGGCTGCGCGTATCTTATTTATATAAACGTTCAGGCTGTAATTGACAAAGTCGGCAAGCAGAACGTAATAATGGTCTTCATTCAGGACGATGCTACCGACAGCGAGGAACAAAAACTTTTGAGCGACCTGAAAAATACATCAAATATAAATGATATTTCTTTTGTTTCAAAAGAACAGTCATATCAGCAGATACTTTACGATATGGGCAACCAGAAAGAAGTAATGTCCGGAATTAATTCGGATTTTCTTCCCGACGCATACAAAGTCACAATAAAGGACATGTCGCTTTTTTCATCGACCGTGGCGAAGATAAAGACATATGACAACGTTCTTTCGGTCAGAGAAAACAGCGAACTTGCCGACAAACTGAATAAAATTCAAAATCAGGTAAGCCTTTTGGGCGTTGCCGTGACCCTTATTTTACTAATAGTATCGGTTTTCATCATTTCAAACACCGTAAGAATTACCATGTATTCGAGATCCCTTGAAATTTCAATAATGAAAGCCGTGGGAGCTACAAATTCATTTATCAGGTGGCCTTTTATCATAGAAGGCGTAGTTCTCGGATTCATCGCCGCCGTCATAGGTTTCGGCGTAATGTTCGGTCTTTATTACGGCGCAGAAAAAATATTCGCCGATATGTTCTCGATACTCGGAACAGCGACGGTAGATTTTAAGAAAACCATGATTGTCATCGCGATAGCTTTTGTGGTTTTAAGCGTAATCACAGGCGCCGTAGGCAGCTCGATTTCCCTCAGCAGGTATTTGAAGGAACACGGAAAAGTAGTGGACGACGCAAATTGACAAATCATATTTAATCTGAAAGGTGAAAGTATGACAAAGCACAATATTTTTTCAAAATCATCATATAAAAGGATTTTATCTGTCGTACTGGCGTTAGTCTGTATCGTATCTTCCGCCGTTTTTGCGTCGGGTACAGATTCAATCAACTCTCTTCAGGATAAAATCAACGATTACCAGGACAAAATCGACAGCGCTCAGGATAAGCTCGATTCTCTTGCCGGAGATATAAGCAAAACAAAAGAATATATTTCGGAGCTTGATTCTCAGATTGACGAATATCAAAACCAGATTGACGCTTACAACGACCAGATAACGGCATACGAAAATAAAATTTCAGACTACGAGAAACAAAAGGACGATCTTCAGTCGCAGATAGACGATTTAAATAAAAAAATCAACGAATACAACAAGCAGATACAAGAGCTTAAAACTCAGGTAAACGCCAAATATTCGCAGCTTAAAAAACTTATCAGGCAAAACTACATGACAGGCGACACGTCGTCTCTCGAAGTTCTTCTGTGTTCGGATGATTTTTCCGATTATCTGACAAGGCTTCAGTTCAACTCCTCTGTCGCCGATTACCAGCAGAGCCTTATCGACTCTATTAATGCCGATATTGCTTCAATAAACGACACTATTAAAAAAATCGATGAAGAAAAAGCGAGCATTGAAAAGCTGAAATCGCAGATTGAAGACAAGATTAAGCAGATAGAAAGTCTTGAAAGCGACGTAGAGGCCGACAAAAAGAAAGTTCAGGAAAATCAGGATAAGATTCAGGAGAAAGCCGACAAGTCAAACAGCTACCTGTCTCAGCTCAAATCCGACTCCGCCAACTACAAGAGTATTATAAGCTCATACAAAAGCGATATTGACGCTCTTGACAACCAGATTTCTTCTATTTTGAAGCAGCGCGCGGCGGCTCAGCAGGCGGCGAAAAATTCGTCATCTGGCGGAGGTTCGTCGTCGGGCGGAAATTCCTCGACGTCCTCCGGAACAGGAACGAGTTCACAGGGATTTATCTGCCCGCTTCAAATGTCCGGCGTCTACGTAAGCTCAGGCTACTACTACAGGACAAATCCCATCACGGGAGCATCGGAACACCACGGAGGATTAGACCTGACAGCAGGCGGATGCTACGGACACTCAGTTCTCGCATGCGCGTCAGGAACTGTAGTCACGGCAACATATCATTACAGCTGGGGCAATTATATTTTAATAGACCACGGCAACGGTCTGGCTACGCTTTACGCGCATTTAAGCGGATTTGCCGTTTCGGCAGGTCAGTCGGTATCTCAGGGACAGACAATAGGATATGTCGGCTCCACAGGGTATTCTACCGGACCTCATCTTCACGTAGAGGTATGGGTAAACGGCTCGAGAGTAAATCCGGCAGGTTATGTTCCAGTGTAAATCAGAATTTTATTATAAAAGATAATGAGCAAAAAAATTTCAGTCGGCGTTGCGTTGACTTTGATAATTGTCTCCGTTCTGCTGACATGCGTCATAACAATATCGGTTATGACAGTAAAACAGAATTATGCTATGGAGGATCTTCCCGCAAAGGAGCAGATGTACTCTCTGCTTTCCGAGACTGATTCAATCGTCAGGGAAAATTACGCGGGCGACGTTGATTCCGAAAAAGTTAAAGCCGCATCCGCCGACGGATATCTGAAAGGTCTTACGGTCGGCACAAATTATTTCATGGACAGCGAGGCTTATTCGGAGTACAAGCAGAGAATACAGGGCATAGATCCGGATACGGGAGAAACTATCAAAACAGTAAGTTCAAAGACGATAGGTTCTGTCGGATATATCAGAATATCGGCATTTTATCATTCGAGTGTTGACGAATTTTCAAACGCGGTCAAAACTTTTAAGTCCGACAATGTGACCGGAATTATTATAGATGTAAGAGGCGTTCAGAGCTTTAACTTAGACGACGCCGCGGAAATAATCGATATTTTAGTCCCGGTAGCCGACGAAGGAACGCAGTCAATAGCGACGATAGTCTCAAAGAACGGCGATACCGTCAAAACTTTTTCATCAGATTCGGACACAGTGAATTTTAAAATAGCAGTTATCACGGATGAAAATACCGCCGGCGCGGGCGAACTGTTGGCTCAGGATGTAAAAGATTTCGGGAAAGGCGTTTCTGTCGGAGAAAAAACAAAAGGTTCGGGGACATATCAACAGGTTTTTGAGTTGTCGGACGACAATGCGATAGTCCTCACGACAGGTTATGTAAAACCGTATACTTCAGAAAGCTACGACGGCAAAGGCGTTGAACCGGACTACAAAGTGAAAACTGAACCTGTCAAAAACGATAATGACATAAATAAAGATGCCGCTTTTCTTCAAAGTTACGCATATATAAATATGTAAGGCAGTAAAATTAAAAAAAATCTTCTTCGGTTTAATTATCGGAGGAGATTTTTATTTTATTATCGAAACTTTTTAAATTTAAAATTTTCTCGCCGGTGATTTTTCGGCAATTCGCAAAAATACTGTCGTCAGACTCTTGCATTTATTCTTCAAAAGTGATAAAATCGAAAAAAAAAGAGTTTGCGAAAATATTTCCGACCTTTTCGCCGGAATAATATTACATGGAGGACTTAAATATGAAAACTTTTGCTAAAAAGACGCTGTCGATTATAACTGCGGCTATTCTTATCGTTACATCGTTCGCTTTTTTCGGTGGCAGCTTTAATTCAAACGGAATTATTCAAAACGCTGACGCAGCTGATGTTTTTACAGATGGAAGTTACAAATATACCGTAACCGACGGCAAAGCTGAAATTGTCGGCACTGTCGGGAAACCTTCCGGAAACGTCGTGCTTCCCGATACTTTGAGCTGGTATCCGGTCACAAGCATCGGTGAATCCGCCTTTTTCTGGTGTAACAATCTCTCCTCTGTTACGATTTCATCTTCTGTCGAAAAAATGGCCTCAAACGCGTTTGACGACTGTAATGCTTTGACGGCGATTAATGTTGCTGATGACAACCCTTATTTTTCATCTGACAGCGGCGTTTTATTCAACAAGGACAAAACTGAATTAATCAAATTCCCCGAGGGGAAAACCGGAGAATACTTGATTCCAGATTCAGTAAAGAGCATCGGCAAAAACGCTTTTAATTCCTGCTTAGGTCTGACATCTGTCACAATACCTGATTCCGTCACAGACATCGGAAGTTCGGCGTTTTACAATTGTACTGGGATCAAATCAATAAAAATTCCCGCTTCTGTCACTAAAATCGGTGAATGCGCATTTTTAAGCTGCTCGAAGTCTATCGAAACAGCTCACGACAATCCGAACTACTCATCTGCTGACGGAATATTATTCAACAAAGACAAGTCAGAACTTATTCAATTCCCTATGGGAAAATCGGGAAAATATCAAATTCCATCTACTATAGTAACAATACGGGCATTCGCTTTTAACAACGCCACGGATTTGGAATTTGTTTTAATTCCGGATTCAGTTGAGAAAATAGAAAGCCACGCTTTTGACAACTGCAAAGGACTTAAATCTGTAACAATTCCCGATTCTGTCACAAGCATAGGCGGTTGGGCATTTGCCTACTGCGACGCCTTGACATCTGTTACAATCGGCAGCTCAGTTTCAAGTATAGGCAAGGGAGCGTTTTCAGGCTGTACAGCCTTGAAAACTGTCTCGATTCCTGTATCTGTCACAGACATCGAGAACTCGGCGTTTTATTCATGCAACAGTTTGAAAGATGTAAATTATTCCGGATACCACACCGATTGGGAAAAAATTTCAATAGGTTCAAACAACGATTCTTTGAATAAGGCGTCAATTCACTGCAAAGAGGTTGTAAAACCTACTGAACCCAGCACAGAGCCTATAACTGAACCGAATACTGAAGAGCAACCTTCAAAAGAACCTGAGACAAAATTCGATTTAGGCAATGCTAAAGGCGAAATAGTAAAATCATCAGACGGCTCAAAACAAATTGCAGTAATTTATTCAGCGACAGATGTTAAGACGCTGTTAACCAAAATCGGACATTCTTCATACACTGTCACAGACGCAGCCGGAAATGAAAAATCAGACGATGATTCTGTTTACTCCGGAGACAGAATAAATACCGGCAAAAACGCGTACATCACAGCAATTCTCGGTGATGTAAATCTCGACGGCAAAGTAAACTCATCAGACGCGAGACTTGTTTTAAGATTATCGGCAAAACTTGAGTCATTTTCGGATGTTCAGCTTGAAGCGGCGAAAGTTTTGAAATCAAACGAAATTTCCGCGCTGAACGCAAGACAGATTTTAAGATATTCAGCGAAACTTGATAATAAATTTGAAAGAGAAGGATAATCTTTATCGGGTTGACGGATATATAAAAAAATCTCCTTCGGCGAAAACCGAGGGAGATAATTTTTTGCTTGTCACTTTTTCTTATTTCTTCCGAAAAAGCCTTTTTTGTCGTCGGAATACTGTCCGGAGCCGGCGCCGTATTTGGACGCCGTAAACGGAGACGAATCGTTTAAGCCTGAATCAAACTGTTTCAGAAGTTCCTTCTGCTCGTTTGAAAGCTTTCTGGGGACAGAAACAATTATTCTTACGAGCTGATCGCCCTTTCCTCTTCCGTTTACGTCCTGTATGCCTCTGCCCTTTAATTTGAATACGTCTCCGGGCTGAGTGCCGGCCGGAATAGAATACTTTACTCTTCCGTCAAGAGTCGGAACCATAAGCTCCGCGCCGAGCGCCGCCTGAGCAAAACTTACCGTTACATCGCACCATACGTTGTTGCCGTCTCTTTCAAAGAACGGGTGAGGTCTGACGGAAACGCCGACTCTTAAATCACCGGCCGGGCCGCCGTTAATTCCCTTGTTGCCTTTATTTCTGACGACGAAAACCTGACCGTCGTTGATTCCTGCAGGGATATCGACATCGATTTTAACAGAATGTCTTATTCTGCCTCTGCCCTTGCACTTTGGACACGGATTAGGAATAATAATTCCCCTGCCGCCGCACCTCGGGCACTGTTTTGACGTCTGGAACATTCCGAATGCAGTTCTCTGCGACGTTGTAACCGTTCCTTTTCCTCCGCAGTCGGGACATGTCTGAGTTGACGTGCCCTTTGCCGCGCCTGAGCCGGAACATTCGTCACATACGTCTATCCTCATAACGTCAACCGTTTTCCTGCAGCCCTTTGCAGCCTCTTCAAAAGAAAGCGTTACGCCGGTCGAAATATCCGAACCTCTCTGAGGTGCATTTGGATCTCTCCTTTGACCGCCGCCGAATCCGCCGAAAAATGAACTGAATATATCGCCTATATCGCCGAAATCAACGTTTATATCCTGGAATCCGCCTGCTCCCGGCTGTCCTGCGCCGTAACTCGGATCTACACCCGCCATTCCGAATCTGTCATAACGATCCTTTTTTGAAGGATCAGACAGAACCTCATACGCTTCGTTTACTTCCTTGAATTTCTCCTCACAGTCCTTGTCGCCGGGGTGAAGATCCGGATGATACATTTTGGCTTTTTGTCTGTAGGCCTTTTTTATTTCATCCTCCGAAGCGCTTTTATCGATCCCGAGAACTTCATAATAATCTCTTTTCTCTGCCATTTGAATACCTTAAATTATACCGCTGATGAAAATATCCGAATAGGGATATTATTTTACGGCAAATTCCCCGTCGAAAATATGACGAGGAACGCCTTATCAAAATTCATTATTTATTATCGTCTACATCCGTGTAAGGAGCCTCGTAATAGCCGTCAGAACCGTTCTGATTGCCGTTTGCACCGTTGGGGTTAAAGTTATTCGAGTCAAATCCCTGAGCTCCCTGCGGACCTCCCTGACCGCCGTTCGCGCCGTTTTGAGCCGCGTTCTGTTTGTAAAGTTTTTCGGATACTGAGTAGAACTGTTTCTGAAGCTCGTCCTGACGATCCTTAATAGTTTGAATATCCTGACCTTTCAGAGCTTCTTTAAGAGCATCCACCTTTTCTTTCAAAGCTTTCTTGTCTTCTTCGGAAATCTTGTCGCCGGAATCGGAAAGAATCTTCTCGCTCTCAAATACCATTTGATCAGCGCCGTTTCTGATATCTACCTCTTCCTTGCGCTTCTTATCCTCTGCCTCGTACTGCTGAGCTTCTTTGACAGCCTTGTCTATATCTTCCTTAGACATATTTGTGGACGATGTAATTGAAATAGACTGCTCTTTGCCCGTACCGAGATCCTTTGCGGATACATGGACAATGCCGTTGGCGTCTATATCGAATGTAACTTCAATCTGAGGAACGCCTCTTCTTGCCGGCATAATTCCGTCAAGAGAGAACATGCCCAAAGTCTTGTTGTCCTTGGCAAATTCTCTTTCGCCCTGGAGGACGTGAATCTCGACTGAAGGCTGGTTATCAGCCGCCGTAGAGAATATCTGACTCTTCTTGCAGGGTATTGTTGTATTTCTCTCAATAATTTTCGTGCATACGCCGCCGAGAGTCTCGACACCCAATGAAAGAGGCGTGACGTCGAGAAGAAGAAGTCCCTGTACCTCGCCGCCGAGAACGCCTGCCTGAATAGCCGCGCCGACTGCTACGCACTCATCGGGGTTGATTCCCTTGAAAGGCTCTTTGCCCATGAAAGACTTGACAGCTTCCTGAACAGCCGGTATTCTCGTTGAACCGCCGACAAGAAGAACTTTGTCTATCTGAGACGAAGAAAGCTTCGCATCCGAAAGAACCTGACGAACAGGACCCATAGTAGCCTCTACAAGGTCTGCTGTAAGCTCGTTGAATTTAGCTCTTGTAAGAGTGGTTTCAAGATGTTTGGGACCTGTGGCGTCTGCCGTGATGAAAGGAAGCGATATTGTGGAAGTGGTAACGCCGGAAAGTTCAATCTTGGCTTTTTCAGCCGCGTCTTTAAGTCTCTGCATTGCCATTTTGTCGCCTCTGAGGTCAATGCCGTCGGACGCCTTAAAGCCTTCCACAAGCCAGTTGATTATTCTCTGGTCGAAATCATCGCCGCCCAAATGGTTGTTGCCTGCAGTAGCGAGAACTTCCTGAACTCCGTCGCCCATCTCTATAAGCGATACATCGAATGTTCCGCCGCCCAAGTCGAATACCATGACCTTCTGGTCGGTTTCCTTATCTATTCCGTAAGCAAGAGCCGCAGCTGTAGGCTCGTTGATAATTCTTTTTACATCAAGTCCGGCGATTTTTCCCGCATCCTTTGTAGCCTGTCTCTGTGAATCTGTGAAATACGCGGGAACTGTGATTACAGCCTCAGTTACAGGAGAACCGAGGTACGCCTCTGCGTCCGATTTAAGTTTCTGAAGAATAATAGCGGAAATTTCCTGAGGTGTGTATTTCTTTCCGTCGATATTGACATGATAATCAGAACCCATCTGACGCTTTATCGATGAAACAGTGTGATCCGGATTTGTTATAGCCTGTCTTTTGGCGACCTGACCAACCATTCTTTCTCCGTTTTTACCGAACGCGACAACAGAAGGTGTAGTCCTCGAACCTTCGGGATTGGGGATAACAACAGGCTCTCCGCCTTCTATAACAGCCACGCATGAGTTTGTAGTACCTAAATCGATACCTATTACTTTAGACATAATTTTTTCTCCTTTTCAATTTCTTAAAAAAATTAATTTTTATTTTGAACGATTCATTTTCAGAACCGGTGAAAAAGCTATTTATTTACCTTTACCGCCGCAGGACGTATTATTTTATCGCCTATCTTGTAGCCTTTCATAAATACCTGACTTACGCTGTTTTCGGGCTCGTCGTCGTTTTCTGTGTGCATCATAGCGCTGTGAATATTGGGGTCGAACTCGTCGCCCTCTTCGCCGAAAGACTCAACTCCGAGTTTTGAAAGAACGTCTTTAAGCTGTTTTTCCGTCATTTCGACGCCCTTTTTATAAACCGTAATGTCGTCTGTCGTTGATTCCGCCGCTCTTTCAAAATTGTCAACTACGGGAATTATTTCGGATACTACTTTTATCCTTGTGTCGACTACCCTCTCCGCAAGCTCCTTGGTTGTCCTTTTTCTGTAATTTTCATACTCGGCTGCCATTCTGAGGTATTTGTCGTTGAGCTCATCATATTTTTTCTCAAGCTCCTTGATTTTTTCCTTGTCGCCGTCTGATTTTTTTGATTCGCTTTTTTTCGGTTCGGGCTTTTTACTCTGAGAGCCTGATTTTTTTTCCGCTTTATTATTTTCGGAAGATTTATCTGCTTTCTTAGTTTCCTTTTCCGCGGATTTCTTTTCTTCCCTGTTTATCTCTACTTTGTTGTCGTCTTTGTCCGCCATATTGTTTTCTCCTAAATCAATGTTTAAAAATTAAAGTATAATTCCATGTTAATCCGAAACCGATTCGGTAAGAACATCGCTTACCCTTGACGTCAGATACTTCACAGCGGGTATCATTCTTGAATAATCAAGTCTTACCGGTCCGATAACCCCGATAACTCCCGACTGCCTTGAATTAATGCTGTACTTTGAGATTATCATAGCCGTGTTCAAAAAAGCAGGATTGAAATTTTCGGAACCTATATATACTTTTGTCTGCTCTTTCTGATTGTTGAAATACGTAGCCATCTTATTGGAATTTGCCAAAACGTCGATCAGCTCTGTGACATTTGCACTGAGATCTCCGAAATTCAACAGCTTTTCCTTTCCTTCAACTATCATATCGCTTACAGTCGCCTTTTTGGAAAGCTCGACTACCGATGAAAGAAACGGCGTCATCTGAAAAACTCTGTCCCCGAGCGAGAGAGATATAGACTGAATATCGGCAACGCTAATATCGGATATCATATGACCGACAAATCTTGAATTTACAACAGAGTAGAAAAGCCTGCCGGCGTTCATGTCAATTTCCGTATCAGACCTGCAAAGCTCTGTTTTTACTACGCCGGTCGACATCATAACGACAACAAGCGCCGAATGGGCACTGAGGGGCACAAGCTCGGCTTTTTTTATAACAGCCCTTGAATCAAACGGTGTGGATGCTATAGCCGTCATGCCCGTAAGCTCGGATAAAATACCGGCAGCCCGTTTTAAAACGTCTTTCGGTTCGCCCTCTATTTCAGAAAGCCTCGCACTTAAACCCTGTCTGTCCTTGTCGGAAATGTCATAACGTCCCATCAGATTGTTAATATAAAACTTGATGCCTTCCGATGAAGGAATCCTGCCGGATGACGTATGCGTCTGCTCAAGAAAACCTTCGGATGTTAAAACAGCCATATCATTCCTGACAGTTGCCGATGACACGTTCAGATCCTGACAGATAACTTTAGAGCCTACAGGTTCACCGGTAGATATATACTTTTCCACAACGCCGGAAAGTATTTTCTTTTGTCTGTCAGTCAATTTCATTTTATTATCCTCTTTATTTGTTAGCACTCTATATGTTTGAGTGCTAACTTTATCTATAATATACACTCTGCCGTTTTATTTGTCAAGTGTTTTTTTAAAATTTTAGCAATCGACGGCATAAAGTGCTATTTAAAAAAGAGACGTCTTTCGGCGTCTCCTTTTTTGATTAATTATTATTCGGCGTCTTCTGGTATACCGCCCGTGTACTGCGAATTGTAAAGCGACGCGTAAAATCCGTTTTCTTTCATCAGAGATTCATGATTTCCGGTCTCAACAATTCTGCCTTTTCTCATTACGATTATTTTATCGGCATTTTTTATCGTAGTAAGTCTGTGTGCAATTACAAACGCGGTTCTGTTCTCCATAAGCTTGTCCATAGCTTCCTGAATAAGGATTTCCGTTCTTGTATCTACAGACGATGTGGCTTCGTCAAGAATCAAAACCTTCGGATTTCTGAGTACGGCTCTCGCTATTGTAATAAGCTGTCTCTGACCCTGCGAAAGATTTGTTCCGTCTTCTGTAATCTCCGTGTCATAGCCTTTTTTCATAGTCATGATATAATCATGAATATTTGCGACCTTCGCCGCCTCAATAATCTGCTCGTCAGTAGCGCCGTCACAGCCGTAAGATATATTTTCCTTTATGGTTCCCTTGAAAAGCCACGTGTCCTGAAGAACCATACCGAAGTTTTCTCTGAGTTTATCTCTTGACATTGTTCTGATATCAACTCCGTCAAGAAGTATTGCGCCGGAATCGACCTCGTAAAATCTCATCAAAAGATTTACTATTGTAGTCTTTCCGGCTCCTGTAGGCCCGACTATGGCGACAGTCTCGCCCGGCTCCGCGGTAAGATTGAAATTTTCTATCAAAGGCTTATCGGGAAGATACCTGAAGGAGACATTTTCAAATTTAACTTCGCTGTTGAGATTTTCCTTATTGTCGTTTGTCGTATCGTCTTTAGACATTTCCTTTTCGTCGAGCAGGGCGAAAACTCTCTCCGCCGACGCGAGCGATGACTGGATTGAGTTTATCATAGATGAAATTGACAGAATAGGCGACGAGAAATTTGACGAATAGCTCAGAAAAGCCTGAATCGAACCGAGTCCCATTCTATTGCCGACGGGTATTTTTCTGCCCGACAAAAACCATGTGCCTATATAATAGCAGCCTCCGAATATGCAGAGAAGAACATAGTTTACATTTGAAATGAGAGTCAAAACGGGATTTAAAATTCCTGAAATCATATTGGCGACAAAGGAATTGTGTTTTAAATTATAGTTTATTTCCTTAAATTCCTTTATCGACTGTTTTTCGTGATTGAATATTCTGACTATGTTGTGACCGGTAAACATCTCCTCCACATGACCGGTAAGAGCTCCCATAGACGCCCAATATTTTTTGAACCATTTTTTTGAAATTCTCGAAACCTTGTAAGAAAGAAGTCCGCTTACCGGAACAAGAATAATCGCGACTAAAGTCATTACAAAGTTCCCTGTCCTGAGCATCATGTAAAGAGAACCGACAACCTTTATTGCGGCTGTGATTACAGAGATGAACGTAGACTGAAGAGAGCCGGATACGTTGTCGATATCATTTACAACCTTGGAGATTATTTCGCCTTTTGTGTTGTTGTCGAAATAGCTTAACGGGACTCTTGAAAGTTTTTCGTTGGCGTCTTTTCTCAAATTGAAAACAAGTTTCTGGGAAATTCCCGCGCCTACAAACTGCTGTAAAAACGTGAGTATCGACTGACCGACATATAGCAAGCCTATTAAAAACAGCTCGTACCAGACCGTGCCTTTCTGTGCAACAGAACCGAATGAAATCGGAGTGCCGTTATTTGCGAAATTTTCAATAGACGTCTGCAACGTGTCTATTACATTCGCCATAAAATCCGGAGAGACAACGTCGACAAGAGTTACGCCTATCGAACAGATAAGAACGAAAATAACAGACACGGAATAAGGTTTCAATAACAATATAAAGCGTCTGAACGTGCCTTTGGCATCTTTTACCTGATTTTTATTCGATGAACGTTTGTTGTAAGATGAGTATTTGGCTTCAAGTCGCATCTCATCCGAGTACATCATCTCGTCTTCCGTCTTGACTTTGTTCTTTCTGCTCATGAAACCGCCTCCTCATTGCCCAAACCAACCTGAGACGCAACTATATCCCTGTACACGCCGCAAGTTTCAATCAGTTCCTTATGCGTTCCTATGCCGACAGCTCTGCCGTCGTCCATTACGATTATTCTGTCTGCATTTATTACAGTGCCGACTCTCTGAGCGACGATAAAAATATCAGCATCCGGCAGATTCGCTCTGAGCGACGAACGAAGTCTGGCGTCGGTCGCCAAATCGAGCGCCGAAAAACTGTCGTCAAAAAGATATATTTCCGCATTTTTTACAATAGCTCTCGCAATGCAAAGCCTCTGTTTCTGTCCTCCGGAAAGGTTTTTGCCCGACTGCGAAATCTGAGAGTCAAGTCCTTCCGGCATTTCGGAGACAAAAGTCTTGGCCTGCGCTATCTCAAGGGCTTTCCATACCTGAGCGTCGGTAGCGTCCGGGTTGCCGAATTTTATGTTATCCCTGACTGTGCCGGAGAAAAGATAGCTCTGCTGAGGAATGTAAGCTATTTTTTTGTGAAGATGTTCGGCCTTCATATTTCTTACGTCAACGCCGTCGATTTTAACAGAGCCGGAAGTAACATCGTAAAGTCTGGGTATAAGATTTATCAGACTCGATTTTCCGCAGCCCGTAATTCCTATTACAGCCGTGTATTCGCCTTTATGCGAAACGAAAGAAACGTCGTGGACAGCGTCCCTGTCCGTAAGCTTTTTCTTTTTTTCCGCGTCCGCAGCTATTATCTCGGCTTTTTTACGCGCCTGTTCCTTCTCCTCTTCGGTTACCTTTTCATCGGGAGAAGTATTTTCTTCTTTCTTCCCGTTATTTTCATCAGATTTATTTTCTTCCCCGGCAGACGCGCTTTTATTTTTTGACGGTTTGGATTTCGCACGCCTGCGCTTTTTCTTTTCTTCTTTTTTTATGGGTTTGTATCTGAATGAAACGTTGTCAAACTCAACCTCTCCTTTTATTTCGGGGTCGGGTTCCACGGGATTTTCGGGATCTTTTATTTCAGTTTCCGAATCAAGTATTTCGCTTATTCTTTTTGCGCTGATATTCGCTTTCGGCCAAGAAACAAAAAGTGTCATTGCAGTCGAAATAGCCGAAATAATCATTGTGAAATAAGCGAGGAACATATACATGTTTGGAATGGTGTCAAGTATCGCCTGCTTGCCGACTCCGGGCTTAGTCGCATCCATAACGCACATATAAATAATGTAAGCGATAAGTCCGAAAGCGAAAATCATAAGAATCGGCAGAAGCGAATACATTATTCTCGACGCTTTAAGAGAAAGTTTTGTAAGCTTACCGTTTGCGTCGTCAAACCTGTCGTCCTCGTATTTTGTCTTGTTGAACGCTCTTATGACTCTTATTCCGCCGATTTTTCCTCTCATAACGAAATTAATCTGATCAAGCAGTTTCTGTATTTTAGAATACATCGGCATGATGAAAATCAGTATTACAATCAATATTACAAGAAGAACAGGAATCACTATTAAAATAAGTTTAAGAAGTTTAGCGTTTACGGAATGAGCCATTACGAGTCCGCCGATTAGCATAATAGGCACAGGCAGAATTGATTTCATTGCCGACAATATAAAATTGTGAACCTGAACAACATCGTTTGTAGTCCTCGTCATAAGCGACGAGACGCCTATTTTATCGACATCGGACTGCGCGAGGTAAGAGACTTTTGTAAACACCTGATTTCTGATATTCATCGCATAATTTACCGACGTCTTAGTAGAAAAATACGTATTTAATATTGACGTCGCTACGCCTATCAGAGTAAGTCCGAGCATAATAAGACCATACCTGATTATCTCATTCATATCTCCGGCGATTATACCTTTTGACATTATCTCTTTCGTGTAGACAGGCAGAAGTATCTGCAAAAGAGAATACAGCGCCGAAAAAATTATCGCCGCTATAAGCGTTCCCTTGAACGGCTTGAGCATTTTAAAAATCTTTTTCATATATTCACAGCTTTACAACAAAAAAATTCGCCTATTTTTGACCATAAAATAAAATTATTAAAAAATCTTATTTAGTTAACCTTTAAAATATATGTAATATTAACATACAGAAGATTTATTATCAAGTGACAAAAACGAATTTTAACAACCGGGCTCGAAAAATTTCATGGATTTTTTTATAAAGACAAATATTTGACATGGTTTATTATAATTTATATAATATAATAAATTTTTCACATATTATATTTTCAAAAAGATGACAGACAAAATAACAAACCCTGAAATCCTGGTAAAAAAAGCCAAAGATATTTTAAAAAATGTTACTCCGCTAAAGTCGGACTGCGGAAAAATGTGCGGCAAATTATGCTGCAAGGGTCCGGATGAAAAAGGCATGAGGCTCTTTCCCGGAGAAAAAGTTACGGACAACAAATTCAAGATAATCGGAAATACCGTATTTTGCGGCGGTAATTGCGAAAGGGTCGACAGACCGCTTTCATGTATGATTTTCCCGTTCTTCCCCGTTATGACAGAGAAAAATGCCGACATAAGATTTGATTTAAGGGCTTATTCCATCTGCCCTCTTGTAAACGGATTCATAAAGCCCGACAGAAAATTTGTCAGAGCTGTTTTTCGTGCGGAAAAATATCTTTTTCAAAGCCCTGAAATCAAAAAATTTATAGACGAGACAAACGAAGAAATAGATGATGCGGAAAAATTGACGGAAATGCTTTTCGGAAAATAATAAATTACAGAAATAGAAAGAGGAAAAATGAAATATATAGATCTTCATACTCATTCAACATTTTCAGACGGTATATATACCCCGACGAAGCTTGTGGAAAAAGCCGAAAAACTCGGGCTGTACGCACTTGCGCTGACAGACCACGACACGATTTCCGGGCTTGAAGAAGCGAGAAAAGCAGCCGCCGGAAAAAATCTGTTATTCATAAACGGCATAGAGTTTTCTGTAACAAATCCCGATTCAGAGGTTCATATGGTGGGACTAAACTTCAGAGACGATCCGGAGCCTATTAAAAAAAAGCTTGATTACCTTGTAATGAAAAGAAACGAACGAAACGAGGCCATGGTTAAAAAACTTGAAAGTCTCGGTTTAGACATAACTTTTGACGATGTAAAGAAACTATCGCCGACTCATTTCACAGGCAGGAGCCATATCGCTATGGCGCTTGTGGAAAAGGGATATTGTAAATCGGTTCCTGAGGCGTTTGAAAAATATCTGAAAAAAGGGGCGCCGGCATTTATCCCGAGGGAATCGGTCACCGACGAAGAGGCAATCAATTTAATTCACTTATCCGGAGGAAAAGCGATAGCGGCACATCTAAACCAGATGAAATTTGACGATGAAAGAAAATTTGAATACCTAAAATCTTTAAAAGAAAAAGGACTTGACGGCATAGAAGGATATTACGCCGAATATACTCACGAAGAAATCAAAAAATTCTGCGGATGGGCGGAAAAGCTCGATTTAATCCTGTCGGGCGGCTCTGATTTTCACGGAGAATTCAGACCTGGTCATGAATTAGGTCTTGCCGATAAAGATTTTAAAGTTCCTTATACTCTTCTAGACAAAATTTTAAAATAATCGCCGCAATTTAATTGAATTAACTGTTGAAATATAATATCTTATTTGTTAAAATAATAACTAAGTGCGCATCAGCATATTATTTAAGAAAATAATTTATAATATTTTTAAGGAGAAATCTCGAAATGACTTATGACATCGCGATTATAGGCGCCGGAGTCACCGGAGCGATGACCGCAAGAGCTGTTTCAAAGTTCAACCTCAAAGTCGCGCTGCTTGAAAAAGCTAACGACGTCGCCATGGGTTCGTCTAAGGCGAACAGCGGCATCGTTCATGCAGGCTTTGACGCGGAACCCGGTTCGCTCATGGCGGAAATGAACGTAAAAGGCTGTTCTATGATGAAGGAAACATGCGAAAAGCTTCATGTTCCCTACAAGAACAACGGCTCTCTTGTAATCGCTTTTTCTGATGAGGAAGTAGACCACCTGAATGAACTTTACGAAAGAGGCGTTAAAAACGGAGTTCCGGATATGAGAATAATATCAAAAAAGGAACTCAAAGAAATGGAGCCGAATATTTCCGATGCGGCTATGGCGGCTCTTTACGCTCCTACCGCCGGAATAGTGTGCCCTTACGAATTGACTATCGCGGCTGCGGAATGCGCTGTCACAAACGGCGTTGAGTTTATCAGAAACTGCGAAGTAAAGGGAATATCGACAGGAAAAGACGAGCTCACACTTGACACTACTCAGGGTGAAATAAAGGCTAAATACATCATTAACGCGGCAGGCGTTTACGCGGATGAAATAGCAAAAATGGCAGGCGACGACACAATTAAAATCGTTGCGAGAAGAGGAGAATATTTCCTTCTTGACAGATCTGTAGGCAATACGGTAAATCACACTATCTTTCAGTGTCCCACAAAAATGGGCAAAGGTATACTTGTGGCTCAGACTGTCGACGGCAACCTTCTTTTGGGACCTACAAGCGAAGACGTTGACGACAAGTCCGACTTGGGCACAACATGGGAAGGATTGAACAAAGTTAAATCAATCGCCACAAAATCCGTTCCTCAGGTTTCCGCGAGAGACGCCATCACATCGTTCACCGGACTCAGAGCTCACAGCCTCGCTCACGAATTTATTGTAGAACAGTCAAAGAAAAATCCGAGACTTATTAATGCTGCCGGAATTGAGTCGCCTGGACTTTCATCTGCTCCGGCTATCGCTCAAAGAATTGCCGGAATAGTAGAAAAACTCATACCCGACGTTCAGGTAAAATCCGATTACGACGATTCGAGAAAAGAGCCTGTCAGATTCAGACATATGACCGACGAACAAAGAGCCGAACTTATTAAGAAAAATCCCGCTTACGGCAGAATAATCTGCAGATGCGAGACTGTCACCGAAGGTGAAATATTAGACGCGATCCACGCACCGGCCGGCGCAAGAGACGTTGACGGAGTAAAGAGAAGAACGAGAGCCGGTATGGGCAGATGCCAGGGCGGCTTCTGCGGCACGAAAGTCGTTTCTATTCTCGCCAAGGAACTCGGTGTCGATATTGACGAGATTACAAAATTCGGCGGAAATTCAAAAATCGTCATCGGAAAGACAAAGTGAGGTGCGGGAATAATGATAAATTATGATTTGGTAGTTATCGGCGGAGGTCCTGCCGGAATGGCGGCAGCCCTCAAAGCGGAAGAATGTGGAGTCAAGAAAATCGTTATTCTTGAAAGAGCGGAATCACTCGGCGGAATACTTGAACAGTGCATTCACACAGGTTTCGGACTTGATTATTTCGGAGAAGAGCTTTCGGGACCGGAATATGCCGACAGATTTATTCAGCTCGTTAAAAAATCGACCGTAGACGTGAAATTGAACACTATGGTTCTTTCGATTGACGACAACAAAGTAGTCACTGCCGCGTCTTCGGACGAGGGTCTTCTGAAAATTCAGGCGAAAGCAATAGTTCTCGCTATGGGATGCAGAGAAAGACCGAGAGGAGCTCTTCAGATGGCAGGCACTCGTCCGTCGGGAATCATGACTGCCGGAACAGCTCAGAGATATGTAAATATTGAAGGATACATGCCCGGTAAAAAAGTCGTAATCCTCGGCTCCGGAGATATCGGTCTTATCATGGCAAGAAGAATGACGCTTGAAGGCGCGGAGGTCAAGGTTGTATGCGAAATTATGCCTTTCTCAGGCGGACTTACGAGAAATATAGTTCAGTGCCTTAACGACTACAATATTCCGTTAAAACTTTCCACCACGGTAGTCGCTACTCACGGAAAAGAGAGGCTCGAGGGCGTTACAATCGCCAAAGTAGACGACAAAATGCAGCCTATTCCGGGAACGGAAGAATATATAGACTGCGATCTTCTCCTTCTTTCTGTCGGTCTTATACCGGAAAACGAGCTGACAAAGCAGGCGAATATACCGCTTGACAGAGTTACAAAGGGCGCTGTCGTAAATGAGATGAGAGAGACCGAGAAAGACGGAATATTCGCGTGTGGAAACGTACTTCAGGTTCACGACCTCGTAGATTTCGTCACAAGAGAAGCTCAGCTCGCCGGTGAAGGCGCCGCTAAATATATCCTCGGCGAAGGACCTAAGGAGAAAGTATATATCAATACAACTCCCGGCCATGGCGTCAGATACATCGTTCCCCAGAGAATAAACATCAAATCGGGTGAGGACATCAAGCTTTATTTGAGAGTCGGAGCTATCTACAAAAACGCGAGACTTGTAGTAGAAGCTGACGGCAAGATTGTTTCAAACAAAAAACACATAAAGCTCGCTCCCGGTGAGATGGAAGACGTTCTCCTTCCAAAAGACGTTATTGACGGCTTGAATCAGGACAGCAAGGTTTCTGTATATGTAGAGGAGGCATAAACGATGAAAAAAGACATGATTTGCGTAACATGCCCCAGAGGCTGCAATATTACGGTAGAATATGAGGGTACAAACGTTATTTCCGTCACAGGCAATACTTGCCCGAGAGGAGAAAAATACGCGAGGACGGAGATTGTAAATCCCGAAAGAAATATTCACTCAACAGTGAAACTTATCGGAGGAAAAAATCCCGTAGTTCCCTGCAAAACGTCATCACCTATTCCGAAGGGAAAGATTTTTGACGTAATGAAGGAAATTGACAAAGTAACCGTAAAAGCTCCCGTAAAAATCGGCGACGTCTTTATAAAAGACGTATGCGGAACAGGCGTTGATATCGTCTGCACAAACAACGATTCCGGAAAATAAAAAAACTAAATATTCGCCGTCTGCAATATGACGGCGATTTTTTTTTGACCATAAAATTTGTGTTAACACAAACTTAACACTTATGTAATATAAATAGATTAATATAAACATTATGTCACGGATGAAAAAAAAGCAATTAACTTTCATTCATTAATTTAATAAAATAAATAATCGGAAATTATTTAATATATGAGCAATAAAAAATCATTTGAAACAGCGGCGGAAATAGTTCCGAGCGAAAGACAACTGAAATGGCAGGATATGGAATACTACGCGTTGATATCATATTCCATGCCGACTTTTTCACTCACCGAAGACGGCTGCGCGCCTCCGGAAACTTTTTTTCCTATAGACCTTGACACAGATATCTGGTGCGAGACAGCAAAAATCAGCATGATGAAAGGTCTTATGGTGACCGCAAAGTATTACGACGGATTCTGCGTCTGGCAGACCGACACAACTGATTATTCCGTAAAAAAATCAAAGTGGCTCGACGGAAAAGGGGATATTCTGAAATCCGCTCAAAAATCCGCTTTGGAAAGCGGTCTTAAATTCGGAATTTATTACGCTTTGCGGGACAGGCACGAGCAGACTTTTCACGACTCGGGTCTTCCCTTCTCCGAGTATGTTGAAAAACAAGTTTGGGAACTTGTAAATAATTACGGTCCTCTGTTTGAATTTTTCATTGACGACAGAAGTGAGACGCCTGTAAATTTTGATATAGACTACGGCAGAATATACTCAATTATCAGAAAATATCAGCCCGACTGCGCTATAGCATTCAGAGGTCCCGACGCGAGATATCTCGGAAACGACCAGGGAGTCACAAGAAAAAGCGAATGGTGCGTAGTACCCGCCGGATACGGTTATTCTGAAAACGGCGACAGGCTTCTTTCGGTCTGCGGTCCGAAAGAAGGAAAATGGGAAAATGACATCGGTTCGAGAAAATCCATTAAAAAGGAGACGGATTTCATCTGGTCTCCCTGCGAGGTATACACAAAACTGAGAAAACACCGTTTCTACATTCCCGATGATGACTATTCTTCAAAGACAAAGGACAAAATTCTCGACATTTATTACAGATCGGTCGGGAATAATTCAAATCTGATTTTTGATTTAAGTCCGAACAAATTCGGAAAATTCACCGACACCGAGATGCAGATTTTCAAATCAACAGGTCACGAAATTCATGTTGTTTTCGGATATAATCTCGCGCATGACGCTCAGATAAATCCATCAACTGAGCTTAACTCAATGTTCAAGGCGGAAAACGTTTTAAACGACGACAACGATTCATTCTGGCGTCCGGACGACAGCGATGAAAGTCCGTCGCTTACGGTGAGATTTGAAAAGCCCGAACTTTTCAATAAAATAGTGATAAAGGAACATATACGTTCGGGACAACAGGTAGAACAGTTTACCGTTTATTACGATGACGGCGGAAAATGGAAAAAATACGACGAAGGCACGACTGTCGGACACAAAAAAATATGCTCCGGGAAAACAGTCGAATCTCAGGCAGTAATGGTAGTATTTGAAAAATTCAGAAAAACGCCTCAGATATCTTATTTTCAGGTAAATTGACATAAAAAAATCCGGGCGAAAAAAACAGCGCCGAGAAAGCCGAGATTCACCAAAAGAGGTGAACCTCGTTTTTTTTTACTCAAACCGGACAAGTGCCGAACAGGAGGTTATAAACGGGCAAGAGCCGGTCGCTTAACATTAGATCCCGCTTTTCTCTAATGAACGCTGCGTTGCGGTTTATCTTAAAAATGTTCCGCTCCAAACCGCGGATACGTATATTTCACGCTTATTTTTTCGGCTTTTTTTGTACTCCGCCAATTTCTCATTACCGAATATATACACCGATTAGGAAATATCTGTAATTTTTTGAAATTTCCGGCGGAGTTTTAAATTGATATTTATTAAAATATTCGCGTGATATTTTTTCATATCAAGAAATTGTATACAAAAAAAGACTGCATTCCCATTCTTTCGCAAGTTTGCAGTCTTGTTTTTTTAAGTTCGATGAATTATTGTAAAAATTTCATTAAATAATTTAAATTTTACCTATTGCATTCATTTATATTTTATGATATAAATGAATTAAAGAGAAAATTTTAGGATTTTAAGATTTCTGTTTTAGTAAATTTATCTTATTTTTTTAAAAGAAAGGAAGAATTTACATGAAAGAAAAAATTACGTCAAAGAAATTTAATTTAAAGAAAACCAAGATTTTTATAATTTTATCCGTATGTCTGGGTATTATATTAGTTTTCTCTTTCTGTACAACAAATCACACTGAATACTACTATAAATACAAATATCTGCAGAAACGCGGCGATTTCGATCCGATAACCTATTCAACTATCGATTATAAATGCAGCAAAGAAGAAAAAGAAGAAGTAGCAGGTGTAATGGAAACTGCAAAAAAGGTTTTCACATATACAGGATCTGAAAAAGATGCAGATAAAAATGTCGGTGAATTATCGAGATATTATATTTTTTCTGCACCATCCTATGAGATAGATCATGTTAATCTTAAATTAGACTTAATAACAGCAAAAGTTAGACACAACAGCGGATTTATGTGGGTCGTCTATTCCGACTGGCATTGTGATAGTCAAGGAAATAAATTGAGCGGTTCAGATGATATACTTTGTTATTGGAAAATAAAGAAAATCAATGGCAAATGGACTGTGGTAAAAATAAAAGAAGCGGTATGATTTAATTTAAATTTAATTGATTAAAATATTCGCGTGATATTTTTTCATATCAAGAAATTATTTACAAAAAAAGACTGCATTCCCGCTCTTTCGCAAGTTTGCAGTCTTGTTTTCTTTAGGGGCTTTTTAAAGCCTTTTTTTATTTTCATTCGTACGAGATATATTTCTTTGTGTCGTCGAATGTAATTTTTCCTATTCCGATAAGCGACGAAAGAAAAGCTCCGAACGCCGCTTCCTCCCTTACTTTTGGAATCTTAACCGGCATATTAAATTTCCGTTCAAAGATTTCCTTCAGCTTCTTGTTTTTTCTGACGCCGTTTCCGGTCGCTACCGCCTCTTTTGCCGAGACGCCTGACGATGAATAATAATCAAAAAGTTCCTCTGCCATGCCGTCAAGTGCGCCTACGAGAAAAGTATAAGGAGTAAGATTATTTTCCGTAATTCCCGTAATCGACCCTGTGACGGAAGAATCCCTTCTTGTTCCGCAGAACCTCGTGTCAAATTTAATCGGTTTATTTTCAGCCGTTCCGTTGCTGCCGCTCATAAGTTTATCGACAAACGGATAAATATTGTCGTATTTTTCACCTGTAATTACAGTCGCGCATTCGCCGATAAATTTAACAACGTCTGAAAACGCTCTGCCGCCGCAAAGCGCGCATCCGGCGAGAAGATATCTTTTTCCGTCATACGGTCTTGTCTCAAGCGACGGCGATGAAGAAGGATAATCGGAAATGAGCGAAACCTGAGAGCCGGTGCCGACATTTAAAAGAATGTCTTTGCTGTTCCCCACAGCACCGAGGAAACCTGCCTGGTTATCGCCTATAGACGGCGTTACAATTATATTTTTATATTTTCCGACCGGTGAGAAATCGGAAATTACATCGGGAAAATATTCGTCAGGAAAGTTTTCTTCGGAATTTTTAAATTTATTTTTTTCTTCGTCGAAACAACCGAAACTCGCGGCGACCGTAATATTTACCGCCGGCCTGTTATTGCCAGTCAAATTCATCGCGACGTAATCGCCGATTGATGTAAATTTTTTCGCGTCGTGCGGAATAAGACCGTTTACTTTATTATAAAGGTGGGTAGAAGAACCGTATCCCGGAAAAGTATTAAGAACTCCGGCGTACGTCTTTCCGTCTTTAAAAATCTTATCGCCTCTCATATCCTGCCAGATATAAAAAGGGCTGAGGGATTTACCGAATTTATCTACGTATAAAATACCGTGCATCTGAGTGCTTATTCCGATTGATACCGTGTCTGTGTCAATTATGGAATCGAGGAGCTCTCTGCATATATTCAATATTTTTTCGGGATCCTGGATTTTTTCAAACGGCTTATCCGTATTAATAAAAGAATTATTCGGACGCGTTTTAATATCTGTTATTTCACCCGACAAAGCGTCTGCTTTTATCGCGCAGACACTTGTCGTACCTATGTCTAAACCTATTGAGTTCATAATCTGATTTCAGCAGCCGATTTTTGAAGCCGCGGGGTCAAGTCTTGCGATAATATCCTGCTGTATAGCCGGAGACAGGTCAAGGAAATTCACAAAAGTTCCGTGTATTCTCATAATGTAAATTCCCGAGGGCGCGTAAACCTCCGGTTCGGCGAGAACTTTTTTCAGTATTTCAGCCGTTGTGACGTTTACATAAAGATAGAAAGGTGAAACTCCCTTCTTTTCAGGATTAAAGAAAAGAGGCTCCACAATTTTTTCATCAAATTCAAGCCCTTTGCCCTCCATTGTGCCGGCCTTGAAATACTTCGGGTCTACTCCGAGATGCTGGGCATATCCTCCGTCAAATTTTTCAAAAGGCATATTCATATTGGAAAGTATTCTGAATCCGAGTCCGTTCTCCGCGCTGCCGAAAAGCGGATCAACGCCGTAGTTAAGCTCTGTTCTCGCTTTCCTTCCGTCGGGCGTCGCGCCTACCCAGTAGCCGTAGAGAAGGTGCGTAGACGGCGTGGAGTAGTCGACTCTGAACGGATTGCCGAGATAGTTTTTCTCAGACGACACAATGTCCGCCACATCGGAAGCAAGCTCGCCTGCAAGTTTGTCGACGCCTTCGATGTTATTTCCGTACTTGTCTGCGGAAAGCAGGAATTTCTGAAGATCCTCATATCCGTTGAAATCCGCCATCATCGCCGGTATAAGTTTATCCGCGTCTTCGGGACGCTCTTTTAAAAGCTTGTCAATGGCAGAGATAGAATCGGCGACTACCGTAATTCCGTGTATTAAGCATCCCGAGCCGTTGTACTTGCTGCCCTGGTTTTCCACATCTCTGACGTCATAACCGGACTCCATACCGCCCATAAGGCATGAAAGGAACGGAGTTCTGACATTCCACAAAGCTTTAGATACACCGTTTGCGGCTTCTGCCATGACATCGGCAAATCTCTTTGTATTTTTCAAAAACTCTTCTTTAACGTTATGAAGATCGCACGGTTTCATATCGTCAAACAGTTTTTCACCTGTGACTGTGGATACGCCGCCTGTGATAGTCAATTCGAGTATTTTGCCGAGATTCAGCCAGCTGTTTGTCGTATTTCCGTTGTCTTTGCCCATGATAAGAGGCTCTTGACATCCTGCGACGGAAATATCCGGAAGATCTTCCTCATCCCTTGTCTTTCCGAGAACAGTCCAAAGAGAATCGTCGTTGAAAAGTGACGGCGTAAGTTTGCCGGCCGAGAAGAAAAATCTTCCGAGTTCTTCATAAAGTTTTTTCGGAGTATTTTTATGAAGTTTTACAGACAAAATCGGCTGCGGCAGGTTCATATCGTAGTACGCGTCCAAAATAGCGTAAGTTGTGAAATTAGTAAGGTCGTTTCCGTCCTTATCCTTTCCGGAGAGAAGAACATTCTGCGAAATAGCCCAGCTTCTGTCCGCGACGTTGAAAAATACGAGAAAATGTTTAAACAGAGCAGCGACTTCATTCCTCGACAGATTTTTTCTGTATGGTTCAAAAATTCTGTCGGCGTTTCCCACGGAGAACGCAAAAGGATTGGGCGCCTGTTCAAGGCACATAACCTGCCATACGAGTATAAAAGTCTGCATGGCCTCATACATATTCGACGCGCCTTCATCCGGCACTTTCGCCAAAGTTTTCGCGATTAGCTCAAGTCTCGGTCTGTCTTCGTCCGACGCTAATGACGCCTGTGTCTCGGCAATTTTTTTGTATCTCTGCGCAAGAACCTGCACGGCGCCCAAAGCCATGGAGAACGCCGCGAAATTTCTGCCTTCTTTCGCGTCAAGTTCCTTCCTCATTTTCTTTACGCCGTATTTAATGACATACCTTAAATCCGGAATCATATGACCTGTGACCTGTTCCATGAAAAATACGACTTCTTTAGTATACGGTTCGTATTTTCCGTAAACTTTTGACAGGTCTTTTGAATATTTAGTCTTCGCAAATTCGTCTCTTACTTTGTCTATCCTCTCCTGCGGTATTTCTTTGGAAGGTTCAATATCGCCGAAAACAGCGCTCGTATCGCAGTAGCCGCAGAACTCCTCCACTTTAAATGAAGGATTTATAAGAGCATAGCTTCTCGCAAAAGCATCGTCCTGAGTTCCGGCAAAAATAACGTAAGGATCTATTGTGAGCGGAATGTCGGATATTATCTCATTCAGGATATATGCCTTTTGAAGTTCAGGCTCTACGCCTTTATATTTGTCATACAGCTTAACCTCTTCCTCTTTCGCGAGGAACCAGCCGTCAAGACGCTTTTTCGCCCTTTCGTATTTAAACTGTTTTTTCGCAAGTTCGGTTATTTTTTCCGGAGTGTAATTATCAAAGATCATTTTAAAAATGCCTCTTTCTTAAAAAATAAAACAATTCAGTAATCCGCTATCTGGATGCCGGATTTAATCAATTCGTTTCTGAAATCGTTAAACTGCTCATCTGATACGAAACCGTTTTTAATTTCGTATTTATCTCCCCATTTTTCTTTTCCGTATTCGTGGTATTTTAGTACCTCCAATGTGAGATTTTTGTAGTTTAACGGCTTGAGAAAATCGATAAATTCATGCGGGTCGTCGTTTATGCCGTTTATCATAGGTATTCTCAGATGGAGCTGTCTGCCGATTTTTGAAAAATACCTTATATTTTCGAGCGTCCGGCTGTTTGACGCGCCTGTATAATACATATGCTTTTTCTCATCGACAATCTTTAAATCCATTATCAGGAAATCTATATAGTCCGACAGTTCCTTAAGACGAGGACTCGAGCCGTTGTTTTCTATACAAGTGGAAATCCCGTTTTCTTTCAGAAGAATAAGCGTTTTTTTCAGCTCTTCAAACTGAACTGTTGGTTCTCCTCCTGTGAAAGTGACTCCGCCGCCCGAGAAAAAAATCATCTTTGACCTCATCACTTCGTTCAAAATCTCGTCAGGCGTCATTTCAAACGCGTCGGGAGAATCAAACGGAATTGAGTCGTAATTGGAACACCATTTACATTTGAAATTGCATCCCTGCATATGATATACAAGCCTGTTTCCAGGTCCGTCCTGTGAATAGTTGAAACCCTTATGATAAATTTTCAATAAACTCACCTAAATTAATTTTATAACGAAAACAGACCATAGTCAAGTAAAACTACGGTCTGTTATTATATTTTTTTATTTATTTTTTACAATAATTTCAAAAAACAAAATATTGAAATCACCGCAAAAATTATTCTCCGCGCATCTCGATTAGCTTCTGCTTGCCCTCGTAAGCGTCAACTGAAAGCTTGACGGAATCAAAGATAGCCGACTTGATGTCGTCGTCTGTTACGCCGTAAGCCTGGCAGTACTTTTTGTCAATCCATGTGTTCATGCACATGATGTCGGCAAGTCCTACGGGGTCAATACCGCTCTGTATGCCCTTTTTCTTATACTGAGCGCGCATTGAGAAGCCAAAAAGCTGGAATGAAAGCTTATGAATATTTATTATAGGTCTCTTGGGATCGCCCATTGCGGCGTGTACGATGTGAAGGAAATCGTTCCATGTGAGGTTGTAGTAGCCTACGGGAATGCAGTTGGCTCCCTTGTTTTTCTTCGCCGCACCGACAATAACCTGTCCTACCTGACGAACTGTTACCATTGTAGTGCCGCCCTTCGGGAACATTGTAACGGGTCCCATGTTCTTAATCTGCTCGACAAGGATAACCCAAACAGGTTTTCTTCCGGGCTGAGTGCCGAAAATGTACGGAAGTTCAACTACAGCTACGTCCATGGTTCCGTCCTGAGCAAAGCTCATAGCTACCTCTTCCTGCTCTATTCTGGAGCGGATATAAGGATGCTTTTCGGTAAGTCTCATATCCGGGAATTCTTTCGCGAAATAAGAGAAGTAGGAACCGAGAATGACAGCGTGCTTTATGCCTGCTTTTTTCGCAATAGTCAGAAGTCTTCTGACGGGCTCGATGTTATATTTTCTGTAAGCCTCGTATACGGGAGCGGGAAACTCAACTCTCTCGTCAACACCTGCCGCGAAAATGAATGTATCGCAGCCTTTCATAAGTTCGGCGATTTCCTCATCCGTTTTTTCAAGATAGTTGGCAAAGATGATGTTCATCTCCTTGGGAATTGGAGCGCCTTCCGGCAGAGGAGGAAGAGCGAGCGTTGTAACTTCATCTCCGGCATCGATAAACTGTCTCGCGGCTTCGCTGCCTAACAGTCCCGTTCCGCCAATCATGAATACTTTCATAGTCTGAATACCTCTTTCATTCAAAAATTTAATATATAATAACAGGAAATTTGTTATCTCAAAAATCTCTTTTTTTCCGCAAAAAAAACAACTGACTGAATTATCAATCGGCATATCTATTAGATTATAAGCAAAATACAAAATAAATGCAACTATTATTTTTATCCGACAAAAAGTCGTCTGTATGTTTACGGTTGACGGAATAACAAAAAAATTAACCGCGAAATTAGAGTATATTAGAGTATAATAATAAAATATATTAAATAATACACAAAATGAATCGGGTGCGTACTTTTTCAAAATTGCCCTGAGAATTTCTTCCTTCTTTGTCACGTCATCAAGTATCCTTGCTTTTCCGCGAACAACGACACTCTGATATACCGCGTCCGCATCGCAGGGACAGTCAAGTTTTTCTTTAATGACTTCTTTAAATTCTACCGTTTCAAAACCTACATAGGAATTTGTTTTTATATTTTCGAGTTTTTGTCCAACCTTCAGACCGTGAAAATATATTTTACCGCTCCGGTACAAAAAAACACCGGCGCCACATACGAGAAACCATCGGTTCCGATCGCAGCAACGTGACCTACTCGGTTTTCTGTCAGAACTTTATCAACCGATTTCTTATCCATCTGAAATTCTCTCATTCTGTGTTGCATAATATGATCCTCCTTGAAGATTTTGTTTATTTGTTCTCTGCTCTCTGATTTTCTGCTTTATCGGCGGTTTTCCGGGTTGAAATTGTCCAGAAATAGATGCTTGCGGTTGTCGAATATGGGGAATAAATATCTTTTTTCTGTTCAAAAAATTCCCGGCGGATATACGAAACCCGATAAACCATACACATTTCCCTAAGAACAGCCACATCCTTGAAACTGATGACATTCGGTCTTTTCAGCATATGAATCAGAAGCATCTGAGCTGTCCATTCTCCGACATCCGGCAATTTTGTGATTTTTTTTGATAAATTCTGCGTCATCTTCTTTAATAAGTGAATTCACGTCAATAGTATTGTCCGCAAGCTTTTCTGCAATCAGTCTGATATATCCAGCCCTGCGAAGAGTCGTACCGCACTTTTGTATTTTCTCCGGCGTAAAGCGGCGGGTATTTTCCGGCTTGACAGGTGAACACAGTTCTTGAAACCGTTTCCATTCTGTTTCAGCCGCTTTTGCCGAGATCTGCTGCGAAATTATATAGAAAACAAGTCCCGAAAAAATGTTTGGAAACAGATTTCTTTTCGGCTTTCCCATTTTGGAAATGACCTCGCCCAACTGCGGATCCCTATTTTTAAGCCAGGAAATTTACCGCTCTCCGAATGGAAAATATTCATCTTTCACAGAGAATATTTTCTTTCCATTGTTAGAAGATATTTTTTCGCTTCAATACCGGCTGCGTATCCGGTAAGACTGCCGTCGGCGCCAATGACACGGTGGCAGGGAATCAAAATCAAAATCGGATTAATGTGGTTGGCCATTCCTATCGCCCGTGAAGCTTTTTTATTACCAGTAATCGCGGCAAGCTCTCCGTAAGTGCGCGTCTGTCCGTAAGGGATGTCTGTGAGATGTTCCCATACATTTTTCTGAAAATCCGTTCCCTCGGGGTTAACCGGCAGGTCAAATTTTCGTCTTTTTCCGGCAAAATATTCGTTGAGCTGAGCCTTGCAGTCTTTCACCAATTCACCTGAGGGATCGCCTGTTATAATGCGGTCGGCAGGAATATCGACGACCTGCGCGCCTGCGTCTGAACTTTCCTTTTTTTCCTGTTCTACGCAGAGAACGGCATCCTGCGAGGCTATAATCCTTAAAGACCCGATAGGAGTTTCCATAACGCTTCGACTGATATTATCAGCGAAAATCTGACGATATCTTGCCGGCGTCATTCCTGTCTGCCGGCGGAAATAATCGTAAAATTCCGACAGATTTTCATACCCTGCCATACCGGCGGCGTCCGTGACGGAATATCCGTCCTGCAGCAGACTTCTTGCGGCGGCGATCCTTACCTGTGTCAAATATTCGGATGGCGTGATGTCATACTGCTGTTTGAAGATCTCTGTCAGATGTTTTCTGCTCACTCCCATTTCTCTCATATCGCTTTCAAGTTTCATTCGATCGCTGAAATAGCTATCAAGCAATTTCTTTGTTCTTTCCGACAGATCCGCGGCAGGGTCATATTGCACCAAATCCGGTCGGCAGCGCTTGCACGGACGAAAACCTTCATTTTCGGCTTCCCGCCTTGTCTTGAAAAAAACGACATTTTCTCTGTTAGGAAGCTTTGATTTACATGACGGGCGGCAGTAAATACCGGTTGTTTTCACACCGTAAAAAAACTTTCCGTCACATGAGGCGTCACATTCTTTAACAGCCTTCCACATTTCATCGTTATTCATAATTTGACACCTTTGTCTCTTTTTTATTTTACTTTTCAAGATAAATTCTATCACAATCAACCGCGTATTTTCTTCCAAAAAAGGCGGATTCAATTCTTTTGTTATCTCGGCGGTCATGTAAAAAGAACCGAAAATCATTAAATCTCCGGTTAATTAAATATTTTCGGGCGGCTTGCAGATGTAGGACATCCGCGGCAGCCGCCCGATTATTTTTAAATTCGTTAATTATTATTCTCCGTACATCTCAGGCGAAACGGTCTTATTATCAAAGACGGCGCCTGATTAAACGGAAAATGACAATATCTTTTTTCAGCAGCCTTTCATATTGAAAAGCGGATAAAATAAATTCGCAAATGTGATGGCAAATCTGATAACAAGGTAATTTACCTTACGGGGAATATATTTAAAAAATTGAGAGACTGATAATAAAGTTTGTGGCAGTGGAGGGAAATAAAAAGAAAATGTATATAATCCGGATTAAAAGAATATACCTGCGCCTTGCGTCCAATCTCCCCTCCGACAATTCCGCACGTGCGCATAATGCCGTTTTCAATGCTGTAATCAATCGCTCTTGTAACGGTAGGAAGACTTAAACCTGTCGCAAGAGATACCTGGGGAATGGTAACCGCTCCGTGATTGTGAACATAATTGCATATTAATCTGTAGTTGGCAAGCTTTACACTTGACATATCGGCTGTTCCGTTCACAGAATTTTTCCCTTCCCATATATTATAATATTTAATAACACCTTGTTATTAACTGATATCATAACAAGCATGTTTTCAATATAAATAAAAAATTTAATAAATTAACATTTGAAAATCGTTACATTGCTTATCAATCAAAAAAATGCCGCATGATTTTGAGAAAAAACAAATACACATTGAAAGAAAATACAGAAGCGCCCGAACGGTCTAAACCCAAGGGCGTCAATCTGTATATTATTTCAAATTTTTTTGTATTTTAACAGGCGTGTATTTGGTTGAGAATTTTCAAATTTCGTTGAACCCGCTTGTTGAGAAATTATTCCTTTTCCTCAATCGCGCCTACGGGGCAGTTTTCTTTTGCCTCGGCAGCTGCATCAAGAAATTCATCCGATACCTCGGAATCGACAGCGGCCGCCTTACCTTCATCGCCTATTGAAAAAACTTCAGGGCACGTTGATTCACAAAGTCCGCATCCTATGCAATCTTCGTTTACAAAATATTTCATCGTTATTTCCTCCTTAAAAACATCTTTCGTTTCTTTCTTTTTTACATTGCTCGATGTTGCCGCATCTATAACACAATTCATTGTCGCAAATTCCGTCCTTTTCAAAATAGGACAAAATATTGTTTACCGTCGTATCCGCAATATTGTTCAACGCGTCGTCCGTTAGAAATGCCTGATGAGAAGTCACTATCACATTCGGCATGGAAATAAGCCTTGAAAGAAGGTCGTCGTTCAGGATATGTCCGGACAAATCCTCAAAGAATATATCGGCCTCTTCTTCATATACGTCAAGGCACGCCGCACCGATTTTTCTGTCCTTTATACCTTCAAGCAGAGCCTCTGCATCGACAAGTCCGCCTCTGGACGTGTTGACTATGACAACACCTTTTTTCATCTTTTTGATGCTTTCGGCGTTAATCATATGCTTTGTTTCTGCGGTCAACGGGCAATGAAGAGAGATAACGTCGCTTTCAGAAAAAAGCTCGTCAAGCGGAACGTATTTTATGTCGCCTTCTGCCGACGGAAAGCGGTCGTACGCCAATACGTTCATTCCGAATCCGCGGCATATATCTATAAAAATTTTTCCGATTCTTCCTGTGCCTACAACGCCGACAGTCTTGCCGTGCAAATCAAATCCAGTCAAGCCGTTAAGAGAAAAATTAAATTCCCTTGTACGGTTATACGCCTTGTGAATACGGCGGACAGATGTAAGCAGCAGCGCCATTGCGTGCTCGGCAACGGAATAAGGCGAATACGCCGGAACATGAACGACGTGAATTTTACCGAAACACGCTTTGACGTCTACATTGTTGTATCCTGCCGAACGAAGGGCAATCAACTTCACGCCCATGCCGTAAAGTTTTTCTATTACAGCTTTATTCACATCGTCATTGACGAAAACGCATACGACTTCACATCCTCTCGCAAGCTCCGCAGTGTCCTCGTTAAGTTTTGTCTCCAGAAATTTATATGCAACGCCACGCATTTTCCCATATTTTTCAAATGAAGGGATATCATACGGCTTTGTGTCGTAAAACGCAACTTTAATCATTGAAAATCACCTCTGAAACTTTTTTAACGATATCAATCCAACGTAAGAAGAAGCGCCATTTTGAACTTTTTATCCGCCTTTACGGAATGAAGACCGCCTTTTGCGAAACAAAAATTTTCGCCTGCTTTGATACGGAAATTTTTTCCTTCATATCCTATCACGGCTTCTCCGTCAAGCGCGAATACAAGAGCGTCGCCGGGCGCCGCGTGCTCCGAAAGACCTGTTCCCTCGTCAAACGACATAACGACAAATTTCATATTGTCGTTGTGCGCCACATCCATATTGACTATTCTGCCATCGGCGTAAGGTACAAGTTCTGCAAGATTGAAAATCTCGCCAGCTTTGACCGCTTCGTTCATATTATCATCCTTTCTGACCGAAAATTCAGTGTAGACGGCTCCCTCATCGGTTCTGATTCCTACCGGAATCCCGATCGGCGTCAAAAACGCATCGCCGGGAGAAAGCTTTTTCAAAAAACTTTCGCCGCCGTACACTTCAATTTTTCCGTACAAAACTAAAATAAATTTGTAGTACCGATATATCTCCGCGCTTATATCCGTATTTTTCGCAAGTGAAAAATAAATTATGTCGTTGCGGCCTGTCCGAACCGTTTTTGACACTGTACAGCCCGGAACCGGCATATTGTCATACGCAACAGAGAATACCTCTCCTTTTTTTTCTTTCATTAAATTACCCGAAAATTGCTTTTAAGTCGTCGTCAACTTCGCCAGTGGGAGAAAGGTTGAAATTATCAACAAGATATTTGAGAACGTTGGGAGACACGAAAGCGGGAAGAGTAGGTCCGAGACGGATATTTTTTATTCCTAAGGAAAGAAGAGAAAGAAGAACGCAGACAGCCTTCTGTTCGTACCATGAAAGAACTATCGTGAGAGGAAGCTCGTTTACTCCGCAGCCGAAAGCGTCGGCAAGAGCGAGAGCTACCTTGACCGCGCTGTACGCGTCGTTGCACTGACCCATATCGAGTATTCTCGGAAGACCGGCGACAGTTCCCAAATCAAGGTCGTTGAAACGATATTTTCCGCAGGCAAGCGTTAAAACCACAGTATCCGAAGGCGTATTCTTTACAAGCTCCGTATAGTAATTTCTGCCGGGCTTTGCTCCGTCACATCCGCCGACTAAAAGAAAACGCTTGATTTCGCCTTTCTTTACCGCGTCAACTACTTTGTCGGCAATGCCGAGAACAGTTCCGTGAGCGAATCCGGTCATTACGCTTTCGCCGCCGTTGATACCCGTGAACTGAGTGTCCTCGCTGTATCCGCCGAGTTCGAGAGCTTTCTCAATAACCGGGGTAAAATCCTTATCCTCGCCGATATGAACTATCTCGGGATAAGAAACGACCTCGGTTGTAAAAACTCTGTCCTTATAGCTTTCCTTCGGAGGCATGAGGCAGTTTGTCGTAAAAAGTACCGGAGCCGGAATATTTGCAAATTCCTTCTGCTGGTTCTGCCATGCCGTACCGAAATTGCCTTTTAAGTTGGGATATTTTTTCAGCTCAGGATAACCGTGCGCCGGGAGCATTTCGCCGTGCGTGTAGACATCAACGCCCTTGTCTTTTGTCTGTTCGAGAAGAAGCTTTAAATCTAAGAGGTCGTGTCCGCTTATAACTATGAACGGACCTTTTTCAACTTTCAGCGGTACTTTGACAGGTACGGGATTGCCAAAAGTCTCAGTGTTGGCTCTGTCAAGCATTTCCATGCACTTGAAGTTTACCTGACCCACTTCCATGACGATGGGAAGAAGCTCATTCGTATCCCAATCTTCGCCGATAGCGAAAAGAGCTTTTACAAAAAACTTGTTTACATCTTCATCGGTATAGCCTAAAACTCCGGCGTGATAAGCGTATGCCGCCATGCCTCTAATACCGAATAATATAAGAGACTTGAGAGAACGAATATCTTCATCAGCGTTCCAAAGGTTTTTCATATCGTAATCATCGCTCTTTCTGCACGTGACGCCGCATGAAGAACAGCCGGGCACAAGATGACTTTTCTCTTTATGAACTTCATCAATAAGTTCGGAAATCGTTGCCGAGTTAAAGTTTACGTTTGTGATTGTCGTAAAAAGACCTTTAATTATTATCTTGTAAGTATTTTTTGACACATTCTCATTTGAGTCTGCCGCACGGGCTAAACCTATCAGCGCTCCGGTGAGTTCGTCCTGAAGACCCGCGACATCGGCGCTTTTTCCGCATACTCCGGCCTTTCCTTTGCAGCCGCATCCGCCGGCTGTCTGTTCACACTGAAAACAAAACATTTTGCTATCCATATTTTTCCCTCCGAAAATTATTTTTTTATTATCATATAATGCGCTTTATCAAACATTTCAACTTTGAAATCAGATTCAGCAAGCATTCCGTCCATCACTTTTTTGCGAAGAACATAATACGGCTCGCTGTCTTTGTCCCAATAGTTAAAATGAATATCCTGAGTCATTTCCCATGACACTTTATCCGAAAAACTTTCAGTAACGGTATTTATTCGGTCGCACGGCATTCCGTTTACAAAAAAATCCTCAAACGATTTATATATTTCCGCCGCGTCGTCGCAACAAATACTGTGTTTTTTTCCGAACTCGAACGCGACTTTTTCAAGCTCTTTAAGTTTTTCACAATCATTTGAAATAATTTCGCCCACCAAATCCGCATAACGCTTTTCAGCGTCCGAAATACAATTTTGAAGCCACCCGTGTATGTTGCCTTCGTCTATTACCGTTTCCAACCGAGGAAGCCGCTTCGTGTACTTTTCCGCGTCGTCAATCAAATTTTCATCCGCCGCGTAATCGGCAATTTCCCTCGTCAACTCTTCCTGATTTCCGATTTTATTGTAAAGCCAATAATGTATCGGTCCCAAAAAAGCGCTCATCAATTCTCCTTTTCCGACAATGCAATAACTTCGTTTATTCTTCTGACAACCTCTTCTGCGCTGAAGCCGTGTACGGCGCAGGCATCTTCTAATGATTCATTCTGCGACGCCGGGCAGCCGAGGCAGCTGAAACCGATGCCGAAAAGCACTTCGGCAGTTTCGGGGTGTCTTCTGACAAGATCCCCGACAAGAGTTTTTTCCGTAATACTTGACGCAGTCATATTTTTTTCCTCCGTTCGCTTGACTTACTGACGTAAGTATACTATAATTAAATCATAAAATACGTTGTTTAAACAACAAAGAGGTAAATTTTATGAATTCTTTTTTTCTTTCAAAAACTCCTCTGTTTCATGGGATGCGCGAAGACGAGATAAAGTCGATGATGTCATGTCTTCGAGCCCACGAAAAAAACTATAAAAAAGATGAGATAATTTTGCGCGCCGGCGACACTTTATCCGAAATCGGATTGGTGGAATCGGGCAGCGCGAATATTGTAGTGAATTTTCAATGGGGTACGAGCAACATATTCGGTCATGTTGATATAGGTTCGATTTTCGGAGAAAATTATGCCGCAATTCCGGGGCAGGAACTTTTATGCGATGTTGTCGCCGCCGAGGACTCTAAAATACTTTTTTTAAATATGAGCAATATTACTACAGTCTGTTCCAACGGATGTTCTTTTCACAACAGGCTTATTCAAAACCTTCTTAAAATATCGGCTCAGAAAAACATAGGTCTTTCCACGAGAATGATGCATATCGCGCCGAAAACCCTTCGCGAGCGTCTTCTGTCTTATCTTTCGGAACAGGCGATGATAAACAACAGCGTTCATTTTGTTATTCCGTATGACCGCAGACAGTTGGCGGAATACTTAGGCGTTGACAGAAGCGCAATGTCAAATGAATTGAGCAAAATGCAAAAGGATGGCTTGATAACTTACCGCAAAAATGAATTTACACTGAAAGAAGATAATAATGATGAATAAAATTATTTGCAAACGAATATACGACGCTGCAGATGAAAACGACGGTTTTCGCGTCCTTGCCGACCGTCTCTGGCCGCGCGGGATAAAAAAAGAGAAAGCCGGCATAGATTTTTGGGCTAAAGAGTTTGCACCTTCAAACGAATTGCGCAAATGGTTCAGTCATATACCCGAAAAATTTAACGGGTTTTCCGAACGATACAGAGAAGAGTTGGAACTGAATCCCGGCAAATCCGATTTTATCGATTTGATAAAGACGCGGTTGAAAGACGGAAATGTAACGATTTTGTACGGTTCCCGAGACACGGTATATAATAACGCCGTCGTTTTGAAAAAATGGTTGGAAGAAAAAACCGAGGCGCGATAACTGCGCCCCGGCATTTGTTTTTGTCTTACTTTCAATCTTTACAAAAATGTTCTTTGGCAAATTCCATATCCTGTACGAGTTCGGCAGTTCCGAGATATTCTCCGTTTTTGCCGCGTACAGCCATATATCTGACAAGCATCGTTCTGCCGCCTTTTTCCATCCATATCGGAACTACGTCGTTTTTGCCCGACCTGAACTCATCGATAATTTTTCTTACAATCGGCTCGACTTTAGGCGGATGGCACGAAAAAACTTCACGGTCAACAGCCATTCCCGGACGCTTGAAAACCTTATGCCCTTCGTTGAAGAAGCGGTTGATATTGTCCGCGTCAACAAAAGTAATTTCCATAGGAATCGTGTTTAACAGAGCTGTCAGCTGTTCAACAGTCATATGACCGCCCGACATAACTACCTCTCCGTCAAAGAAAGACGAATCATCGGCGGATTTTTCCGCGTCTTCCCATATTTCGCTTTCCACGCCGAAGCATACGTCGTAATCCTTAGAATCTTTATAAATACCTTTCCACTCGTCTTCCGTAAAATTGACGGCGCATATCGGAAAAAGAATATTCTTTTCTTTATAAATCATTTCCTCCGCTCGCGTCACAACAGCGTCAAGCCTCTCGTTCCACTGTTCATTACGGTCTGTTTCTTTATCGAGCCCGCTTATTTCATCTCTGATTTCGTCATCGACAGTCCACATCACATCGGACGGTCCCGATATGCCGTACTTAACTTTGAGAAGCGGATATAAAAGGTCTCCTTTTTTCGCGTAATGGACGGAAAGTCCGCGAATATCACGAAGAATCGTCAAATCATGAGTGTTTTTAAATTTTGACAGAAGCTCCGAGAGTTTATCGTTTTCCCTCGTCAAAGTACGGAGAGGATGACCTTTATACTCTTCAAGCTTTGCCGCCATTGCTTTCTTGTCCGTATAGTCTTTTTTCGGATAGGAATCCGCCTTAGCTATTTTCTGTTTGATTTTTTCACGCTTTAGGGAGTCTTCAACAGCTTTTTCCGCATTGGCAATCTTTTCTTCTCTTGTCTTGCCGTGAAACAGCGCCGAATGAACGTCGCACAGCCGCTGAACTTCCGACAGCGGAGCGCCCTCCTTAATAAGCTCCTGCTCGGCTTTCATAATATCAGACGCGTCCGCATCTCCGAACTCACGGACAAAATCCGCCCTTACGCTCTCCAAATCCTCGCCGCCGGAAAGTCTGCGGAGATAAGATTTAAGCTTTTCCGTGCTGTCGTCCGACTTCAGACTTTTTTGAGGCTCGTCCGGCTTTTTGCTTTCGTCAGCGCCGGGCATTCCACCTTCAATATCAAATCCGTTTGCATTAAAAGCGGCGATTACATCCGACATAGGAATATTTTTCATCTTGGACCCCTTTGGAACAGTCATTATTTTTCCAACGGAGTTCAAGACGGATTTCTTTTTTATCTCCGTAAATCCGAGATTCGCCATAATATCGATAAGCTCGGGATATTCTTTCGCCAATTCATAAACAGATTTATTTAAATCAATTTTTTTTCTCATTTTATTTTCGCGCTCCCTTTTTTATCTTGTGTCTGTATTATATCATATGTAATTACCACAAATCTGTTGTACTAACAACAAAATTATTTTTTTGGGATTTTTTTCAAAAAAATCGGAATTTTTTTATATTATTCTAAACTGATCAATGAAAAAAATTGACAGACAGGAAAATCTTTAAATCCCGTATGCCCTTTTGTCTAAACCGGAAATAATTTACTGCCTGCGTCTTCGATACAACCGAAATCCCACAGCGGGCGGCTGCAAGGGTCGACGCAATTTCATTCTGATTTTAGATCATATTCAATTACTGTCTTCTATCTTCGATCTAAGATAAATTAATTTTGCCTTGTCAACGAAAATTTTAATTATTTTAATTTGCATCAAATAATATATTATACTCAAAATACGCGAAATATCCGGCAATCATTGTATTTATAAATACAGGAAATATATTTACAATAAAAAATCGGCTGATAAAAAGCCGAAAAATATATTTTGGTGGAGACTGGCGGGCTCGAACCGTCGACCTCTTGCGTGTGAAGCAAACGCTCTGACCAGCTGAGCTAAGCCTCCGTAACAATGTAATTATATCACAATTTTTCTCATTTTCAAGTATTTTTATCAATTTGCCTATTTGTAATAATATGAAGATTTTCACAATTATAATTTAAGTATTAAATAATTTTCAGGGACGATAGAATTGGAAAAACTAAAAATCGGATCTATTTCCGTCGAGAGAACATCATGTCTTGCGCCGATGGCCGGAGTGAGCGACAGGGCTTTCAGAGAACTTTGCTCCGGTTTCGGGGCGTCAATGACGGTATCTGAAATGGTATCCGCAAAAGCACTGACTTTCGGCGACGAAAAATCAAAACAGCTTTTAAAAAGAATAAAATCGGATGTTCCTCAGGGAGTTCAGCTTTTCGGTGCAGACCCGAAAACAATGGCGGAAGCGTCAAAACTCGCAATGGAATTTTTACCTGATTTCATAGACATAAATTTCGGATGTCCTGCTCCTAAAATCACAAAATCCGGCTCCGGCAGCGCTTTATTAAAATCTCCGGAAAATATTGAAAAAATAGTGTATGCCGTAAAATCAAGCGTCGGCGTGCCGGTAACGGCAAAAATCAGAACAGGCTGGTCGGATGCAAGCCGTGTTTTAGACTGTGCGAAGGCCTGCGAATCAGGCGGAGCGGACGCGATAACAGTTCACGGAAGAACAAGGGAGCAGATGTACTCCCCTCCCGTCGATTTAAAATCAATAGAACTTGTAAAGAAAAATTTAAAAATACCCGTAATCGGGAACGGAAATATATATTCCGCCTCTGACGCCGGAAAAATGTATACCGAAACCGGATGCGACTTAGTTATGGTTGCAAGAGGAGCGCTTGGCAATCCATGGCTGTTTTATCAGATATCAAGCCTGAAGAAAAACGGGTATTCTTTTCCTGATCCTCCTGTTTCGGAAAAAATGAGAATAATGATAGAACATGTCAAAAAAATTATCGAGTACAAGGGTGAAAAGAGAGGAATTAACGAGGCAAGAAAACACGCTCTGTGGTATACGAAGGGATTGAGAGGTTCCGCGGAGTACAGACGGAAAATGTCCGAGATGAACTCGATTGAAGAACTCGAAGAAATAGCATATAAAATAATGACAGAAAATTCATAAAAGAAAACAGAAGCCGCATCAAAACGGCTTCTGTTTTTTTATCTTATACCTATCAATCCATTAATCCCATATACTTTGCGTAATCGTGATAAGCTCTGAGAGATTCAAGTCTTGCCGGAGAAAGAGTTCTCTTTGATCTGTTTATAGGCTTGAAGCCTTTGACTCCCTGAAGATACACAAGGTATTTAGCGGATACGTTGAATCCGTTGTCAATAGCATCGTCAAGATTGATGATATCGTAAAAATACTGCTTGGCTTTTTCTTTATCGCCTGATACGAAAGCGTCGTGGAATCTCTGGAAATACTGAGCTCCGCACGACGTGGGAGTAGCCATTACACCTCTTGAACCCGCTTCGTAAGCTTTGTAGAGGAACGGCATATTTGCCTGAATTACTACGGAATCGCCTTTACGGGCTAGTTTTGCCGTTATTCCTTCCATTGTGCAAGTCGTATCCTTAATTCCTTTGATTTTACATTCCCTGACAAGTCTGCCATATGTATCGCCGGAGATAAGATGATTGTCAAATCCGGGGTACTCGTACATAAAAATAGGAAGGTCGGTGTAAGACTCGAGCTCCTTTACATGCGCCACAAGCTCATCGGGCTTATCGCCCATATCTCTGACGGTAAATACGAGTCCGTCGACTCCCGTCTGAGACATTCTCTTTACCTCTTCAATCCTCTTTTCCTGAGTGCTTTCGAGGTTTGCCGATGCTACAATCGTCAAATCCTGTTTATGCTTTGCCGTAAGAGTCGCAAGTTTTACTCTCTCGTCAAGAGTCAATTCTTTCATTTCGCTTGATCCGCAGACGCAGAAAAGATGCGCGGTGCCTTTTGATACCTGAAAATCGCAGTATTCTTCGTACGTTTTGTAGTCAATGGTAAGATCGTCGTTAAAAGGCGTAAGCATCAGAGGATAAATTCCCTCGATGTTTTCCGACAGCGGTTTGCTCATTTTATTTCTTTCCTCCGAAAAAAAATCAATAAATTTTTGAGTTTTGATTTAATAACTCAAACAATGCTATGATATTCCTATTTTAGGCAATTATCAAGGTGTTTTTTATTTTTTTTCGTCATCGTCGTCCGGAAAAACAAAATCGTCCCCGTCGTTATTTGTTGTCTGATCGTGCATTTTATTCATATCGACCCTGTATATATTTTGTTTGGAAATATCGATATAAGGAGGAATCACGGGGGCGATTCCGGCATTCGCGGTTATCGCTGTAACTGTTGAACGCAGATACGGAAAAAGCTGATCGTAAGTCTCGACATGAAGAGTCTCTTTCTTAACCGAAGGATCAAACTCGAAAATTCCCTCCAGAACGATATGAATATGGAATTTTTCTTCTATTCCCTTTGCCTCAGTCTTCGCCGTAAGCTCGCACCTGCAAATATTTTTACCCGACAGATATCTCACGCCGTATGAATATGAGCTTTTCAGCTCAAGCTTCATGGGTTTTTCGGTATCGTTATTGAAATCAATATTTTTTACTATTACTTTTAAAAGTTTTACATCCATTTTAAATTTTCCTCGATTCGCGAAAAAATTATTGACTGCTTCATTTCTTTGTCTGACCGTTCAAAATTTTTTTTATATTTTTATAGTCAGGGCAGTATATTCCAACTAAATTCCAAAAGTCTTTGGAATGATTGAAATATTTCAGATGGCAAAGTTCATGAATGATGACGTAGTCAATGCATTCGGGAGGATATTTCATTATATAAACCGATATATTGATATGTCCAGTGGACGAACATGAACCGTGTCTTGTCTTTGCCTTGGAGATTGAAACTTTTGAAGGTTTAAGGCCTGTCGCCGACGACCAGTATTCAACTCTTTCCGGAACGGTCTTTTTCGCGTATTTTATATAATAATCAAGCTCGGAATCATCTATTGAGTATTTTGAATAATTTCTGCGACGGTTTTTGTTTTCCTCAATGACCTTTTCAATCCAATCCGAGTGGCTTGAGACAAAGCCGTCTATTTTGGACTTTGGCATATTAACAGGCGCTCTTACTTCAACCGTCCCGTCAAGTTTAACTGACAGCGAAACAGTCCTGCGGTCTGACCTTATAATTTTGTAAGTTTGTGAATTATCGGCATTTTTGTAATTCATAATTTCCGCTTTTTACATCTGATGTTTTACGACTCCGTATTCATCGCCGTTTCTGAAATAAGGGCAATTTCGTCCCGAAGACTTTATGAAATTATAATAGTCGTCCTCGTCCAAATCAATATCGCAGTAATATGATTCGCTGTCTTCGTCATAGATGAAATAAGCGCAGTATTCGCAGGAGTGCATTATTCAATAGTCACCTTTTTCATTTTCTGTTCTTCAAGCGGTTTATCCATCAAATCGGTTTCAACTTGAGCTATTTTATCAACCTCTTCTATTCCGGAAATAACTTTGCCGAACGCAGCGTAATTGCCGTCAAGATAAGGCGCATCGTCGTGCATTATAAAAAACTGAGATGAAGCGGAATTGGGATCCTGCGCCCTCGCCATTGAAAGAACGCCCCTGACATGTGAAAGATTGTTGTCAAATCCGTTTGATTTAAACTCACCGACAACGGTCTCATCCGAACCGCCGAATCCCGAGCCGAGAGGATCGCCGCCCTGAATCATAAATCCGGGAATAACTCTGTGAAAAATAAGTCCGTCGTAAAATCCTTCGGACACGAGCTTTTCAAAGTTCGCGACTGTCTTTGGCGCAATCTCGGGATAAAGCTGAGCCTCGATAACTCCGCCGTCTTCCATTTCAATTCTTATTTTATGCATAAATTTCGTCTCCTCGTCAATTTAATGTATTAATATCTTTGAATTAAAAGTTTATAATAATGCTCTTTAATTAAGCTTAATTATACCAATTAAACAAATTATTTCAAATACATTTAAACAAAATAAACCCAAAAACAGCCGAATTTTAAAAACATCAACCTGATTGACATAATTTTTATAATTCGTTTCAAAGTTTTTATTAAATCTGTAAAATAAAGATTGATATTTGAAAAATTTTGTGGTAATATGGTTTAGAAAATTTACAAATCAATACATATGTAAAATTATTGCAGAGATTTTATTATATATTTTTTCTTAAATACATTTTTATGCGATAGATAATAAAATAATTTTTGCGACTTACAACGTAAAAAATATCAGACGGAGGATAAAATTTTGAAAAAGTACACACCGGACAATATCAAAAACATCTGTATAGCCGGCCATTCGGGCAGAGGCAAGACTACTCTTGCGGAGGCTATGCTCTACACGGCAAAAGCTACCGACAGACTGGGCAGAGTAGCTGACGGAAACACCGTTATGGATTCCGATCCGGAATCAAAGAAAAGACAGGTAACTGTTCAGGCGTCCGTCGCGCCGCTTGAATGGCTCAACAAAAAAATCAATATAATTGACACTCCCGGTCTTTTCGATTTCGCGGAAGGACTTGCCGAGGGTATGAGAGCGGCAGGTTCGGCTCTTATAGTATTGCAGGCAGGCGGAGATATTGACGTCGGAGCCGAAAAAGCTTACAAGGCCGCGTCAAAGACAGGAAATTCGATAATGTTCGCAATTACAAAATGCAACTCCGATAACGCGGATTTCTATAAAACATATGCGGCTATTCAGGCAAAATACGGCAAAAACGTATGCCCTGTCATTGTTCCTCATGTAGAAGGCGGCAAAGTTAAATCTTATGTGGATTTATCCGTGAACAAAGCTTATTCGTACTCAAATGGTAAAGTTTCGGAAGCCGCACTTCCGGATGACGCTGAAATTGAGAGTCTTAAAGACGGAATGAACGAGGCTGTAGCTTCCGCGGACGATGACCTCATGATGAAATTCTTTGACGGCGAAAAATTTACGGACGAGGAAATCTACGAGGGAATGAAGAAAGGCATAACGGAAGGAACAATTATGCCTGTTTTCGCGTGCGACGGTTACAACTGCGAAGCTATAGACCTTATGCTCAACGCTATCGCGAACTTCGGACCTTCCGCCGCAGATAAAGTCGAGGGAAAGAACAACGTCAAATGCGACGAAAACGCGCCGCTCGCCGCAATATGCTTCAAAACCGTAGCAGATCCCTTTGTAGGCAAAATGTCCTATTTCAAGGTAATATCCGGAAAAATCACATCAGACACGCCTGCATACAATTTCAGAACGGGCGAATCCGAAAGAATGGGCAAAATAATTACAATAAGAGGTTCAAAACAGGAGGATGCAAGCTGCATTTCCGCGGGAGATATAGGCGTTGTAACAAAGCTTTCCGGAGTCAAGACAGGCGACACCATATGCGATGAAAAGAACCCTGTTGAGCTTCCAGGCGTAGATTTCCCGAAGCCCTGCCTTTCTATGGCCGTAGAGGTTGCGAAAAAAGGTGAAGACGAGAAAGCGGCTTCAGGTCTCAGAAAACTTATAGAAGAAGATCCTTCAATTACGTTTGAACTCAACGAGGAAACAAAGGAGTCTATACTTTCCGGTCTCGGCGAGCAGCATCTTGACCTGATCGTCTCAAAGTTAAAGAATAAATTCGGCGTTGACGTCTCGCTGAAAGTTCCCAAGGTCCCGTACAGAGAGACTATTACAAAGAAAGTCGAAGTTCAGGGAAGACATAAAAAACAGTCCGGCGGTCACGGTCAGTTCGGCGACGTATGGATAAGATTTGAACCGTGCGATTCGGACGACCTCGTATTCGCAGAGGAAGTTTTCGGCGGTTCTGTTCCCAAAAACTACTTCCCCGCTATTGAGAAAGGTCTAAGAGAATCGACCCTCAGGGGTCTTACCGCCGGTTATCCCGTAGTGGGCGTAAAAGCTACTCTTTACGACGGCTCTTATCACCCTGTCGACTCGTCTGATATGGCGTTCAAGACCGCGGCGTCACTCGCGTTCAAGAAATTGGCGGATGTCGCCGGACCGGCCATTTTGGAGCCAATCGGAACATTAAACGCTTATATGCCTGACGACAATCTCGGCGACATTATGGGCGACGTAACAAAAAGACGCGGCAGAGTTCTCGGCATGGGACCGGCAGACGAGCCCGGAATGCAGAAACTTGAAGCCGAAGTTCCTATGGGAGAAATGGGCGATTTCGCTACTGTTCTCAGATCCGTAACTCAGGGCAGAGGATCATTCGACTTCACTTTTGTGCGCTACGAAAGAGCTCCGGAAAACGTAGCCGAAAAAGTAAGATCCGATTACGAGGCAAACAAAGAAGAAGAATAAAAATTTTATAAATAATTACGACCCGTTTTTTCGGGCCGTAATTTTTGCCGGATAAAAGACGGACAGGTTAAACCCGTCCGCCAAAATTTTTTTATTCATCAATACTATACGATTCTTCAACGAGATCGTTGATATTATTTATTTCTTCATCGGTCAGATTAGACGGAGCAGGTATGATATATGATACGTATTCTTGATTGTCAGAAGAGGACTTGTCGGTAATTTCACCGTCAACTATCATATATCCGGAGCTGAAATCCTTATCGGAATGCGCTTTTGAAACGAGATTATTAATAATTTTTTTTGTCTTTTCAGGCAGCTCATTATCTTCATCGGTATATCCTTTGAGAATGTATCTGGTATTTTCGGTATATTTTCCGTCGGAATTTTTCAGATAAAGCGAGACGCCATCGACAAGGAAATCGTTTCCGTAAATACATTTTTTCACGTCTTCAATTTTTTTGCCGCCGTTAAAATAAGAAATTGCCGCATTAACCGTTTTCGGAAGAGTGATAGGAGATAAGTTCAAAACGACTTCGATTCCGGATTTTGAATAATATATTATCGAAATCAAATTGTCGGAAAAAACATCCGAATAAACTTGTTCCGCGGTATATCCGTTTATTTCATCCTGAATAGTTTTGAACAGCTTTTCCGCATCGTCTGCTTTTAAAACATTGCGTCCGTAATATCCGTATATTCCGGTATTATAGACGACGAATGTTTTGTAATCAGGTTTCGGAAGTTCTTTTATATAGTTCTCGATTTTCTTTTCTTTTGAAGATAATTTAACGATATCTTCAATGTTCATGATTGTTTTGCCATAGTAGGTTTTTCCGTCTTTCGTATTAATTTTACAAATAACGGATTCTTCGTTTCCGTCTTCCGTATCGTATAAATTTAAGTTGACTGATTTATTGTAAGACTCGGATATTTTCGCGATAAAATCTTTATCGGTAATCTCGCTTGTTTCCAAATCATCCTTTGCTCCGGAAAAAGAAGTAAAATTGCTGTCAGAATCCAAAATGAGCTGTACGGATTTTATGTCTCCGACCGCTATTTTTTTTCTTATCTTATTATTTTGAAGGTATCCGTTTACGGCGAAAATCGAAGCGTTTATCAAGATTACAGCAATTAAAGCCGGCAATTCTTTTAACAAAACTTTCTTTTTACTTTTATCGTTTTTAAAATAGATTACAGTGACTATTGAAAGAATTGCTACAGGTAATAAAAAGAGCAAAAGAATTTCCGTGGTTTTATTCATATCAAGGATAGAACCGTCAACTAGATAACGCGTCGCGATTGGGAATGTTGAAATAACAAAAGTAATAACGCCTGTAATATAGAAAAACGCGCCGTTTGAAGTAAAAGAAGACGAGTCTTTTTCGCTGAGTCTTTTTGAGAAAATAACACAAGCAAGCGCGAATAATACAACCGAAGCCGCGACAGTCCAAAGGTCTTCTTTCAAATTGCATATTCCATATGTAGTTTTCGATGTGATATCAAAGAATGTAGTTCCGTTGAAAAACCCGCCTACAAAAGTATTCATATCAGGCATGAAAAACTTCAGGAAAAATTTTGTATCAAGCGCTTTTTGACCCGAAAGAAGAGTCCATCTTATAAGGTAAAACAAATATCTGACAAAAAAGAGATTTACGAAATAAGAAATAATTAAAGTAAGAACATTTCCTGTCAGAGCCTCCGCGAGGACGAACGCGGCAAACGCGAACAAAGTCGATGAAATAACAGTAAGAAGAACATCCCATATACCGGTGGTGATAAGAATGGGTTTTCCGAGACCTATGACAGCCATGGAGCCCAAAGCTCCCAATAAGATGCCTGCAATCAAAACCGAAACAACCGCCGCCGATATGGAGAACATTCTCGAAAATTTTGAAACCGGAAGCGACGAATAGAAATCCGAGGTTTTTCGTTTGGAATATATATTAAACGCGACTCCGGCAATAACTGGGGTTATTACATAAGGAACCATGTATAAAGGGCGCAGATAATCAAACGGAGCCATCGCGACTCTGTCCGTCCCGACGAAGAATACGCAGCTTATCAGCAGATATATGCCGAATATAATGCCGATTATTTTTATTCTTCTGAACGTATCAAGATATATGCCCTTGGAAAATATTTTGTTTTTCATCTTATTATCACTTCTTTCCTTCTTTTTTTTCGTCAGATTTGTCTAAATCGAAATTGTAACCCGCTTTAGACGCTTTATTTATGAAAAATTCCTCGAGAGACATAGGTACGATTTCAAAAATAAGCGGATTCATATTGCCGATTATTCGAGTCGTTTCATCCTTGTCGCCGTTTACTATAAACGTTGAGATAGCTCCGTTTTTCTTAAACTCGGCGATACTCAGGTCTTTGAATTTTTTCTCGTCGTAATCTTCCTTGAACGCAACCTGAACTTTGAAATAATTCGATTCGATTTCTGAAAGGTCCGACTCAAGAATAAGTCCGCCTTTATGAAGCATGGCGAGTTTATCGCATGTGTCTTCAAGTTCTCTGAGAGAATGACTTGTTATTATTGCCGTAGTACTTCTCTCGGCGACCTCTTTGATAATAAGCTTTTTGAAAAAATCTCTTACCAAAGGATCAAGCCCGTCGAAAGTTTCGTCAAAAATAATGTAGTCCGGTTCCACTGCAAGCGCCGCCGCCGTGACAGCCTGGCGTCTCATTCCCTTTGAAAAAGAAGAAACGCTTTTCTTTCGGCTGAGCTGCAGTTCATCAATCAGATTCAAATATTTATCGGAATTAAACGAAGAATACATTCTTGCGTATAACTTTCCGAGATCGTTTATATTGCCCGGATTCGGATAATAAATGTCGTCTGATACGTATACCACCTTAGCCTTTGCGGCAGGATTGTCGTAAACGTTTTCCCCGTCGATAAGTATGCTGCCTTCGTCAGTCTTATATACTCCAGCTATACACCTTACGAGTGTTGATTTTCCTGCACCGTTTGTTCCGACAAGTCCGAAAACAGAACCGTTTTCTATAGTGCAGGATATATTATTCAGCGCGGTAAAATCGCCGAATTTTTTCGTGACCGATTTTATTTCTATCATTTTTTCCTCCGTAAATTAAACAGAAATTAAGGTTAAAGGAAAGTTTATTTAATTATTCCCTTTTCCACCGCATCGAGAATTTCCTCTCTCGAAACGCCTGATTTTGAAATAGACGAAACTAAATCCGTAAGTTTTTCAAGCCTCCCAACAGCCTGACTTTTCAGAACGTCGTTTGCCTCTTTCGTTACAAAATTTCCTTTTCCCGGAACAGATACGGTTATACCGTCCCGATTCAGATCGGCAAACGCCCTTTGTACGGTATTGGGATTTACAGACAAATCTGTAGCAATTGTTCTGACGGACGGCAGGCTGTCTCCCGGCGAGAGCAGACCGGACAATACAAATTTTTTTATCTGCGTCTCCAGTTGTTCATAAATAGGTATTGAGGACATTTTGTCCACAGTAAACATTTTATCACCCCCGTATTATCTGTATTATTTGTATTAATACAGTTAGACTATATCATACACATACGTTTTTGTCAAGAATTATTTTTCAATAATTCCCAATTTTTTTCCTCTTTAGTTTGTATATATTTCGCGGAATAAGAATCGATCCGAAATTATTATAAGTTGATTAATAAAATTTTATTTTCGAGCGTCAGCCGTTTTTTTGATTTATGGAAAAACATTTAATAGCAGAAATATTTTTATTATTTAATTTACCTGTTTTAGACATAAAAAAATTTCCCGACAATAACGGAGAAAAAACGGCGTTAATTTTAAAACCTCAGTAGTAAATTTTGGTTTGACTGTTCATAACGGACTTGAAACGCGGGATAAAAACCGTAAAAAAAGAGCCTCAACTACGCTAATTGCGTGCCGAAGCTCTCGATTGGTGCGGATAACAGGACTTGAACCTGCATGAACTTGCATTCATTAGAACCTGAATCTAACGCGTCTGCCAATTCCGCCATATCCGCATAACATCGTTATTCTATCAAATATGTCAATTTTTGTCAAGGATAAATCTAAATATTAATTATTACAATTTAAACAAAAAACTATTGAAACATTTTTATGTTTATGATAAAATTAAATTAATTAAATATTTATAAACGAAAGGTAATGTAATATGAAGAGGAAATTTACAAAAATATTATCATTATTTTTAAGTGCGGTAATAATTATTTCCGCTTTCTGTGTTATTGCTTCGGCAGCGGGCGACGACATCACGATTACAAATCCGTATTCCGGTATAGACTGGGATAACATAAATCAGTACAAAACCGCTCTTCACTGCCACACAAACGCCTCAGACGGCGATTACACTTTAAAACAGGTTCTTGAAAGACACGTTGAAACCGGCTTTGACGCTGTAGCCGTCACCGACCACGGCGATGCGGATGACGGATGGGCTACGACTTCCGGAAGAGAATTTCCCGGAAAAACTCTTCAGGCAATGGGCAGAAGCAAGGGCAATCTTGAATATCTCGGAGATTCGGGCGAATTTGCAGACGGAATAACATATACGTATTCTCAGGGTCCGAGCGGCGACTATTATCTCAAATCGTCAAACGGTTCCGATATTCTCAGAATACCTTACGGAATAGAGAACAACGCCGTATCTGTAAACGCACATGTAAATTCTTGGTTCGTAAAATACCAGAACAATAATATAACAGATTACGAGCAGTGCATTAAGGACGTCGACAAGCTCGGCGGTCTCAGTGTAATAAACCATCCGGGTGAATACACTCAGGCGAGATATGAGCTTTACACCGACGATGCGTATAACCTTTCAAACGCGTCTTACAAGTATTATTTCCAGAAATTCTACGGTCTTATTATGAAATACCCGTCCTGCATAGGAATCGACATTAACTCAAAAGGCGACGGAAGAACAAGATACGAGAGAAAATTATGGGATGAAATGTTAACCGAGGCCGCAAAATCTGGAAGAACCGTAACTGCTATCGCGTCAAGCGACGCGCACCAGCTCAATAAAATCGATACAGGTTCCACGATTGTACTCGCTGACGAAAAGACATCCGCGTCATTCAAAGACGCTCTGTCAAAAGGTCATATTCTTCCTCAGTCGACATGCATAGCAAACGTAGACGAGCTTATAGCTTATAATAACGCTATAAAGGAATTTTACGGAGAAACTTCATTTACAAAACAACTTGACAACGTAATATCACAATACGAAGCTGAAAGAGATAAAATAGCAAAGACTGCCAAAAAATCCAACGTGGGAGTAAGCTATACTTCTCTTGATTCTGACGGATATTTCAACAAGAACGCCAGGGTAAAAGTTGATTCAATAGAAGTTGACGACAATGACAATACCATCACGATAAATTCGGAAAACGCTTTGATTGTAAGATTTATTTCAGGCGGAAAACAGATTGCCGTTGTTCCTTCATCCGACGGAAAGATAGATCTTGATGATTACAAAGATGAGTTATCAGGATATGTAAGAGCTGAAATTTTCGGAGAAGGAGGAGTTGTTTATACGGAGTCATTCACCATAAACGCCGAACAGAACCACTCCGATTCAAATCCTTCGTATTTCAATTTAGGTTCATTTGATTTTATCTTCTCTCTTCTCAACTCACTTTTTGAAAGACTTGGAAGATTTTTCAAGTCAATTTGCTGACAATGATATTTAAATAATATAAAAAGCCGATTCTTCAAAAGGATTCGGCTTTTTTATAAGAGGCTGAAAAATGAAATATTGGTATGAAACTATTGACGTTGAATGCGAAAAATATATATCTGTCGTGCCGTCCGAAAGACAATTAAAATATTCCCGTGAAATGAAATACTACAATTTTATTCATTTCGGAGTAAACACATTTACAGACAGGGAATGGGGAGACGGCACAGAGGATGAAAAAATATTCGCTCCCGACAAGTTGAATACAGATCAATGGTGCGGCATAATAAAAAAATCCGGTTCTTCCGGTGTAATTATAACAGCGAAGCATCATGACGGATTTTGTCTCTTTGACTCAAAATATACTGACCATACCGTTATGAACTCGTCTTACCCTCACGACATAATAAAAATGCTTTCCGAAAGCACAAAGAAATACGGCTTGAAGCTCGGAATTTATCTCTCTCCGTGGGACAGGCACGAAAAGACTTACGGAACAGACAAATATAATGATTTTTTTGTAAATCAATTAACCGAGCTATGTCAAAATTACGGAGAAATTTTCTGCTTCTGGTTCGACGGGGCTTGCGGAGAGGGTGCAAACGGAAAAAAGCAAGTTTACGATTGGGAGAGATATTGGTCGGTTATCAGAAAATATCAGCCGAACGCAGTAATTTCGATCTGCGGGCCGGACGTCAGGTGGATTGGAAATGAAGCGGGCAAAACGAGGAAATCTGAATACAATGTAATTTCATGGGCAAATCAGTCAGTAGAAAATACTGCGAAAAAATCACAACATTCAGAAAACCGTACAGGAAAACTTACAAGCTTTGACAAGACGGACGAGGATATAGGCTCAAGAGAAAAGATAAAAGGAAAAACTGACCTCGTATGGTACCCTGCCGAGGCTGACCTTTCCATGACATCGGGTTGGTTTTATCATGATGACGATTACTATAAAAACCCTGAACACGGTGTTGTAAAAACGCCGTCAGAGCTTGCGGACGTGTATTTCAATACTGTGTACGGAAACGCTTCAATGCTTTTAAATATTCCGGTCGACAGGCACGGACTGATATCCGAAAGAGAAAAAACAAATCTGGAAAAATTCAGTGAGACAGTAAAAAACGCGCTTAAAGAAGAAGTGACATTTAATGCTTCGGCTTTAAATTCAAAAGGCGAAACAAGAAAATTAAAATCCGGTGAGGA
>OMUY01000030.1 GCA_900314355.1 uncultured Eubacteriales bacterium | reverse complement strand
TTTCGGCTTTTTTGTTTTCTACAAACTTTCAGCCTGATACTGTTCCTTCTTCTTTTATATTCCAAATGTCAAGAGCTTTTTGGAAATGAATACAATATTTTGTCGCAGGTTTATCTGCATCAAACTAAATATTGTAATATCAAGGCAGGGTCAATAGTCCTCCTCTGATGCCTCGGGTTAGATTTAAGCTATATTCTATTACTTCAAATATAATTAATGCGGCAGCCAAATCAAGATGCGGCAGAAGAAATTTGGTATTTTTGTTTGATTTATTAATTATTTACAAATAAAAATATATATAGTATAATTTAGCTGATTATTTTTATTATCTATTTCAAGAAAAAAAATAAACCGATATCATTCATTTGTTTATATCCGATATGGCTTTGTACTCGGGCTTTTAGGCTCTTGGGCGGTTGTTTTTGATCGGGGCGGCGGATAATTTTTTTTGCGATTATAGATGATTTCAGCAGGCGCAGTATTTAATAAAGGTATTTATCGTTCAAGGGCTCTGAACCGGACAAAGATAATAAATTTTTTCGGCTTATGAGCATGAAATCCGTTTCGAACGATAAAGGAAGGAGAAATATATGTGGATAGCGTTCGCTTTCGGCTCCGCGTTTTTCGCGGGAATCACATCTATTCTTGCTAAATGCGGCATCAAAAAAACGGATTCTACCGTTGCGACGGCAGTCCGGACGATTATTGTTTTAATCTTTTCGTGGCTGATGGTGTTTATCACCGGGCAGATGGAAGGTATTACATCGATTAGCCCGAAGACATGGATCTTTTTAATTTTGTCGGGTCTTGCCACGGGTTTTTCATGGTTATGCTATTTCCACGCGCTTCAGATAGGTGATGTCAACAAAGTCGTCCCGATCGACAAGACAAGCACGATATTGACGATTATTCTGGCATTTATTTTTTTCAGTGAACCTGTTACATGGGCGAGCGGCGCGGGAATAGTCCTGATAGGGTTCGGGACATATCTGATGATAGAAAAAAAGAAGTCAAATGCGGAGACCTCCTCTTCAATTAACAATGCAATACAAAACGGAGAGACTGAAGCGTCTGCCGAAACTGCCGGTAAAAAATCCAGGCACGGATGGATGTTTTACGCGTTTGGCTCGGCAGTTTTTGCCAGCTTGACTTCTATTCTCGGAAAGATAGGTATTGAAAATATAGCGTCCAACCTCGGAACAGCGATACGAACATGCGTTGTGCTTGTAATGGCGTGGATGATGGTTTTCATCACCGGAAAAACAAATAAGGTTCGTGAAATTCAGCGCAGCGAACTTATTTTCATCTGCTTGTCGGGCATTGCGACAGGCGCTTCATGGCTCTGTTATTACCGCGCGCTTCAGAGCGGTCCGGCGAGTGTAGTCGTTCCTATAGATAAGCTGAGTATCGTTGTTTCCGTTATTTTTTCAAGAATAGTATTTAAAGAAAAACTGTCCGTCAAGGCGATTATTGGCTTGCTTCTTATCGTGGCGGGAACGATGATTATGGTTATAGCGTCCTGAAATCAATTTTTTTTGTACTATTATTTTGAGTTTTATTTTTAAAAAATCGGCAGGCATTTTTAAATGAAAATAACCGTAAAAAATAATTATCTTGTTTTTCCCGTCAATACTCTGGCGGCGGACAAGCGTCTGATTTTTAAAATCGGCGATAAAACGGTTTACGCTTTAAATATTAAAATCGATTATTTCAATCCTGATTTTTATTCTTATATAGACGTTTCACGGTTTATCGGGCAGACTTTGTCTGTTTCGTCCGACCCTCGGATAAAGCTTGATTTTCGTGTTTCGGACAAGATAGATATTGATAATCTGTACTCTGAGCCTATGCGCCCTCAGGTTCATTTTACGGCGAAAAACGGCTGGATAAACGACCCTAACGGTCTTATTTTTGCGGACGGAATTTATCATATGTTCTATCAATTTAATCCTGCCGAAAACAAATGGGGAAATATGCACTGGGGACACGCGGCAAGCGCGGATTTAATACATTGGACGGAGGAAAAAACCGCCATGTTTCCGGATGACAGGGGAGCCATGTTTTCGGGCTGTGCCGCCGCTGATGAAAAAAATCTTCTCGGCAAAAATTCCGACGGCAAAAAGTCCTATCTTCTCTTTTACACTTGTACATCTCCTTTTTCTCAATATCTGTCTTATTCCACTGATGACTTTAAAAATATTAAAATGTATTCCAATAAACCTGTCGTTCCTCAAATCACCGACGGAAACAGAGACCCCAAGGTCGTATTCTGTCAAGAGCTTTCGTGCTATATAATGGCGCTGTATCTTGAAGGCGAAACATATTGTATATTAAAATCAGACGATCTTGTGAATTGGAATGAACTTCAGAAAATAGATATTCCGGGCGACAATGAATGCCCCGATATTTTCCCGATTGAAAGCGAAAACGGAAAACGCAAATGGATTTTGACCGGAGCGCACGGAAAATATCTTGTCGGAAATTTCGACAGCGGCGGATTTGAGCCAGAACAGGACGTAATATCTCATAATTTCGGCGATTCTGCTTACGCGGCTCAGACTTTTTCAAACTGCCCGGACGGGCGTATTATTCAAATTTCGTGGGACAGGTGGAATATACCCGCCGGTAAATTCTGCGGACAGATGGGATTTCCCGCAGAATTGTCGCTTGATTTTTTCAAAGGCGTTTATTACCTCGTTTCAAATCCCGTAAAAGAAATTGAAACAATTTACAACAGCTTTGAGTTTTATAAAAATATAGATGTCTCTCTGAATAATGATTTTCAAATAAACCTCAGCGATAAACCCTACATCTTTAAAATAAAAGATTTCGGCGGAAGCGGAAAGGCGGAAATTGTAATTTTCGGGAGAAAAATAAAATTCGATTTTGACAATAACGAAATGAAGATCGGAAAAAACCGCGCCCCCATATTTCTGACAAATAAAAACGACGACTTGACGATTATCGTTGACAGATTGAGTTTTGAAATATTCTCCGACGGCGGAAAAATTTATTTTACCTGCCTCGATGAAAACACCGTCTGCGACTATAATCTGCCTTATTTCATTGTAAAGTCGGAAAAAGATATTCGGATTAAATCAATAGAAATTCATTCGCTCAATTCTGTTTGGAGATAAAAATTATGAAAGCTTTATCTTTCGGTGAAATATTATGGGACGTATATCCGGATAAAAAATGCCTTGGCGGCGCTCCTCTTAATTTCGCGGCGCATTTCGCGAAGCAGGGCGGACAGGCGTATATGTTTTCCGCCGTCGGAAATGATGAGCTCGGCTTATCGGCGTTAAAAAAAATATCCGAATGGAATGTTGATACAAAATATATTTCGGTTCTAAATGACAGACCTACGGGGCGGTGCGTAGTTGCTCTTAACGGTCAATCGGTTCCCGAATACAATGTTTTAAACAACGTGTCCTACGATTATATACCGTATCAAAATATTTCCGAAAAATTTGACCTGCTCTATTTCGGCACGCTCGCTCTGAGAAGCGGCAATAATCTCAAAGTCTTAAAAAAAATTTTGGCGGAAAATAAATTTCCCGAGATATTGGTAGATATCAATATCCGTCCGCCGTTTTCTTCAAAATCTTCGGTTTTATTTGCTGTGAAAACCGCCGATACAATTAAAATAAGTTCCGAGGAGCTTAACACGGTTGCCGATTTTCTCGATATTCACGATTTTTCCGATTGCGGCGGCTTTTCTTTAAAGCTTGCCGAACGTTTCGCCAATTTGAAGCGCATTGTGATAACGCTTTCGTCTGACGGAGCTTACTGCATGGATTGCGAAAACGGAAAAAGCTTCCGCTGTCCGGCTGTTGAAACAAAAGTTTTGTCAACCGTCGGCGCGGGCGACAGCTTCGCGGCGTCTTTTATATATAATTTTTTGAATAAAAAAGATATTCAATATTGTCTCAAGTCCGCCGCCGAAACTGCTTCATACGTCGTATCAAAATATGACGCCGTTCCGGATTGAAAAAAAATTATATTGATTAGGCGGATAATTTAAATCACGGATAATGATTTTGTGAATTTTTTTTCTGTTAAATTAATGGGACAGAAAATTTAATATAATTTTATTTAAGAGGCGGTAATTTGAAATTAAATCATTTAAATAATTTCGGAAGGGAGAAGATTTTTTGCCTGACAGACTGATTGACGTCGGGAATTATCCCGTATCCGACGCGCTTGATATTTTATTGAAGGACAAATCCACTAAAAAAAATATTATCTGGGCGACCGGCACATACAGCGGTCTTGGCGCGGGCTTCAGGGATGTGGATCAGATTGAGCCGTCAAACCTTTTGAAATATTCCGATATTATCCGCCCCCGAATTAAGAAATCTCAGGAAGCGCAGACTGAAAGAACGAGAAAAAAAGCCGAAGTCTTTACTCCGGCGTGGCTTTGCAATATTATGAATAACTCGCTCGATGAGGATTGGTTTGGGAAAAAAGATGTTTTCAATGTCCGGAATAAAGACGACACCTGGACTCCATGCGATGAGAAAATCGAATTCCCTGAAAATAAAAAATGGCAGAATTACGTCGATTCCCGCCGTCTCGAAATAACATGCGGCGAAGCTCCTTATCTCGTTTCAAGATACGACGTGTCGACAGGCGAATTTATTGTTCCCGCTTCCCGCCGTATAGGAATAATAGACCGAAAACTGAGAATTGTTGACGAAAACGCCGATAATTATGACGACTGGCTCAAATGGACATTCAGGGCGTTTGAATCGTCTTACGGCTACGAATATCAGGGCGACAATGTTTTAATCGCGAGAATAAACCTTCTTATGACGTTCTGCGATTATTACAAAAATCGTTGGGGAAATCTGCCCGATAAAAAGTTGATTCGTGAAATATCGAATAAAATATCTTGGAATATTTGGCAGATGGACGGTTTAAAAGATACGGTCCCTCTCGGAAAGCCTTATAAGGAATATGAACAGCTCTCTTTTTTTGATACGCTGTCTCCCGAAACGGACAGCGGCGGTAAAGGGGAGGCGTCTCCGTGCGTTATATACGACTGGAGAAATAAATCATCAATTAAGTTTAAAGAAATTAAGGGGATGAAAGCTATGGGAAAGAAACTTTTTGATTATGTCATAGGCAACCC
>OMUY01000063.1 GCA_900314355.1 uncultured Eubacteriales bacterium | reverse complement strand
AGACTCGCTGCGGCTCAGGCAACGATTAAGTCAAAAAAGAAAGCTTGAGTTTAGTGTTAATGGGTAAAACCATTTAACAGCCATAAGGCAAAATTAAATATCAAGTTTAGACCTTGTAGAAGTAATTCTGCAAGGTCTTTTTTTACCCGCAAAACATAGAAAAAGCCTTGTAAACACTGCGTTTTTGTCAATAAAACAGGAATTTTATTTACATCATCTGCGGCGGTGCTGTTGATAACGATTTTTACATCGTGGTTGATAAACAGCTTCGCACAATGACATAGAGTATTTGAAAAAGTATATTTTTGGGAAAATCTCTTGTATTCTTGAAAGTGGCAGAAATGCAGTAAAATCAAAGTTTTTCAGAGATAGCACCGATAACAGCAAATATGTTTTTGGGAGGTGTTTTCGTTTTTGGGAAATAATATGCTGTTTTTGGGAACATTTTTGGGAAATCAGAAAGGTGGATTCTATGATTAAGAAAAACTACAAAGGCAGATGTATAAAGAAATCTGTCAGCAAATCAAAAGAGGTTTGCAGAACTTACAACGAATTACAGCTTGCTTATTTAGATAGTCTGCAAAGCAATGATGATATAACGGAAATACAATGCAATATTCCGCTCGATGGTAAAGAAATCGGGGAATACAACACAGATTTTCTTTGCACAAAATCAAACGGTGATTTATTGGTTCGTGAATGTGTATTCCGCAAGCACTTATTAAAACCACTGACCGTAAAACTTTTGGATGCTTCACGCTCATATTGGCTGAAACATGGTGTTAATGATTGGGGGCTGGTTATTGATGCTGAAAAATAAGTTATTGCAAAAAGATAATAATATTGTCCGTGTGCTTGAAACTGAAAACGACAAAGCCCTCATTGTAAATTGTATAAAGAGAGTTGTTCCGCAGTGGATAAACACAGCGGAATTGACCGAATACACAGAATGTAGCATAAATGATTTATCGGATATAACCGGAATTTGCACCCTCCCTATTGACGAGTTAGACAATGAAAGCCGCTGTATTGCATATAAAAGATTTACAGCCATTGCCGGTGTATTACCGTTTATAGCAGATGATAAATACAGATGCAATGCTATTAGTAATATGGCACAGCATTTCAATATCAGTAAACAAACGATAAAGCAATACTTATGGTTGTATCTTGTTTATCAAAATATCAGTGTTCTTGCACCGAAAAAGTGTAGTTATGAAAAGCCGCTGACAACAGATGAAAAAAATATTAGATGGGCATTAAATAAGTATTTTTATAACCAAAGCCGTAACAGCCTACAAACTGCATATACACTTATGCTTAAAGAAAAATATTGTGATGGTAACGGTGTATTGTTGCAGAAATACCCTACAATACACCAATTCCGATATTTTTATCGTAAGCATAGGAAAATGCAAAACTATTATATTTCCCGTGATGGCTTGAAAAACTACCAGAGAAATAACAGACCTCTGACGGGTGACGGCATACAAGCATTCGCTCCTGCTGTTGGTGTTGGAATGTTGGATTCTACTATATGCGATATTTACCTTATAAACGAAAGCGGAAACATAATAGGCAGACCCATTTTGACCGCTTGCATTGATGCTTATAGTGGTTTGTGCTGTGGTTATTCTTTAAGTTGGGAGGGCGGTGTTTACAGCCTCCGAAATTTAATGTTGAATGTAGCCGCTGACAAAGTTAAGCACTGCAAGAGATTTGGGATTGATATAAACCAAGACGATTGGAATTGCAGCGGTATTATCCCCGGAATCCTTGTAACAGATATGGGCAGCGAGTATAAATCAGAAAACTTTGAACAGATAGCAGAATTGGGCGTTACGATTATTAACCTGCCACCGTACAGACCGGAGTTAAAAGGTGCAGTAGAAAAGTTTTTTGACCTATTGCAAAATACCTACAAACCATATTTGAAAGGAAAAGGTATTATTGAACCTGATTTTCAAGAGAGGGGCGCACACGATTACAGAAAAGATGCTTGCTTGACTATTGCAGATTTTGAAAAAATACTGTTGCACTGCATTATTTACTATAATTCACAGCGGATAATAGATAATTTCCCTTACACAGCTAAAATGTTTACAGATAAAGTGAAACCATATGCAAGCCATATATGGAATTGGAACAGAAAACAACCTGCTGCAAATTTAATAAAAACAGATGAAAGACAGATTGCTTTAACCTTATTACCACGGACAAAAGGAACATTCTCCCGTCACGGTTTAAGGGTAAATAAAATGCGTTATCACTGTGACGGATTTACAGAAACATACTTGAACGGCAGTACTGCTGTAGTTGCTTTTAATCCTGATAATGTTTCCTCCGTATGGGTTATAGAAAACAGCAAATATACGGAATTTACTTTGATAGAATCCCGATTTACCGGCAAATCTCTTGAAGAAGTACAGCAAATGCAATCAGCTAAAAAACAGTTGATACAATCGGTTAATGGTGAAAATCTACAGGCTAAAATTGACCTTGCAGAGCATATCAGGGTTATTTCAAATATTGCCGCTGTCGGTGATGCAAATATAAAATCTATAAGAGAAACAAGGCAAAGAGAACGAACTAAACAACATATTGATATTATGGGAGGCGCTGAATGATGTATAAAGATTATTTGTCTGCTATGCCGGAAATGAAATCAGGTGAAGCTCTATACACTGCCTTGTCGGTCATTCCTGCTTACGAAGATAGAATACGCAACGAGAATACACCTACACGGTTAATGGCATTATCTGATTTATACAAGCTCTATATACCCTCTCAAATGTCATTAGAAATATATTCAAAATTGTATTTGGCATTGCTCCGCTCAATGCAGAAAAAAGGCACAAAGACAGCTATACAACAGCATTATGAAAACCACAAAGGAATAATTGGGCAAGAATATAATGGTATCGTTGGCGGTTCGGACAGCTTTACAATAATAGGTTGCAGCGGTATAGGTAAATCAAGTGCCATAAGCAGAGCTATTTCCCTTATATCGGAGAATCGTATCATTGAGATTGAAAAACCATATGCAAAAGTCATTCCGTGCCTTGTAGTTCAATGTCCGTTTGATTCCTCTGTGAAAGGTTTGTTATTGGAGATTTTGCGTAAAGTAGATGAAGCACTTGAAACCAACTATTATAATTACTGTATCAAATCAAGAACCGCCACAACTGATATGCTTATCGGGCTTGTCAGTTCCATTGCATTAAACCATATTGGAATTTTAATTGTTGATGAAATACAGAATGTTGTCAACTCAAAGAACGGCAAAAATCTTGTAGGTATGCTCACACAGCTAATTAACAATAGCGGCATTAGTATATGTATGGTGGGTACACCTGAATGTACGGTCTTTTTTGAGCAAGCTATGCAGCTTGCAAGGCGTTCTGTAGGATTGCAGTATAATTCATTATCTTATGATGAATGCTTTGAATCCCTCTGTGAAACCGTGTTTAATTATCAGTACATCACACATAAAACAGAGATAAGTCCTGCAATCATCAAATGGCTTTATGAGCATTCCGCCGGTGTTGTTTCTGTGGTTATCTCTCTGATACACGATGCACAGGAAATAGCAATATTGACGGGTAAAGAGATATTAAATATTGAAACGCTGAATATGGCATATAAACAGCGATTAACGCTATTGCACAGTTATATCCACACAACAGATGCAAAGTCCAAAACAACAAAGTCGAGTAAAAGGAAACCTATTGCAAAGAGTGATGAAATACAAAGCGATATTATTAACGGTGTTTCTATTGTTGAAATCGCAAAGAAAGCAAAAACAGACAATGTAGATATTGTACCTCTGCTACGTAAGCATTTTCCCGTTGAGGAGGTGCACCTATGATTGCATATCTGCCGGAGATATACCCGGATGAATTAGTGTATAGCTGGTTTTGCCGCTATTATATCCACACCGGTTGTATCACTAACACAATGGCTTTTAGGGAAATTTTATATAACCGTTGCAATAATCCCAGTAAAGAGTTTATCGGTCATTTGAATCCTGATACAGAAAAATTGATACAAAGATTATTTGTGATAGATGATTTGATAACAAAGCATACGATGTACCCACAATATGCAAGATTCATTCCGCTACAACAAAAGAAAAATGCTTTATATCATATCGGTTATGATTTCTGCGATGCTCACCATCTATTCGCCATATTACCGAGAACACAGGCGGATAGTCAGTTCAAATATTGCCCTCTGTGTGTTCAGGAAGATAGAAAAAATCACGGGGAGACGTATTGGCATAGGAAACACCAAATACGGAATATGAGTATTTGCACAAAGCATAAATGCTTACTTGTTGATTCAACAGTAACAGCAAAAAGTGAGCAAACATTTATTTTGAATCCTGCTGAAACAACAGTTGAAATACAAGAACCACAATATTCAAACAATACATTGCAAGTTGCATTTTGTGAGTATATGGCGGCGGTGTTCGATGCACCAATTAACCTTGAAAGCGATATTCCGATTAGTGCTGTGTTGTATCACGCTATGAGTAAAACAAAGTATATGAAGCAATCAGGCAAATCTCGATATACAAAGCGGTTTGTTGATGATATGCAGATTTACTATAATAATATCGGTATTAGCAGTATAGCGAGTATGTCACAGGTGCAGCGAGTGTTATTACAGGATAGATTTGATTTTTCAGTCATATGTCAAATTGCATTTTTCTTGAATATGACAGTTGATGAACTGACCGCTCCTGATTTGACAAACCGGCAAATAAACCAAGAGCAGCGGTCACACTATATCAAGAATAGAGAGCCGATTGATTTGTCGGCATACGATGAAAAAATCGCACCGATATTAGAGAAATTAGCATACGATATTTATATTGGTGCGGCAAGTGATATAGGCAGACCTGAAAGAGTATCAGAAAAACTAATATATCGTGAATTGAATTTGCCCGGGCATAGGCTTGAAATACTACCAAAGTGTAGAGCGATTATGAATAACTACAATGAACCATACGAAGAATGCTGGGCAAGGCGGCTAATATGGGCATTTGATAAGCTCACAACAGAAGGAAACGGCGCACCGTTCTATTGGTCAGATATGCGAAAAATCAGCGGCGTAAAAAAGAAGAATATTGACAAGGTAATACCTTATTTACCCAAACACACAGATAGAAAAACCGCTGATGCGATAATCAAGATTATAAATGGCGAATAAAAACACCGTTACCAATTACGGCAACGGTGCATCCCTTGTGTTTATTTTTTTCTTAATACTGCGGTGTTTTTACACCAAGCTCGACAACAAATTCAACTGTTCCGGTGTAATAACCTGCTGCCGGCATTTCGCCTTCAACGGGTTGTCCGGTAACGATAAATTCAGATGTGGTCTGATTTTTTACAAATTCTGCAACGTGGTCACTATCATTTACATTAAGTCTTAAATTAAAAGTATCGCCTTCATCGTTGGTCATAGGAATACTGTTTTCGCCATTAACAGAAACATTTACCTGTTCGGCTTCGGTGATATTCATACTACTTGCTGTGAGCTGAAAGCCATTAAAGGCATCAACTGTTTCGGGAATGATTACACAAAAGCTACTATCAACCTGATATGTAACTGTGCTTTGACCTGTAGCTTCATTGTAAGGTAATTCCGCTGCAAAAGCAGAAATACTACAACTCAAAACAATAACAAAACAAAGCGTAAATGCTAATAATTTTTTCATTGGTTAAGCCTCCTGTACTGTAATATCAAACTCTACTTTTGCCCCGTTTAATACTGTGCCATCTTCTTTGAAACACTGCACTTTCAAATAGGCAGAGTATTCTCCCGCTTTTAGTGGTTCGGATAGTTCTATATCATAGTAACCCGTTCCCGGCTTACAGTAGCCGGATTTCCAAAGCGGTTTATCATCAATATAAAGTGTCATTAAAAATAAGCAATCGTTGCTGTCAGGGTTAAAGAAATTGACTCTTTGATTTGTTTGATTTGCAGAAAACACAAGGGTATCAAATCCGGGAATAGCAATTCCTTTTTGTCCGTTAGGCAATCTATTTGTAGGCTTATCGCCCTCATACTCAACAGCGTTTGAGTCAGTGGGTAATGATGGCTTATCTACAGATTGATTATGCAGGAAACACCAAGCAGCACCGATAAGCAAAAGTAGCAGTATAACAATAATGGAGATATAAATTGATTTTTTCTTCATTGGCTTGCCTCCGGTCTCCGAAATATTTTACAGAAAGAAATACGGAAACAAAAGGCAAAACGGGTGTGTTATTTTTGCCATCTGCGTATTGTAGAGTTGTCCGCTGTGCAGTAATTTATTTTATTAGACAGTGTATTTTCTATAGTTGATTTGAAATAATGCTTTTGAGGTTCAATGCAGTCAGGTATTTCCAGATGTATTTGCTCACATATAGGGCAGTATAACCGTCTTAATTGAAATATATATTCTGTGCCGGAGGAATCTTTAACTTTCCGTTTACGGCTGTCTCTTACTTTTAGCGGAGAATAGCAATGAGGGCAAACCGCAACATCGTAATTTACAATGCGGTAAATATCCCCTTTTTTATAACGGTGTATTTTTCGGCAATTATCATTGTGTAAATCCTCCTGTAAAAAAAGAACCCTCGCCACAAATCAGCAAGAGTTCTCCTAACCATTGTTTTTGCGTTTCAGTGCATCTATAACAGTTGTTACAACAGCTATATCATCTTCGCTTAAATCCGAAACATCAACTTTTCTGTCTCTCTCAATGTCTAACAAATAATCAGTACTTACATTAAAAATGTGTGCAATCTTAATTAACACATCATATGACGGAAATCGGTCTCCGCTTTCATAGAAAGAAATAACAGATTTTGCAATCCCTATTCGCTCTGCTAATTCTTTTTGACTCATTTTCTTCGCTGTTCGCAGTGCTTTTAGTTTATCTCCCAGAATCATTTTGCTCCTCCTTCGTTACAAGGTTTTGTAATATTTAATTATAGCCGAAATTCAATATCTGCTGGATATTATTGAATATCTAAATGTGGACTTTTTGAAAATTCCGTGCTATAATAAAATATAACTATACTTTTGAGGTGTCAGTATGAGTTTTCAAGATGATTTATTGCGAAATCTGCGGACAAAGGATGAGGCAGAGACAGCAAAGCAAGAAGAAATGTATATGAGAGCATCAGAACAAGCACTGTCTATTTATGCCCTCATAAAAGAAGCATTGCTTCACAATGTAAATGAAGGAAATTTCTCCATTCTTGACGGTTATAGAACCATATCCTGTGTTGTACCTTTTCCAAATTATTTACACCATTACTTGAAAATCGAAGATAAATCAATTACTATTCCTGGAACACCATCCTATATTGAACGACAACTACAAGAGCTATTACAGACCCCACCAAAGAAAAGAAAGGCTGTCGTAAAAAAATATAGAGGCTTAAATCTTGACGGCGGAGGAACTCCGGCACAGTTTATTCCCTGTGTTCAATTTGATATAAATACTGACCCAAAAACAGAATTAGGATATATGATAGAAAAATTGCAGCAATTTGCCGCACAAGATAAGATTCAATTACAGCTATGTGTTCTCAATACCTATACAAATGAAACCTATCAATTCTGTGAAGATATAAAAGATGCAACAGCAGACAGATATAAGTATTCTATAGCCGTAGTGTGCAAGTCTGTCATTCCTGATACCTATAATACAGATAAGTCGATAAACATAATTATTGATGATTCTATAAATACTGATAGTAAAGACAGCTATAATATTGATACTATGGAAGGTCATCAATTTGAGTATTTCTGCGCTCAATTACTTATCAAAAATGGATTTAGCAATGTGGATGTAACAAGGGGCAGCGGAGACCAGGGAATAGATATTATCGCCTACAAAGACGGTGTTAAATTTGGCATCCAATGCAAGTGCTATTCCACTGATATAGGTAATAAAGCTGTTCAAGAGGCTTACGCAGGTAAAACATATTACAACTGTCACGTGGGGGCTGTTTTAACAAATAGATATTTTACTCACTCGGCTATAGATTTATCAAATAGCAATGGTATCTTGTTATGGGATAGAGGTTATTTGATTGATATGATGAATAAGTCAGGTATTAAATTTAATGGTTAATATGGAGGTTATTTAAGATGGCACTTATAAAATGTCCAGAATGTGGCAAAGAAAATGTTTCTGATTCTGCTATAAGCTGTCCTGAATGTGGATTTGCGATTAAAACGTATTACGAGAGAAAAGCAGTGCAGGAACAACAGAAACAGCAAGAAATTCAACTTGAAGAAAAAGCGAAAGAAGAATATGAAAAACTTAAAGATGAACTAAATAGAAAAATTTGTGCGGTAGATAATATGCCATATCCAGAAAAGCCTACATTTAAGGAATCTGTTTTTAATTCAAAAGGTGGTGGAAGCTGGTTGTCATATACATCAATTATTGCTTTAATTGCAACACCTTTCCTTGCATATGTGTCATTTCAAGGAAAGTCGACTGTTTTAACTACATTATTTTTAATTGTATTTGCACTGCTTCTTGTTATATGGACTCCTTTCTGGCTTATGATTTGTTATAGTGATTATAAATCGGCTATGGTACGATTCAAGGACGCAACAAAAGACTGGGAAGGCGAAAAAATAAAAAAGAAAGAACAATTAAACACTGAATACGAGCAATACGCACTTAATATGGCGAAATATGGAACAAGAAACGCTCCTACAATAAATATGCTAATGCCAAACAACAAACTAAAATGTCCTATTTGTGGTTCTACAAATGTAAGCAGAATATCAACACTTAATAGGGGTGTTTCTGTTGCTACAGTAGGACTCGCTTCATCAAAAATAGGAAAGCAATACGAGTGTAAAAAATGTAAACACAAATGGTAAGTGGAGAAATAAATATATGAAAAGAATATTGGCTATTATGATAAGTTTGTTTATTGTTTTAACCTCTTTATCCGGATGCAAATCAAAAGATACGAATATGAGAGATTCTTTTACCGAATTTTATTCAGATAAATTTGAAAAAAATGTGTTTTACACAGCAGCTAATACTGAAATGTCTGTGGCAAGTTTGTATAAAGAAAACTCCAGTCGTAATGCACGAGTAGTACTTTCTCTTGTTTTAGGTGCATCAGATAAAACAAGAAATTTATCATATCAATGGTTACAACATTCATATGATGAACGAAAAAAAGATTTACGACAATGTGGTAATCTGGTTGTTGATTTTGCAAAAAATGAAGGTTGGAAAAACGATTATTACTTATTCGTTAAAATAATTGATATTTATGATAGTTGTAATATAGTATATGACTACGAAAACGATTCAATCTACATTCCTAATTGCGAAGATACATTTATTGATATGTACCAAGAGTTTGGGACATTTTCTAAAGAGAATTTGAGTAAAACACAGGTTGGAAAAGATTTTCTAATAGAAAATGGTTTAGCAACTTTGAAACACAACGAAATAGAATACAAAAGTATATTCAGTTACACAGTATTTATTGATAACGGTGAATTTAAGAGCTACGGGGAAGATGACTCATTTGCTAAATAAACATAAACGTATCTTGACAAAACTAAAATATAGTGTTATCATAAAAATACCATAAAGAGTGCGTAAGGGAGCAAGCCCAATGACCGCACACCAACCTACCGATAGGCAAGGTGGTAATGCTTGACCGATGGTGTGAAATATTGATATTACAGTCACATCCACCGGTAACGATGGGCGTGATTTTTTGTTTTTCTCTCTTTATGGCAATAAACCTGAAGGGAGGATTTTTTATGTCGAGAATCAAATTTTTGCTATCTACTTATACTGGCAAAATTTATGTATATCTTGCAACAGAGGATGTAGGCAAGCAATTTTTGCAGGATGCAGAAAATGAGGGATTTACATTTTGCGATGGTATCAAGCCAACAGCAAGAACGCTTGCAAATATTATGGCTGTGAATCGAGACAATACCATAAATTATGTCGGCACTGTAGGTCGGATTGCTTTTCAAGCAGCAAATAAAATCGGCAATGACCCACTTGTTAAAATTGACTATCGGGAAATTATTTCCTGTTTGCAGTGAAAAACAACACATACAGGAGGATATACAGAAAGAAAGCGGCTTACAAATGTAAACCGCTCCCCATATTTAGTAATTACTCGCCAGCAATTCCTTCTTATACTTGTAATAAGTATTACGGGCAATGCCTATCATTCGCATACATTCAAGGTCGTTCAAAGTGCCGTTAAAGTCTTTTGAATATTTCGTAATATCCGCTTTAGCTGCAATGCTTTTCTTTGTTGTGAGCTTTGCCCCTGTGCGCTGTCCGATTTGTTTACCATTGAGGCGTGCTGTTTCAATTCCTTCTTTTGTTCTCTGGTGCAAGTCAGTAACTTCCTTTTCAGCTTGTTGAAATGCAATAATGATTTGTTCCTTTGCAAGCTCCATCAAATATTCATTGATAGCTTTTAGTATTATATCGGTTTTTGTTCCGGTCATAGAAATATGATTGTTGAGAGCCTTTTTATATACTGCTGTATTGATGTGTGGTTCTTTGAGAAATACAAGTTCAATCCCGGCATCAAATAACTTTTGGTATGTTTCAAAGCCTTCGGCGGCGTTTCTGCTCATTCTTGACACACTGTCAAAAACAATTAAATCACCTGCTTGAACGATGCGCCGTAGTTGTTCCCATTTCTTTCGCCCGTCCGTTTTCGTGCCGGTGTATATCTCTTGGTAAATTACCGCTTTAGGGTAGTGACTGCGTATATTTCTGATTTGCCTTTCAATACTTTGCTTTTGGGTGCTGATTCTGCAATATCCGTATTCTGCCATCTTATTAGCCTCCTGTATTAAATCTATCGACCGTCTGTTTTGATACGGTGTAGTTTTTTATTTTTATATGATTTGCGATAACTTTTGATACTTTTTGAAAAACGTTTCTTTTGATACTGTTTTCTTAAAAGTTAAGGCGGCATATTGCAGCCGCCTTCAAGATTAGATAACTTGTAACTGTAATGACGGTTTATTCATTACTGTTTCGCTGCCGTACAAATCACGGATTTCATCAAGGGTGTAAATTTTGTTATGGTTCTTACGATAACCTTCATTGTGATAATACCAAGCTGTTTTTGATTTGCTAAATCTGAATTTTAATTCTTTCAGTATTTCTCTATGCTGGTATGTATCTCCGGTTATCCAGAGCCAAGAGCCACAAACCTCAATGGTTATTCCTTGAAGGTTAATCAAGCGATTTATAATGTCTTTGAATTCTGCCGCTGTTTCTGTTGTTTCGGTTTTTGCCTTATAGGTTTTACCATCGGCGGTCTGGTGTGTGTTCTTCAGCAGTTCAAATAGCTTGTCATATTCGGTGTTGATTTCTTGCATATTAGTGACCGATCCGCCAACATCGGGATGATGTTGCATTGCTAACTTCTTGTACTGCTTTTTAAGTT
>OMUY01000057.1 GCA_900314355.1 uncultured Eubacteriales bacterium | reverse complement strand
ACGGTATCTCTGCTGTCTTTGACTGCCGTACGGAAACGAACTATTGACAAAGCTCCCACCATACCGAGAGACAATGCTATGTTATTGCCGATAACGGTCATAACAGTTCCGGTAAGTACAGTCAAAACTACAAGAGATGCATTGAATTTTTTACTGTAAATAGTGCCTCTGTGCGAAATATAATAAGAAATGAAAATCAAAAACCCAAGCAGAGCAGACATCAATATATTGCTGCAGATTTGCTGTAATGTGAGTTCTCCGGCTGATTCAAAAAGATTAAAAAGTTTTTCCTTCATAATTATTCTCCTTTTTATATGTGAGTTAAATACGCATTGTGACGAGACAAAACATATTTACTGACTGCAATTTCGCTTTTGTCTATACTCGCCAATATGTCTTTTATGTAACTGAGCAGGAAACCGTTATACTTGACCTCTAAAATAACATCGTATGAGTCAAGCACCGGATTCAAATTCAAATTGTTGGAAAAAATATCCAAACAGCTTTCAGTTGCTGTGATTTGGCTGTCAAAAGTTATTCTTGTATCGTTTTCATCTGCGATAAAAGCTTTGCGATAATATTGTACTATCGCGCACGGTCTGTAGCATTTGCAATTCATTAATGCGTACATTTCAACAGCGAAAGAATCGTTATATTTCAACAATGGAGAATAATCGCATTTCGCTATTTTCTCTGCATCATCTCTCGAAATTTTTAAAGAACGCTTTAGCTGCTTTGAGCCCTGCTTCTGCTTCAATTCGAGCATGGCGAAAGAATCATCGGGGTCGTATACCCTTAGCCTGACTTTACGCCTTAATTCTACGCCGGCCTGTTTTTCAAAAAAATCATTATCATACGGCGTGTCATAATAAAGAGAACGAATAATATACCCGTTGCTTCCGTTATGACTGTCTTGTTTTAGTACCTTTTCAAGTCGGTCGCTATTATTCATAGCTTCGTTTATACCAAGACGGTATTTTTTTCTTCTCGCAAAGACCTTTTCAATACTTTTCTCCTATAAAATAAGACCGGCTGCAAGCAACAAAAAAAACATTGTCGTTTGCAGCCGGTCTATCATGCGAATAATCGTTTAGACACCTGACTTTGCGTCTCAATTTTTCAATTGGTTTGCCAAAAAATGTAAATGCATTATATCATATAAAAACTGATATTTCAAGTGAAATATCAAAATTTTGTTTCATACCAAAAAAATCAAAAAATTTAATTATTTCAATGTAAGTAAACAACAAATTCAGAAATATTAATATTATTCATGATTTTTGTACCACTCTCTCTTATTTTCATACATATTTTTGTCCGCTTTTTTCAATAAATCATCATAAGAATAATCAGGATATTCAACCGATAATGCATAACCGATGGCGAAACTAATTTCAGGCGTTTCACCGGTAAGGATTTGTTTTTGAACAGCTTCAGATATTATTGAAATGTTCTTTTCCATTTTTTCATCAGTGGCGTTTGGAACCAATACAGTAAATTCATCGCCTCCCCAACGAAAAATCATACAATCATTAGGTAAAGCTTTTTTGAGCAGTTTGGAAAAAGTAAGAAGTGCTTTATCTCCCATTTTGTGACCAAATCTGTCATTTATGTCTTTCAGTTCATTTAGATCCAACATCATAACACCGGTTTTTTCAAAAATAGGAACCAAATTATTAATGAGAACATTCCATTTCCGCCTGTTATATAGGCCTGTAAGATCATCTGTATCTATTTTCTTATTTATTTTAAAAATTTCGGAGAAAAACAGTATAGCAGTGTAAATTAACAACGCCAATACAGTAAACATTACGCCCGACGAAGATTTTTTCATGTAGTAATAAATCAAATCCGCGACAACTCCGACAGACAAAAACAAAATGATTCCCTTAAACAATTTTCCATCCGGATGATTGTTTGAACCGGAAAAAGAAAGTACAATTAATACCGCCAGGCAGATTAAGATAATTACATGGCAAAGAATCAATGTTTCCCGAAAATCCGCAATTCCGAATACCTGACAAAACAGCGCAATCATTGTACTGACGCAAACCGCAAGAGTTGAAATCTGTATGGCTGTTTTTTTACATCCTTCAAAATAACCTTTAAAAAAAAGAAGTATCGGGGCAAATAGGAAAAATAATGAGGCAATAGAGATATATCCGAGCGCCATAGGATTTTTTGAAAAAAATATCGGCGAAAACTGCGTATCTGTAACCTGCCAAATGCCAATAAAAAAGAAAAAATTGCCGAGATAAAACAAATCCCATGAATTGGATTTTTTACTGAAAACAATAATCGGCTGAACAATAATTAAAATAATACCAATAAAAATACACAGAACGGAAAGCAGAATTTCCGGGGCGTCTTTCTTAATACAATTCAAAACAATATCTGAACGGGAACCGATAATAAATTCCGTTGACCGATTTATAACACTTTTGTAGGCAGGTGTAAGTGTCACAATTACATCTTTTCCGTTATCTGTCTCTTTCAAAGGTATGAAAACCCAATTACTGCTGGGAGATTTGCCTATTTTATTATTTTTATTGGGAGAAAGACTGTAAACGAGTTTTCCGTCAAGTTTTACTTCCGCATAATAATGAACCAAATAAAAAGACAGGTAATCGTTAGTTACTCCAATATCATGAAGTTTAAAGCGGTATTCCATGCGTATTCATGCCGGCGCGGATGAATCCGAAATTGTTGTTTCGGTATAGTCTTTCAAAATTATATTTTTTTCAATTTCACGCGCCTGATAAATTGAACTGTGTTCTTCCAAACACATATAAACAGCAAAAATTATAAGCAAAAAGAAAACCACAGAGTATACTATTGTTACTGCCGTCTGCAGTTTATTCTTTTCTTCCATTAATTTGTACCTAAATTTGAATATAATATGAGATATTATTTTTTTTAATTATAATTTATTTTTATTAAAAAGTCAACAATATAATAGAAAAAAGTGTCTTAGTAATCATTTTTAAAAAATATTCTATTATAAAATAAAAAGAAAAAGTAAATTATTATCAATCAGCCAGATATAAATTATAGTTATCGTTATAAATAATGTCAATATTTTAATTTCTTGTTGAAAAGTATTGTGTTTTATGCTAAAATATTTAAAATCATAATTCATGATAAATTAAAAATCATATTGATTGGAGGAATGTACATGAACTCTGATTTAAAAAGAAAAGCTTATGAAAAATACTGCAGAGCTTATCAGGAGGCTTTTAAATTTGCGCAGAACAAATTTTTCGATTGGACTCCGCCTCAGCTTTTAAAAGGCCCTGGAAGCGTAAAACAACTTCCGGCACTTATCAAAAGTCTGGGATACAACAACGTTTTAGTTGTAACAGATTCCGTTTTAAACCAGAAACTTCATCTTCTTGACGGAATGTATGAAGAACTTAAAAATAACAACATCGCTTATGTCGTTTATGACGGCGTTCAGCCCAATCCGACAATAGACAATATTGAAGAAGCGAGAAGCCTTTACGCCGGAAACGGATGCCAGGCTATAATCGGTTTTGGCGGCGGTTCTCCAATGGACTGCGCAAAAGCCTGCGGTGCGAGAATTGCGAGACCCGACAAGACAATACCTGAACTCAGAGGTCAGTTAAAAGTATTGAAGAAAATCCCTATGCTTTTTGCTGTTCCCACGACTGCCGGCACCGGTTCTGAAACTACTCTTGCTGCTGTCGTTTCCAACCCCATCACACATGAGAAAAATGCAATAAACGACCCTGTTCTCAGACCTAAATATGCTGTTCTCGATCCGGAGCTTACAATCGGACTTCCTCCTAAAGTCACATCGACTACAGGAATGGACGCGCTGACTCACGCTGTCGAAGCTTATATCGGAAGAAGCAACGTGCCTCAGACAAGAGAAGACGCGAGAAAAGCAGTAAAGCTTATTTTTGACAACCTTGAGACAGCATATAAAGACGGAACAAATCTTGAGGCAAGAGAAAATATGCTTGCAGGTTCATTCTACGGCGGTCTCGCGTTTACACGCGCCTATGTCGGATATGTTCACGCAATAGCTCACAATCTTGGCGGAATGTACGGAACTCCTCACGGTCTTGCAAATGCCGTTATTCTTCCTTATGTTCTTGAATATTACGGCGATACTTGCTACAAGGAACTTGCCGAACTTGCAGATGTCGCAGGTTTAAATGTCGCTGGTCAGTCAACGGAGCAGAAAGCAAAAGCTTTCATTGAAGCTATCAAGCAGATGAAAGTCGATATGAACATTCCCGAGAAATTTGATTTCATAAAAGAGTCAGACGTATCTTTAATCGCCGACAGAGCATTGAAGGAAGGAAATCCTCTCTATCCTGTTCCCAAGATTATGGATAAGGCCGACTGCGTCGCGGTTATTCACGAACTTATGGCATAATAATACTTAGATTATATCTAAGGCTCCGGATTAATTTCGGAGCCTGTTTTTTTTTGTTTTCCTCTTCATTTGTATATACCAATAAATTTTAAAATATAATGGTATTGTATTCTAAAAAAAAATTTGATATAATATTATGACATTTATTTTGCAAGTATTAATAATAACTTTATTCGGAGGTTAATTTTTAATGTCAAAAAAATTACTATTAGGCAACGAAGCCGTAGCGAGAGGCGTTTACGAAGCCGGAGCTGCCGTTGTTTCAAGCTACCCCGGAACACCCAGTACAGAAATTACAGAAGCCGTGTCAAAATATGACGAAGTATATTCCGAATGGGCTCCCAATGAAAAAGTAGCGGTAGAGACCTCTCTCGGTGCCTCAATCGGCGGTGCAAGAGCTTTCAGCGCAATGAAACACGTTGGTTTGAATGTTGCGGCGGATCCTCTTTTCACAGCGTCTTATACAGGAATAAACGGCGGTTTTGTAATTGCCGTAGCAGATGATCCCGGAATGTTTTCATCCCAAAACGAGCAGGATTCAAGACATTATGCGGAAGCTTCAAAAGTAATGATGCTTGAGCCGTCGGATTCAAGAGAATGTAAAGATTTTGTAAAGAAAGCTTTTGATCTGTCTGAAAAATTCGACACGCCTGTTCTATTAAGACTTACAATGAGAGTTTCTCATTCAAGAGGAGTTGTTGAACTTGAAGACAGGAAAGAGGTCAGCTTAAAAGAATATAAAAAAGACCCCTCTAAATATGTTATGATGCCTGCATACGCAATACCTAAACATAAGGTGGTAGAAACAAGACAGGCTGCAATCAAGGAATTTATGGAGACGTCGGATCTCAACAGAGTAGAGATGAACTCTGATGAAATAGGCGTCATCACAGCAGGAAATTGCTATAATTACGCCAAAGAAGCTCTCGGCGACAAAGCGTCGTATCTTAAACTCGGGTGTGTTTATCCTCTTCCCGATAAGCTTATTTTGGATTTTGCTTCTAAATGCAAAAAGATATATGTTGTCGAGGAACTTGATCCGTTTATCGAAAATCACTGCAAACAGCTTGGATTAAAGGTTTACGGAAAAGATAAATTCACTATGCTCGGCGAATACAGTCAGGCACTTGTTGCGAAAGCAGTCCTCGGCGAAGAAAAAGAATATAAGACCGTTGACGTCGATATTCCGGGCAGACCTCCCGTTCTCTGTCCTGGATGTCCTCACAGAGGCGTTTTTTACGCGCTGAAGAATTTAAAGGTTACGGTTTGCGGCGATATAGGATGTTACACTCTCGGAGCATTGCCTCCGCTCGGCGCAATGGATACAACAATTTGTATGGGAGCATCTATTTCTTCTCTTCACGGCAGAATTAAGGCAAATCCCGAATATGCGAAAAATTCCGTTGCAGTCATAGGCGATTCGACTTTCTGTCATTCCGGAATAACAGGCCTTGTAGACATCACATATAACAACAGTCCTGCAACTGTAATAGTTCTTGATAATTCCACAACAGGAATGACGGGGCATCAGGAAAATCCGACAACAGGCAAAAACATCAAAGGCGAGCCTGCGACAGCTATTGACATAGTTGCTCTCGCAAAAGCCATCGGATTCAAGAGAATTCAGGTTGTCGATCCGTATAACCTTAAAGAAACACAGGATGCGATTAAAACCGAACTTCAGGCAGATGAGCCTTCGTTAATTATCGCGAGAAGACCATGCGCTCTTCTTAAATTTGTCAAACACGATCCTCCTTATAAGATAGAACAGGATAAATGCAAAGGCTGCACAAGCTGTATGAAAATTGGATGTCCCGCGATAAGCTTTTCTGATAAGAAGGCGCACATAGACGCTACTCAATGCGCAGGCTGCGGTGTATGCACAGAGCTTTGCCACTTCGACGCTATAAAGGGAGGAAAAACAGAATGAACACATTCAGCATAATGATAGTAGGCGTAGGCGGACAGGGCACACTGCTTGCCTCAAGACTTATCGGAAATGCCGTATTGAGCGAAGGATATGACGTAAAAGTTTCCGAAGTTCACGGAATGAGCCAGAGAGGCGGTTCCGTCATCACTTACGTTCGCTATGGAGACAACGTATATTCACCGATTATCAATAACGGAGAAGCAGATCTTATTATTTCATTTGAACAGCTTGAAGCCGCGAGGTACCTCAAATATCTCAAAACAGACGGTACTCTTATCGTGAACACACAAAAAATAAATCCGATGTCCGTAGTAATAGGCAGCGCAGCTTATCCGGACGGCGTTATGGAAAAACTTGAATCTTCCGTTAATACGATTCCGGTTGACGCACTGAAGCTCGCAGAAGAGGCAGGTTCCCCAAAAGCAGTAAACGTTGTACTAATTGGCGTATCGGCAAAAAAGATGAACATAGACAAAGAGGTCTGGCACAAGATAATAGCAGAAACTGTACCTCCTAAATTCAAGGATATGAATCTTAAGGCATTTGATCTCGGTTATAATATATAAAATTAATCAAGTTCAAAAAGGGAAGGCGTGGAATTTATGACTGGTAAATGCTTAGGCTTTGATATAGGCAGTGTAAATATGAGAATATTTACAAAAAGCGGCATCATTTATTCCGAGCCTTCTTGTGCTGCCGTAGACAAATCTTCAGGTAAATTTGTCGCGTTTGGAAGGAAAGCATACAACATGATAGGCAGAGAACCAAACTCTGTCGAAATTAAATTTCCGTTTAGAGCCGGCGTTGAATCCGAGATTGAACTGACGATTGAAATCATAAAAAGATTTATAGATAACGTCTGTTCCGGATCTATTTTTAAACCGAATATTATTGCAACTGTCCCTTACTATATGTCCGGACTTGAAAAGAAAACAATATTAGACGCGATTTTTCTTTCCGGCGCAAAAAGGGCGTGTCTTGTCCCGAAATCTTTCGCATCTGCAATAGGAGCAGGAATAAATTTCAAAAAAGCAGACGGAATTATGATTTCAGAAATTGGAGGAGGAATGATAGAAACATCCGTCCTCACAATGAAAGAAATCGCTTATTCCTCATACTCTCGAATAGGTTCTGATGACATTAATTTTGAAATTATCAGAAGTTTAAGAAAAGACAGAAATATTGAAATCGGATATTTGACTGCCGAAAATATTAAACAGAAAATCGGTTCCGCAATAAGAAGGGGAGAAGAGATAGCTTTAATAGAATCGGGGAAAAATTCCATCACCGGCGTTCCGATTAATTTTGAAGTTACCTCATCGGAAATATACCTTATTGTGAAAAACAAGATAGATGAAATTGCGTCAACTATTATCGAATGTTTTGAAAAAACTCCGCCTGAACTTACAGATGATGTATCAAGAAACGGAATAATTTTATCCGGCAGCGGAGCAAAGCTTAACGGACTTTCAGATTACATTCAAAGAGAAACGGGAATAAACGTAACAATAGCGAAAAACTGCGGCAACTGCTGTGCTTTAGGAGCGATGAAGTCAATCAAGAATATCAATTCATTGAAAAAAACGAGCATAGGATTTAAATATTTAAATGAATTCTGATTCATCTTCATCAAAAAAAAAATACCGTGTCTATAACAGACACGGTATTTTTTACGATAATTGATTATTTCTTCTTAGGAACTTCGATTTTTCCGTAAACAGATCCCGAATAATCTTTATGCGGCGCCCTATTGGGATTTGTCTGAGGCTGAGAATAATTATTCCTTCTCTGACCTCCGTGCTGATATCCGCCTCTTGAACCGCCTCTGTTATAATTATTCCTTCTCTGTGGTCTCTCGGGTTTATAACCTTCTTCAAGAGAAATTATTACTCTTCTATTATCATCATATCCTACGCTATGAGATGAAACACCTTCGATATTCTGAATTGTAGTGTGAATAATTCTTCTCTCATAAGGATTCATAGGCTCCAACTTGACATTTCTGCCATATTTCAGAACCTGACCGGCACTCTTTTCGGCAAGAGATTTTAGGTTTTCCGCTCTTTTTTCTTTATAATCGCCGATGTTAATTGAGACTTTACAATGGCTTGTCGTATGTTTGTTTACAAATAACCTGACCAAATACTGAATAGCGTCAAGCGTTTCGCCATGATGACCGATTAAATTACCATAATCATCGCCCGTATCGATATCGTAAACCGTTTCTCCGTTTTCAGTCTTAGACGTAATAACAATTTTTTCAACGCCCATTCCCGATAAGACAGATGTTATATAGCCCCTGACAGCCTTGTCATCCTCATCGGACATTTCCGCCTGACTTTCAGATGCAGTATTTTCTGTATTTTCTGATTTATCGGTAGAGTCGTCATCAACTTTTTCCGGCTTTTCTGATTTTTTTTCAGCTGAAATTTCTTCTGTTCCGTCATCATACCAAGCTCTTACAACTGCTTCTTTGCCTCCAAAGAGGCCAAGCATTTTTTTCTGAGGCTGCTGTGTAATTTCTGTCTTTACATCTGCTTCAACCGGAGCATTAAGTCCGGCAATAGCCGCTTTTGTGGCTTCTTCGACTGTTTCAGCTGAGCCAACATATTCTCTTATCATTTTTCCACCTCAATATGTATATATTTAAATTGCACTATTCCGCAATTTATTGTCAATCGTCTTTTGATTCTGAAAATTTCTTTAGCTTTTTAATTGATTCTTCTCTTGATCTTCTCTCAACTGTCTCGTCAACCATATTCATCGCAATAACTTTTTGCGGAGCGTGCGTATAATTCAGGACAAGTGTCTGAATAAAAGATATAACACTTGACATAATCCAGTAAACGCCGACGCCGGCAGGGAACATAAATGTAAATACCAAAGAGAAAACAGCCGGCATAAATGACATACATCCCATTGAAGGATTTTTTGCCATTTCGGGATTTGTCTGTTTCTGCTTAGAGTAAGTAATAATACAAGTTAAAATCGACGCGGCAAAAGCAAGAATGGGAATCAGCCAAATTAAACCGGGACTTTTTATATCCGGCTTTTGGGTAAGGTCTACTCCGAAAATATTAAATTGATGCTGAAGTCTCAACAGCTCGTCAGAATATTCGGAAAGTCCGGCAGGCATATTATTCGCTGTTACCGCATTGAGAATATTAATTTCATTTTTCAGACCGCCTGAAGACGATGATAGTTTAATGTTCAACGCATCTGCCGCCGCCTGAATAACAGAATCGCTTATTCTCAGAACCTTGGAAAGCGGCTCGTAAACAACTCCGTAAAGACCCATCAATATTGGGAACTGAATTAAAAGAGGTATGCATCCGGCATTCATCGCGCTGTATCCTTCTTTTTGATACAGCTGTTGCGTTTCTTCCTGAATCTTTTGCTGCTGTTCTCTTGTAGGCTGACCGCCTGTGGCATATTTAGCTCTGATTCTGTTTACTTTAGGCTGAAGCCTGATTTGTTTTGCCGATGATTTCTGCTGACTGATTGCCGACGGCAGAAGAACAAGTCTTACGATTAATACGAGAATGAATAAGGCAAGCCAATAACTGTTGAACCACTCGTAAATAACGCCGAGCAGCCAGCCGAAAGGTATTGCCAACCAATCATAAATTTTGGACATCAGATTTTCCTTACAATTTAGATTTTTTAATCTTTGTTATTTTTTTCTAATTTCTTTTTCAATTTTTCACCGACTTCGGGAACAGGGTCATAACCGCCCGGAAATAAGACATTGCATCTTGACAAACGCCTTAAACCGAGAAGAAGTCCTCTGAATAATCCGAATCTTTCTATTGCCTGATACATATATGCGGAACAAGTTGGATAGTATCGGCATCTGGGAGGAAAGTGAGGTGAAATATGCTTTTGATAAAAACTAATTGATTTCAGAAAGTATTCTTTCAATTTTTAATCACACCGGACTTTTCAAGAATAGAATTTAATACCGGATAGATTTCAGTGCTTTTTTTGTAGATGGTTTTTGTTCTCGCAACAATAATAATATCAAAATTATCGCTGAAATCTTTCTGAACCATATCAAACGCTGCCTTTAAGACGCGTCTCGCGCGATTTCTCTGAACTGCGTTTCCTATTTTTTTGCTTGCGGTAAAACCGATACGACAAAAACCCGCACGGTTTTTAATCACATAAACGACCAGTGCAGGATCAGTATAAGATTTGCCGTATTTGTATACTCTGCGGAAATCAGTATTTTTTTTGAGTTTCTCTAACTGATTTTGCCCTTCGACGTTCATTAAAAATCAGTAAGAAAGAACCTTTCTTCCCTTTGCTCTGCGACGGGAAATTACCTTGCGTCCGTGAGAAGTAGACATTCTCTGTCTGAATCCGTGAACTTTCTGTCCGTGAATCTTTTTGGGCTGATATGTTCTTTTCATTTTTTATTCCTCCGTATATACCAAATAAATTTACATTAAGCCTTAAATTAAAACTTTACGGTTAATTATTATACTACATCATACTTTATCTTGTCAAGTGAAAATATATACATTCAATGTATATTGTGGTGACAAAACAGTATAACAATTTACATATCAAAAATAAATAAATTTATTGCTTTTAATTATCGGTTATTTATTTTATCTTTTTTGCATGAAATGATTGAAAATATTTTTGTAACATGTTAATATATATAAGATAAAATTTATAATATTTTTTGTTTTATTATATTAATTATTCTCTTAAATTCAGAGGTATCAGATATGAATTTTGACAGCTATTTTTTAATGATTAAAGAAGATGATTTGACTTTTACCTCAGATACGGTAAAAAAGTACATCTTACAAAAAACCGAAGATAAAATTGATTGGGATTTAAATTCCATGACAGTAAAAATTCCATCAGAGCATGGCAATTTAAATCATGTATGCCGAATATTTGACGAGCGCGGCAACAGCGTATATCTCAAACAGGCGGGCGACACTTTGAGGATAAGCGAAGACATGACGGCCACCCTTGACAGAAACAGGCAGGAGTCGGAAATCCTCGAGCTTGAAGAAAAGTTATTGAGCAGCGATAAAAAAATGGTTCCTCATATATATTTTTACGATACTGTAATGGCCGCATGCATTATGGAGGACTGTTCTGATTTTGAGGTTATGAGAGATGCTATGCTGAAGCACGAAACGTTTGAGCAATTTGCCGACGACGTTTCTACATTTATGGCTAAAACGCTTCTTCTCTCTTCCGATATTGTAATGGACCATAAGGAAAAAAAGGAACTTGTCAGAAAATTCATCACACCGGACCTTGATGATATAACTGAAAAACTCGTACTGACTGAACCGTATACAGGTGCCGACAGGAACAATGTTTTCGAACCAAACAAAAAATTTGTGGAAAAAGAGCTTTATTCCGATGAAAAACTTCACCTTGAGGTTTCAAAGCTCAAATTCAAATTTATGAATGATTCGCAGGCTCTTCTGCACGGCGATCTTCACACCGGTTCGGTATTCATAAAACAAGGCGAAACAAAATTTTTCGATTGCGAGTTCGGAACTTACGCTCCGATGGGCTATGACGTCGGAAATGTGATAGCAAACCTTATTTTTGCATATGATAACGGACTCAGCACTGATGATGAAAAATTTTCCGACTGGTGCTTAAATCAGATTGAAAAAACCGTAGACTTATTCATAATAAAATTCTCCGGTCTATACGATGAAAACGTTGCTGACCCGATGGCGAAAGTACCTGGATTTAAAGAATATTATATTAATTCTGTTTTAGACGATACTGCAGGTTATGCCGGCACCGAGCTTCACAGAAGGACTGTGGGAATGGCAAATGTAAAAGATGTCACATCTATCAAAGATGTCAATAAAAGGCTTTTGGCCGAAAGAATAAATATAATTGCCGGTAAAGATTTTATTATGAATCACAACCGTTTCCGTTCCGGAAAAGATTATACAGACGCTGTATTAAGCGCGAAACAGAACGCTGAAAAAACAATCGGGGAGTAATAAAAAATGAATAACAGTCTTGATGATTTCTTTGAAAAAATAATTACCGTCAAGTGGGGAAATGATAAAAAATCAGTAGATATAATTGATCAGACGCTTTTGCCCGGAGAAATTAAAAGGATTCTTCTTTCAACAAGAGAGGAAATATATGAAGCAATTAAAATGCTGAGAGTGAGAGGCGCACCGGCAATAGGAGTATGTGCATCTTACGGTTTGGCTGTTATCGCAGGAAATTACAGTGAAAATAATACAGATGATTTTCTCAAAAAACTCAGAGAAGATGCCGGATATATCAATTCCTCAAGACCAACAGCAGTAAATTTGTCTTGGGCATTGAAAAGAATGTTGGGCAAAGCCGAAATGATGAAAAACGAAAGTATTTCTGAAATCAAAGAAGGGTTATTTTCCGAAGCTCAGAAAATAAGAGACGAAGATGTTGGAATTTCAAGAAATATCGGTGAAATCGGTTTTTCATTAATGCGGCAGCGCAAAATCGAAGGCAGGGAGCTCAGAATTGAAACTCACTGCAACGCCGGCACTTTGGCAACGGCAAAATACGGGACTGCGACAGCTCCGATATATATGGCTCTTGAACACGGATGGAAACCTGATGATATTCATGTGTTCTGCGATGAGACAAGACCGCTTCTTCAAGGAGCAAGGCTTACAGCGTTTGAACTTGTAAACGCAGGAATAACGACAACTGTTGAATGCGACAATATGGCGTCCGCCCTAATGAGGCAAGGAATGATAGATATGATATTTGTCGGTTGCGACAGGGTGGCGAGAAATGGAGATTTTGCAAATAAGATAGGCACAGCAGGACTTGCGATTATCGCAAAGCATTATAATGTGCCGTTTTATGTGTGTGCTCCGAGTTCAACCGTAGATATGAATTGTAAATCAGGCGGCGATATTTTAATAGAAATGCGAGATAAAGAAGAAGTTACAAAAATGTGGTACAAAAAGCCGATGGCACCGGATAAGGCAGACGTTTTCAACCCTGCCTTCGATGTTACGGATTATGATTTGGTAACAGGCATTATTACAGAAAAGGGACTTTGTACCGCTCCTTATGAGGAGGCATTTAAAAAACAAGGAATCAATTAAATTTTATTCCCTGCAAAATCAGCTTCATTTATTTGGATTTGTTTCTGACGAATTTTACTGCAGACAGCCCCGCTTCAGCGCCCTCATAGACCGCTTTGCATACTTGTGCGAGTCCTTTGTTTACGTTTCCGCATGAAAATATTCCGGGTACATTTGTAGCCATATTTTCATCTGTTTTAATACTGTCGCCGTCGAGAATTATTCCAAGAGTTTTTGCGAAATCCGCTCCTCCGGCAGCACCGATGGCGATAAAAACGCCGTCGGTTTTTATTTGCGTTCCGTCGATAAACTTCATTCCTTCAAGTTTACCGTCACCGTATATTTCTGTAATTTTTTCAGTCTTAACTTCATAAGGATAATCCGAATTATCTATTTTTTTGCCGTCGGAAGCAATAATTACTTTTGACGCCAATTTTGATAAATATTCCGCTTCAGATAACGCATATTCTCCGGAGCCGATAACCGTAACTGTTTTTCCTCTGTAAAAAAATCCGTCGCATACGGCGCAATAACTTACCCCTTTTCCTTCAAATTCTGCGACCCCTTTAATATTAGGTCTCAGTTTTTTATCCCCGACGGCGATAATTACAGATTTTCCTTCATATAACCCGGATACTGTTTTCACATTGAAATTCATTGAATCGGAAAATTCTACGCCGACAACTTGTTCCTTTATTATTTCAACTCCCAAATCTTCTGACTGCTTTATTCCTGAATTAAAAAGATCACAACCGGTAATTCCCCCGGGAAATCCGTAATAATTGTCTATTCTCGACGCTTTTTCGAGATTTGACGTTTCATAATAGATGACAAGTGTAGTTAAATTCGCTCTTTTTGTGTAAAGAGACGCGGATATTCCGGCAGGGCCGGCTCCTATAATAATAGTATCATACATAATTTTTCTCCTAATTACCAAGAATTTTAAGTTTCATCTGAAAGTACAGCCTCAGCTGCCTTTATTCCGTCAGCAGCCGCTGATGTAATTCCTCCCGCATATCCCGCTCCTTCCCCGCACGGATAAAGACCTCTGATATTTGTCTGAAAGAATTCGTCTCTTACTATTCTGACAGGAGATGTGGATCTTGACTCCGGAAATGTAAGTACGGCATCGTCTAAAGCAAAACCCTTAATCTTTTTGTCCCAATTAAATATTGCTTTTCTGATTTCATCTGTAACTGAGTTCGGCAGAACAAAATCCATATCTGACATCACTACTCCTGTAAAGCAGGATGGTTTAACCGAACCCAATTTCACAGATTTACGATAATTCAAAAAATCTCCTACAAGCTGTGCAGGCGCGGTATAATCTCCGCCGCCTAATTTAAAAGCTTTTTTTTCAATAGATCTCTGGTAGGAAATACCGGCAAGAGGATGAGAATCTCCGAAAAATCCCGGTTCAAGTCCGACGAGAATAGCCGAATTAGCATTTTCTCCGTCCCTAGCGAAATTTGACATTCCGTTTGTTACAACTTCGCCTTCTTCTGACGCTCCGTTTACGACAACTCCGCCAGGACACATACAAAAAGTATATGCGCCTCTGCCGTGAAGAGGGTGATTGGATAATTTGTAATCTGCGGAGCCTAATCTTTTATCATTCCAGAATTTTCCGTATTGAGACTTATTTATAAGTTCTTGAGGATGTTCTATTCTTGCGCCTACCGAAAATGCCTTCTGTTCCATCGTAATGCCTTTGGAATAAAGCATATGAAAAGTATCTCTTGCGCTGTGGCCGATGCAAAGTACAAGGCAGTCTGTTTCGATATCGTAATAAGAGCCGTCTCTCAAATTTACCCTGACCCCCTGAACGAAATTGTTTGAAGAAAAAATATCTGTGAGCTGCTCGCCGAATCTGACTTCTCCTCCGAGAGAAACTATCTCTTTTCTTATATTTTTTATTACTTCAGGCAACTTGTCAGTACCTATATGAGGACGCCCTGAATATAATATTTCTTCCGGAGCTCCGTGCAAAACAAATTCTCTTATAACCTGCCTCGTTCTCGAATCCTTTATACCTGTATTCAATTTGCCGTCCGAGAATGTCCCCGCGCCTCCTTCACCGAACTGAATATTGGATGATGTATTTAAAATTCTGTATTTTTTAAATTTTTCAACATCCCGAGTTCTGGTATCTACGTCATTGCCTCTTTCCAAAACGATAGGTTTCAGACCGGCTCTTGCAAGTTCAAGCGCACAGAAAATACCGGCAGGACCAAATCCAGCTATAATTGGTCTGAATTCTGATTTTCTCTTATTTTCCGGTAAAATGTAATTATACTTTTCATGATAAACAACTTCGTTCGACGGGAAATTTTTAGCTATCAATTCCTCGTCGGCATCAAGAGAAATGTCAACGCAGTAGTCGAATTTTATTCTGTTTTTTTTTCTTGAATCTATCGACTGCTTAATTATCTCAAAAGAAAGAAAATCGGTTCCCGAAACGCCTATTTTTTTTGCGGCGTATTTTTTTACATCGTCAATAGCCGCGTCTATTTCTAATTCAATTCCGTTTATTCTAATCATTATTTTTTAAAAACTCCGCCGCTGATTTTCCGGCAATTCTTCCGGAAGAAAATGCAAAAGACAGATTAAATCCTCCGCAGATACCGTATAAATCCAATATCTCACCGCAAGCAAATAATCCGGGATATTTAAATGACTCCATTGTATATGGATTAAATTCTTTTGTGTCTGCTCCTCCGCCTGTGACCTGAGCGTTATTGAAAGATGAAATTCCCTGAATTTCACATGTATATTTTTTTAAATATAAAACTATATTTTTAATTTGAGTATTTGATAAATTCCCGATTGCCGTATCTTTTTTTATGCCGCATTTTTTCAAAAAAAATGAGGCAAGCTTTGAATTTATAAGACCGGAAAGTGCAGTTACCGCAGTTTCGTCCGGATTTTCATAAATTCTTTGTCTGATTATTTGAAGAATTTCGTTTATTGAAAACGAGGGAACAGAATCAATTTCAACAAAGAGATTTGTATTGGATTTATCTTTCCGATTTTCAAAATGTTCAGATGTAAGTATTTCAAAAGCTTTACCGGAAATATCCATAGCAGGTATGCCCGAAATTCCGTAATCGGCAAATTGAAGTTCACCGCGTGATGAAGCAATAGTTTTTCCGTTTTTTATCAATCTTATTTTTCCCTTAGACCTTATCCCTTTTAATTCGGGAGTCTTTTCTTTTAATTTAATCGGACTCAAAGCAGGGTAGACAGTATTGATTTTTATTGATAACAAAGAAAGCAAATTTAAACAAGACCCGTCAGATCCGTGAATCGGGGAAGCTTTGCCTCCGCCGCAGACAATAACCGAATCAAAACAATTCCTTTTGTTAATTATATATATACCGTCTTTAAATTCAATTGAATTGATTTCAGAAGAAAAAGAAAAGTTAACGCCGAGCTTTTTTGTTTCAGCCAACAGACAATTTAAAACAGAATCGGATTTGTTGCTCAGAGGATACATTCTTCCTTCATCATCGGCATAAAGATATAGACCTAAAGATTTAAAAAAAGCAATGTCGCTTTCAATATCTGTTTGTGAAAATACTTTTTTTGCAAAATCATCTGAACCGCAATATTTTGTTTGACCGGCATTTAAATTTAAAATATTGCATCTGCCATTTCCGGAAACAAGTATTTTTTTGCCGGCTTTTTCCTGCTTTTCAAAAACAGTGACTGAAATATTTTCATTGTTTCTTTTTGCCTCAATCGACGCCGCAAGCCCTGAAGCGCCTGCGCCTATTATTGCAAGTCTTTTCATTTTAAGTCGCCGCCTGTATATTTCATCTGGAATATTGTAATAAAATCATAAAAATTAGTCAACATAAAAAACCGCCGTTCCTTTAAAGAACGGCAGTTATAGTAGTTATAAGGTTTAATTACTGTTTTGTTGTAACGTCGAACTTCTTTTCTTCCCAGCCGTCAAAGATTTCATCTAAGACATATACGTTGTGTTCATCGGGAGAATGATCGTTATACCAAACCTGTGCAAAGAACGGATTTGTCTTTGCAATGTCGTCGTAATCCCATTTCTCGATAGGAAGATAGCAATGAGGGCACCAATGACCGCCTTTTAAGATGAGGTTGGGAGATGCTTCGAATTCTTTTCCGCAGCGTCCGCACTTCCATTTGAGCTTGGTTGTGAGATCGCCTTTTTTCATTGTCTTGGAAAGGCATTCGCCGCCTCTGAATTTAGCAGCCTGCTTTATATCGTTTATATCAAGCTCGGAATCAGGCTTTGACTCATCATAGCCATGATCAAGCTTAAACTGTTCAGCATCTTTAGTCTTCTTTCCGAATTTCTCAAGCTTAAATGTTGACCAATAAGCTCCTGCCTTTGCCCAATCTTCTTTTGTGCCATAGTATGCAGAAATTCTCTGCTGATCGTTTGTTTTAATCCAGTACTGAGTTCCCCATCTCGGAGTATTGGCAAGCTTTTTGAGGAAAGGCTTGGCAAACGTAGCAATGACTTTTTTGTTAGGAAGATATTTCGGAAGTCTGAGAAGCGGCATAGCTTGTTTAGCAAGCCTCTGGAAATACATCTCAACAGGGAGATCCTCTCTGAAATGAAGATAATCGTTGAGGACGTCGGAATCAGCGTAGAACTGACCGTGGAAATTCTTGAGAACAAACCAGTTGGGATCGAAGAACAACTTAGCGTCGCCTAATCCTATGCAACCTAAAAGAAGCTGCTCAAATTCATAGTTTGTAAGTCTGTATTCTTTTCCGGATCCTATATTATAGAATCTGTTCCAGAAATCATCGGGAAGATCTTCTGTAACAAAATTCGACATAAGTCTTCCGGAGTCTTCGATAGTAGCCCATTCAAGGACGCCGTTAAGCGGAACATGGAACATTATGGGATCGAAATTTTTGAGAATGTCCGCATAAAGAATGCCCGACTGTCTCATAACTACCCAATGTTTAATGCCGCTTTCAACGAAAGTTCTTTCGGCAATAACTTTTGAAAGAGCGTAGTGGTCATAGACCGAAATCTTTATGGGATCGCCCGTGCGTCCCCAATGAATAGGATAGTTTCTGCAGCCTGTTTCAGCGACTGTACCAATATAGCAGACCTTGATATCGTCCGCGTTAGGCTGAGCAAGAACCGCTTTGCAGATATTTTCCGCCGCTGTAATATTAGTTTTTAAAGTGGAATAAGGTCTGTAATCAGCGGAAGGCGAAACCATTCCGCCGATATGAAGGACATAATCAGAACCTGTTATTCCTTCAAGAATGCTGTCGTAATCAAGCAAATCGCCCCAAATTACCTTGACGTTTGGATAAGAAAGGTAAGGACCTAATTTGTCGAAATTTTTCTGGCTTTTTCTTGCAATGAGTCTGATGTTGACCTTGTCCGGATGCTTTAATAACTCCTGAAATGATGCCCATCCCATGTTTCCTGTGGCACCGGTCATAAATACTGTTTTTTTCTCAGACATTTTAACCTCCAATGTTTTAAGAAATATATTAAAATAAGATTTATTTCATATTAATGATGATCTCAACTTGTCTTCACCGTAATAACTTAGATAATATTAAACCAAATTAAAAAATATTGCAATATGTTTTATATAAATTTTTTAAATAAAACAAAAAAATGAAAATTTATTTCTTTAATTTGGAATATTACATGCCAGTATTTTCTTTTTTTGAAGAAGCTTTAATCCATTTTGAAATATCTTCATATATAAATTCGGGATCATCTTCATTTAATATGTCATGTCTTAATCCCGGGTATTGTCTGACTTCAACTTTGATATGTCTGTTTTCAAGTTTATTTGCGAGATTTACCGCGTCTCTGCCGAAAAATCCTACCGGATCGTTTGCGCCCCCGATAATTAAAACGGGAATGTTCAAAGGAAACGACTGATAGAAAAACCTTGAAGAACATTTTGACATCAGTTTGGCTATCGTTGTCAAACTGCCATACGTGATAGGGAAGCCGCAGAGAGGATCCGAATCGTACTCATCTCTGTTTTGAACGCTTCTCGAAATATAAGCGTTGTCATCATTCTCTTTTAAAAATCTCGATGATATAAGTCCAAACGTTTTAAAAGGAGCATTGACAAGATTGTCTTTACCTAAAACAGAGCCTATCGGACTTAAAAAAGGTTCAAAAATCGAAATCGGTTCGTCACCGTATAAAACAGAGCACAAAATTAGACCGTTTACTTTATGGGGAAAATCAGACGCAAAAATTCTTGCGACGAGAGACCCCATATCTATACCGAGGACATAGCACGGGATTTCGGGATATTTCTTCCGCATTATCCTGTTCAAAAGATTTACGTCGTCAACGAGCCTTATATCATCGTCCTCTTCGCCGAAATCACCGAGCTGAGTCATCATCTCCACAGATTTTCCGTGACCTATCTGATCGTTTCCGAATACTACAAATCCATTTTTGACAAAATATTCGGCAAACTTTTCGTATCTTCCGATATGTTCGGCGACTCCGTGGATTATTTGAATCATTCCGACCGGAGAAACAGATTCGTCTCTCCAAATATTTACATGGATATTGCTTTTTCCGTCGGTTGAATCATAATATGCATCGTATTTTTTTATCATAGCTTATTCTTCAAATAGATATACTCTAGTTTCATACGGTTTTAAGAAACATCCGTCATTATAGTTTTTAGGATTGCCGTAATTTGAAAGAGCTATTGTTCCTTTGTTTAAATCAAACCCTTCCGGAGCTTTGAAATTAAAATCCTTATCGGAAAATGAGCAGATTACAAGCATTCTCTGATTTTTATAATGACGTGAATACACATACAAATCGTTTGACTCGTGGTAATGCTCTTTGTAACTTCCGTAAATGCAGATTTCATTTTCTCTTCTGAATTTAAGAAGCTTTTTGTAATAATTCAAAATAGAATCGGGATCCGATTCGGCGTCTTCAACATTTATATCCTTGTAATTTGGATTTATATAGAACCATGCTTTATCGGCTGAAGTAAATCCCGCGTTTTTATCTGCAGACCACTGAACAGGAGTTCTTGCATTGTCTCTTGAACCGTACATTATGTTTTTCATCGCGACTTTTTCCGGAAGTCCTAATTTTCTCATCGTCTTGTACAAATCCTTAGAAGAAACATCATCGTATAAACTTATGTCCGGTAGGCAGATGTTTGTCATGCCTATCTCCTGACCCTGATAAATAAACGGCGTTCCGCATAAGCAGATATACATTGTAGCAAGCATTTTTGCGCTTGCTTCTCTGTATTTAAGATTACCGAATCTGTTAACGGATCTCGGCTGATCGTGGTTTTCGATGTAATTTGCGTTCCATGCTTTTCCATAAAGCCCAGTCTGCCAGTTTGTGAAAACTTTCTTAAATTTCTTAAGATTGAATTTTGTGGGAATAGCGGCGTTTATAATGCAGTCGCATCCCATGTGCTGAAAATGGAACATCATATTAAGGTCCTGTTCCGGGCCTTCGGCGATGTGTTTCAATGCTTTTTTCGGCGTCATCATCGGAGCTTCGCCTACTGTCATGCAGTCATATTTAGACCAGACGGATTTAAATTCCTGTAAATATTTGTGAAGATTGGGTCCATCTTGATATTTGTCTATGCCTCCGGCGGCAGGAGAGGGAAGTCCGTTTGGCAGACCTTCAACCTTTGAAATATAAGTTATTACGTCCTCTCTGAAACCGTCAACGCCGATATCGAGCCAGAATTTGAGAATGTCTTTTATCTCTTCTCTGACTTTCGGATTATCCATATTTAAATCGGGCTGTTCTTTTGTAAAAAGATGAAGATAATACTCTCCAAGGTTTTTGTCGTATTCCCACGCCGGACCTGAGAAATTCGAGGTCCAGTTATTCGGAGGCAGTCTGTTGCCTAATTTTCCTTTTCTCCAGAAATAGTAATCATGATAAGGGTTATCTTTGCTCTTTTTGGATTCTATGAACCATTTATTCTGATCGGAAGTATGATTGATGACCAGATCCATGATTATTCTGATCCCTCTTTTATGAGCTTCTCTTACTACTTCTTTAAAATCGTCAAGCGTACCGTATTCAGGAGCTATATCTTTGTAATCGGCAATATCATATCCTCTGTCTTTTCCCGGGGACACATAAAGAGGAGAAAACCAAATGGCGGTAATTCCGAGGTCTTTTAGATAATCAAGTTTAGATAATACGCCCTTCAAATCGCCTATTCCGTCGCCGTTGCCGTCGCAAAAGCTCCTAGGCCAAATCTGGTAAACTACCATTTCTTTATACCATGCTTTTTTTATATCTTCCATATTAAAATCCTTTCTTGATTTAAGAAAAATAAAATTAAATATAATTACACAGCTCTTTTAGATTTTTTACGTCAAGAGTAGCTTTGATATTTTGATTGCGATACATTTCGGGAGTAGTGACACCGGAATATACAAGAACAGAGTCAATTCCGTTTTCATATCCTATTGCAACGTCGGTTTCAATTCTGTCACCGATAAAGCAGATTTCATCTTCCGCACAATTCAATCTGTGAGTTACATAGTCAATAGTATATCTGTAAGGTTTGCCGATAATGATATCTGGTCTTCTACCTGATGAGGCGTAAAACATCTCTATCATTGACCCGGTATCAGTCATAAATCCGTCTTTAAGCGGACAATTTTTATCAGGATGAGTTGCAATAAACTCCGTGTTTTTGTTATAATACAATAAATTGCATGCTCTGTTAATTTTATCATACGTCAAAGTCGTATCAAATCCAAGCAATATTATATCGGGGTTTTCGTTGTCAAGGAGGAGATTTTCTTTTATGCAATCATTTGTAAAATTTTCGTTCGCAAGAAGGAAAACTTTTTTCCCGGGACGATTCCTTTTTATAAAGTCAATCGCTACATGAGAAGAAATTATGACTCTGCCTCTGTCTACAGGAAAACCGATTTTATCAAGTTTATTCATACACTCTTCTTCGTTGTGAGAAGAATTGTTTGTAAAAAAATAAAAATCTTTTCCCTTTGACCTGATATAGGAGATAAATTTATCAGAACCGGGAATAATTTCATCTCCCAAATAAAAAGTTCCGTCCATATCGATAATAAAATACTTTGTTTTTTCGAACATCAGGAAAATCTCCGACATAAAATCAATTATTATTACAAACATTATTATATTATTTTGCACAAAAAAAGTCTATATTAATTGCAGAAAAAATTTAAAAAGGATGAAATCATATAAAATGAAAGAAAAATACAACATTGCAACAATAGGTACATCTTCGATAACCGAAAGTTTTATCAGATCCTGCAAATACGTAAAAAACGCAGATCTATATTGCGTATATTCAAGGAGCGAAAATAAAGCGCGGGAATTTGCGGGAAAAAACGGAGCCGAAAAATATTATAACGATTTAAATTTAATGCTAAGCGATAATAATATCGATATAGTATATATAGCAAGTCCAAACTCTCTTCATTATGAGCAGTCAAAAAAATGTCTTGAATACGGAAAAAATGTATTATGCGAAAAACCAATTACAGTAACGCCGGACGAGTTTTGCGAATTAAGAGAACTTGCCGACAAAAAAGGTCTGATATATCTTGAGGCAATGAAATCTATGCACTCAAAAGGGCTGCCGGCTATTAAAAGTAATATCAATAAATTAGGAATAATAAGAACCGCCCACCTCGATTTTTCCCAAAGATCATCAAGAATCGACAAATATATGTCCGGTCAACTTCCCAATATTTTTAATCCTGAATTCAGAACCGGAGGACTGATGGATTTAGGCGTTTATAACGTCTATGTAGCTGTTGAACTTTTCGGAAAACCGGATGAAATTATTTCAAGCTGCGATTTCTTGAAATCGGGAGCGGATATATCCGGCACAGTTATATTAAAATACAAAAAATTTAACAGCAATTCAGATTTAACAGTTACAATTACTTATTCCAAAGCGGCTAACGGATTTATTGGCAGCTGTATCTTAGGCGACACAGGAGCTATATTATTGGATTCCGTCTCGAAACTAAGCAAAGTAAGATTAATAGATAATGACAAAAATATAAATGTTATATATGAAGAAAATGACGAAGATAAAATAATGTCAGAAGAAATAAAAGATTTTATTGAATATATCGACGGGCAAAAACCGGATTACTATGAGTATTGTCAAGAAACATCGGAAACTGTAAGTAAAATTTTAAAGAAAATAAGGAAAGAATGTAATTTCGGCTTCTGATGTCAATGTAAAACAAATTCCTTTACAGCAGCGTCACTGTAAAGGAATTATATTTACAGACGAAAATTATGATTTAATAACGTCGGACATTGAAAAAAGTCCTGATTTTTTGTCTTTCAAAAATACCGCGGCATTTAATGCTCCGACAGCGAATATATTTCTTGAAAGCGCAGTGTGTTCAATCTTGATTATTTCATCCTGTCCGGCAAAAATAATCTCGTGTTCGCCGACTATTGTTCCGCCTCTTATCGAATGCATTCCGATTTCTTTCTTGTCGCGCTTCTGTCTTCTTTCATGCCTGTCATAAACTATCTCAGGTTTATAATCAAGTCCTTCTTCAACTGATTTTTCGAGCATCAACGCCGTTCCCGAAGGTGCGTCAAGCTTTTGATTGTGATGAGCTTCGACTATCTCTACGTCAAAATCCGTGCCGAGTGCTTTTGCGCATGTTTTGGCAAGCTCCATCATTAAATTTATACCGACCGACATATTGCCCGAACGGAGAAAAGCTGAATTTTCAGACGCTTTTTTAATTTTTTCTACCTGTTCATCACTGTAGCCTGTCGTGCATAGAACTGCCGGTATTTTAGTTTTTGCCGTAAATTCAAGGATTTCGTCAAGATTTGAAGGGTTTGAAAAATCTATAATAACATCTGATTCAACATTAACTTTTTCAAAAGAGTTATATACAGGGTAGGAAAGCGTGCCGGGATTAAAAATATCCACACCGCATACTATTTCGCAATTTTCCTTTTTCTTTACAGCTTCTGTTACGAAAGCTCCCATTTTTCCGCCGCATCCGCTTAAAATAATCTTCATGTTTTTTACCTGCCTTAAAAATTTGACCGGGAATTTCGCCCGGTCTTTTTTTGAAGTATTTTTATTTTACTAATCCGTGATTAGCAAGAGCTTTTCTGAGAATTGCTTTTGCGGAATCGTTCATTGTTCCGAGAGGAAGTCTGCATCTTCCAAGATTCCAGCCCATCATATTCAAAGCTTCCTTTACCGGAATAGGATTTACATCGCAGAAAAGTGCGTTGCAGATGTCAAGATACTCAAGCTGGAGTTTTGCGGATTCTGTCGTCTTGCCTTCAAGATAAAGAGACGGAATATCATGAGCAACCTTGGGCGCGACGTGAGAAAGAACAGATATAACTCCTTTGCCTCCGAGAGACATAATAGGAACTATCTGGTCATCGTTTCCGGAATAAATTGTAAGATTATCGCCGCAGAGTGCAGCTGTTTTTGCGATTTCCGAAATGTTTCCGCAAGCTTCCTTGGCAGCTACTATTCTCTTATTCTCTGCTAAAGCAGCGTATGTTTCGGGCTTTATAGCCATACCTGTCCTTGACGGTACGTTATAAACGATTATAGGATGGGAAACTCTGTCGGCTACAAAATTAAAATGCTCGATAAGACCAGACTGCGACGTCTTGTTGTAATAAGGAGTTACAAGGAGAAGTCCGTCCGCTCCTACCTGCTCCGCCGCATTTGAAAGCTTTACGCAAAATGCAGTATCATTTGATCCCGTTCCCGCTATTACAGGAACTCTGCGTCCTGTTATCTCAACTGCAGCCTTGATAACATCTATATGTTCCTCATATGAAAGGGTAGCGCCTTCTCCTGTCGTAGCTCCGACAACAAGAGCGTCAGTACCGTTTTCAATCTGATAATTTATAAGCTCTTCAAGCTTTTTATAATCTACCTTGGACAAATCTTCGGTAAAAGGTGTTATCAATGCGACGCCTGCGCCTGTAAAAAGTACTTCCTTAGACATTTTATACCTCCTGATATAAAATAAATATCATTTTAGATTTAATTATTCTTTAGGCTCAATATAGCCTTCAGCGCAGAGCAGTTCAGCCAGAAGCACTCCGCCGCCGGCAGCTCCTCTCAATGTGTTATGGGAAACTCCGACAAATCTGTAATCATACTGTGAATCTTCTTTTATTCCTCCGAGAGAAATAGCCATGCCGCCCTCTATATTTCTTGTATCCTTTGTGGCAGGCTGACCGGGCTCATCAAAATAATGAAGGAACTGTTTCGGAGCATGAGGAAGGTTAAGCTCCTGAGGCTTGCCGGAAAAGCTCGTCCATTTTTCTATAATCTGCTCTTTTGTGGGCTTTTTATCAAATCTTACAAAGCAAACAGCAAGATGTCCGTCCGAAACGGGAACCCTGACACACTGAGCCGTGATATTCGGCTTTGTCGCCGGAACAATTTCATCTCCGACAATTTTGCCCCAGATTTTCAAAGGCTCTTTCTCGCTCTTTTCATCCTCACCGCCTATGTAAGGAATAACATTATCTACCATCTCTGGCCATCTTTCAAATGTTTTTCCGGCGCCTGAGATAGCCTGATATGTGCATACAAGGGCGTCTTTTACTCCGAATTCAGAATCAAGAGCATAGAGAGCCGGAACATAACTCTGAATTGAACAATTTGATTTTACTGCAATAAATCCGCGCTTTGTTCCGAGTCTTTTTTTCTGTGCGTTAATGATTTTAAGATGGTCGTCGTTTATCTCCGGTATTACCATAGGCACATCAGGTGTAAATCTGTTGGCAGAATTATTTGAAATAACAGGGACTTCCGCCTTTGCATATTTTTCCTCAAGCGCTTTGATTTCGTCTTTTTTCATGTTGACTGCGCAGAAAACGAAATCAACCTTTGAGGCGACTTTTTCAACGTCGGACGCATCGTCGACTACTATTTTCTTAACATTTTCCGGGATGTCGATTTTCATTACCCATCTTGAGCCGACAGCTTCTTCATAAGTTTTTCCGGCTGATCTTTCACTTGCCGCAAGTGCCGCAATTTCAAACCACGGATGATTATAAAGAAGTGTAATAAATCTCTGACCTACCATTCCGGTAGCCCCGATTACGCCTACCTTGTACTTTTTCATTTAATTTTCCTCCGGATGCTTAACAAATAAAATTGAAATAGCTATTGTAAAAACAATTAAAAAAATATATAATATAAAAGTTGTACATTAAGTACAATACGCATTACAGCGATTTAATTGCCGCAAGCCGTTTCAAATTTATATATCAAAATATTAACATAACTAAAATCAATAGTCAACTTTTTTAGATTAAAAAAGAGGAGAAAATAATGAAGAAATCCGATTTTTACTATGACCTTCCTCAGGAATTGATAGCTCAGGATCCGCTTGAGAAAAGAGACGAGTCAAGACTTATGTATATGAACAGAATCACGGGCCAAATAGAGCACAGACATTTCTACGATGTTGTAGATTATTTAAAGCCCGGAGACTGCCTAGTTCTGAATAACACTAAAGTTCTGCCGGCAAGAATATACGGTATAAAGAAAACCGGAGCAAAGGTCGAGTTTCTTCTTTTAAAAGACTGCGGAGACGATGTCTGGGAGTGCATCACAGGACCCGGAAGAAAAGCCAAAGAAGGCGACGAATTTGATTTTAACGGAGGAATACTTCACGCTGTTGTCACCGAGGTCAAAGAAAACGGAAACAGAGTAGTAAAGTTTACTCATGAAAAGAACACTACTGTTTATGATATTTTAAATGAAATCGGCGAAATGCCTCTGCCTCATTACATAACTCACGATCTTAAAGACAAAGAAATGTACCAGACGGTCTACGCAAAGTATCCGGGCTCTGCAGCGGCGCCTACGGCCGGACTTCATTTTACCGATGAACTTCTTGAAAAAATAAAAGATATGGGTGTAGATATAGCTTATATTACTCTTCATGTAGGAATAGGAACATTCAGACCCGTAAAAACCGAAAATATAGAAGATCATGTAATGCACACGGAACAGTATTTCGTTCCAAAAGAAGCTGCGGAAAAAATCAACAAAGCTAAAGACTCCGGCGGCAGAATTATCGGAGTTGGCACAACATCGTGCAGAACACTCGAATCAACATGCGATGAAAATGGCAGATTGAAAGAATGTTCGGGATCAACAAATATTTTCATCTATCCCGGATTTAAATTCAGATGTTTAGACGGACTTATCACGAATTTTCATCTTCCCGAAAGCACTTTAATAATGCTTGTCTCCGCATTTTCGACAAGAGAAAACATCTTAAACGCATATAATATTGCAATAAAAGAGAAATACAGATTTTATTCTTTCGGAGACGCAATGCTCATACTTTGATTAATTCAAGGAGAACAAGATGTATAAATTACTAAAAACATCAGGCAGCGCAAGAAGAGGGGAGTTTGAAACAGTCCACGGAACAATACAGACTCCGGCTTTTCAAAATGTTGCCACAAGTGCGGCAATAAAGGGCGGTCTTTCATCAACCGATTTAAAGAACTTGAAATGCCAGATAATGCTTTCAAACACATATCACCTTCATGTAAGACCCGGTGATGACGTAATTTACGATCTCGGAGGTCTTCATAAATTTACGGGATGGGACGGTCCTATTCTGACGGACAGCGGAGGATTTCAGGTTTTTTCTCTCGCTTCTCTGCGTTCAATTAAAGAAGAGGGAGTATATTTTCATTCTCATGTCGACGGGAAAAAGATTTTTATGGGACCTGAGCAGAGTATGCAGATACAATCTCATCTCGGGTCTACAGTCGCCATGGCTTTTGATGAATGTGTGGAAAATCCGGCACAGTATTCATATTCCAAAAATTCCTGCGAGAGGACAACCAGATGGCTTGAAAGATGTCAGAAAGAAATGGCAAGACTTAATTCTCTCGACAGCACGATAAATAAAAACCAGCTTTTATTCGGCATTAATCAGGGATGCACCTTCAAAGATATCAGAGTAGCCCATATGAAACAAATTGCGTCTATGGGACTTGACGGTTATGCAATAGGCGGACTTGCAGTCGGTGAACCGAAAGAAGTTATGTATGATATAATTTCCGAAGTAGAGCCGTATATGCCCAAAGATAAAATACGTTACCTCATGGGTGTGGGAACACCCGGAAATATTCTTGAATCTGTCAGAAGAGGAGTTGATCTTTTCGACTGCGTAATGCCGTCAAGAAACGGAAGACACGGCCACCTTTTCACTTGGAAGGGAATAATCAACATAAATAACAACGAATATATGCGTGACTCAAGGCCGATAGACGAAGAATGTGATTGTCCTGTATGCAGAAAATATTCAAGAGCGTACATAAGACATCTGCTAAAAGCCAACGAGATTCTCGGCTTCAGATTAATGGTTATGCATAATATTTATTTTTACAACACACTTATGGAAAAAATAAGGCAGTCACTTGACAAAGGAACGTTTGAACAGTTCTATTCAGACAATGTACAGTTATTAGACACTCGTATTAAATAATTTTTTTGCTTGCATTGTCAGAATATATGTAATATAATATTTTTATTGCTTTAATTAATTTTTCAGAAATAAAGTGAAAAAAATTAATTTTTCGGAGGAAATAAAATGAATCTTTCAATCTCAGCGCTTCTCTCAATCGGATACAATATGCTTTCAGGTTCCACAGGAACTACCGCTTCAGGTTCAAGTTCAGGCTCGGTTTGGTCTACTATCTTATTGATGGTTCTCCTTTTTGTAATCATGTATTTCGTCATGATAAGACCTCAGCAGAAGAAACAGAAGGAAGATCAGGCTATGAGAGACGCGATTCAGATTGGCGACGAAATCACTACTATTGGCGGTATCGTAGGCAGGGTAGTAACGGTAAAAGAAGATACCCTTGTAATTGAGACCGGCTCTGACAAAAACAAGATGAAAATTACCCGCTGGGCAATTCAGACAAACAACACAAACGAAGAGAGAATACAGGCTCAGAGAGAAGCTCAGGCTGCTGCAAAAGCTGCCGAGAAGGAAGCTAAAACTTCAGGCAAAAAGGGCGGGAAAAAAGTTGAAAGAACACGCAAGACACAGCAGATTTCTGAAGATACAGTCAAATCCGGCGATTCCGCTTCATCTCAAGATTCCGCAGAGTCAAAATAATTTTCAATAAAATTTTAGTCATAAAAAAGAGCTTCAAAGAAGCTCTTTTCTTTTATTTCTTTTTATACACATATATACGGCAGCAGATTTTCCACTGTTTTATCGCCTATGCCGTCTACAAGCGCCAAATCATAAACGTCATCGAATTTTCCGTATGTTTCTCTGTAATTTACGATTGCCTGAGCTTTTTTATCCCCGATACCATTAATTTGTTTCAGTTCATCAACTGTTGCCGTATTAATATTAATTGGATACTGGACGGCGGCTGTTGTTGCGGCGGTAGTTCTTGCGGCAGTCTGCGCGGCAGCTTTTTGACTCTTTTTATTTACATATGTCGTTGTTTCACTTGATGATTTAGTTGTTGTTTGATTTAAGTAAACTCTCGTTGTAGTTGTGTCAGGCGGATTGTAAATCACTACATCATTTTTTGAAGTAGTCGTATCGGCCGTCATAACGATGCCATTCCCGGTAAGTAATTCAGGAGAAACAACGTAAATATCCTCGCTTTCCTCATCGTTTGGCTGAAGCCTGACAGCATTTTGAGGCGTCAATACCTTGACATTGTTTTTAAATTTTTCAAAACATACCAATGTTGTAACAGAAGTAGATAAAGCCGCAACACAAACAACCGAGATTAAAACCCTCCAAATATTTTTTTTATCTTTTGGTTTCTTCTTTTCTTTATCTTCTTTATCCTGAAGAGGATAATTTTCAGGGTTGTCTGTATATGTTTTTACAAACAGCTCCATCTCTTTTTTATTTTTTTCATCAATCGACTCTTCTGAATCGTTATTTTTTTTCTTCTTGTCCATTTCTTCTGAAATAAATTTTCTGAAATTTACACTGTCGTCAACGTTTTTCCAATTAATATAATGTGATAAATTCTTTTTGTTTATTTTACTGCCGTCCACGCATTTGTAATAGAGATATTGAGGAGTTTCTTCATAAGATGTGTTGTCCTCGATATATTCCGGATGTGATGATATGGTGGATTTTATATAAGCTCCGAAAATATTATTATCTTTTTTGCGGTAATCGTAATCAAGCGTTTTCAGGTTATTTTCTTCCATATCTACTGATTTGCCGTCTTTTATCGGATTGTTCTCAGAATGGCCGCTTTTGTATTTATACCTTTTCACCCATAATAACCTCCTTTGATCAATCCGTCAACTTTTTCTTTATCATTTGTTTTCGGCAAAATATTTTCTCTGTGCAATCTGAAATTCTTCATTAAATTTTTTCACAGCTATTTTGCTTGTCTGCTTGAACGGCGCAAGCATATCGAATGCGTGAAATTCATCTGAATAAGTGTCATAATCCGCTTCGATACCGACTTTTCTCAAATTTTCTATATAAGTTTTTGTCTCGCTTAAAAACGGATCTGCTGTGCCGACAAAAGTATAGCACGGCGGCATTCCTCGATAGTCTTTTTCAAGGGCAGGGGAGGCAAAAACAGGGACGTCGCCCACTATGTTTTTTAAGTAAAGATTCCAGCCGATATGATTTTGAAACGTTCCCCAAACAGGCGCGTGATTGTCATAAGATGTATCGGTATCTCTGCAATCCATCATCGGATAAAGCGGAGTTTGATAAGCTACATTCACTCTTTTTACATATTTTTCCCAAAGACAGACTGAAATGCAAAGACCTCCTCCGGCGCTTTCTCCTCCGACAAAAATCTGATTTTTATTAAATCCAAGTGACGCAGAGTTGTCTTTCATCCATTCAAGAGTCGAGACGCAATCTGCAAAAGCATAAGGATACGGATAAAAAGGAGCCATTCTGTATCCTGGAGAAACGACGACGCATCCGTACTGTTCGCACAAATCCATCGCCCTTGACATAAAGACCATTTCCTTCATACCAAGGAAATATCCACCGCCGTGAATCCACATTACACCGGTTGTAAAATCATTCGGTTTCTTATTTACGGGAATCAATACAAGAGCATTAATCCGATTACCGAGAGAATCGATTTTTTTTATTTTGACTTTGATATTGCTCATTGTAATATTTTATATAATTTTTAAAGTTTTTACTATTTCGGAAGCGATCAAACTGTGACCTGTATCTTTTGGATGAACTCCGTCCTGGGAAAGAATTTCCTTTTCAAAATCTGTCTGATGAGTCATAATATCAAACATATCAATGTGGTAGTCTGCATATTTTTCGGCTATTTTATGAGTCGAATTATGTTTCTCAATAAAATCTTTATACCATCCTTCTCTTCCTTGCCAGTCAGTAAAATAAAAAGCATCGATAATGAGAATCTTTATTCTGGGAAAATCGGATTTGACTTTTATAAGATATTTTTCATAAAGTCTGCTGAAAACATCGGCAGGTTCCTCAATGTTATTATCCTGAAAATGCCATGTATCATTGATGCCAATCATCAATGACAAAAAATCAGGCTTGACTTCCTTTGTATCTTTATCATACCTTTTAAGGACATCGGATATTTTGTCTCCGGATACTGCTCTGTTGATAAAATTAACTTTATTGTCGGGAAAAAGTGCTTTATAAATATCGTAGACCTTAACAGGGTAGCCGGGTCCAAGTAAATCTCTTGACGAAAAATTTTTGTTGTCGTAATCTCTCGGTCTTCCGCAGTCTGTTACGCTGTCTCCCTGGAATAATACGGTTTCTCCGTCTTTAAAAAATCTTTTCATTTTTTATTTAATAGAATTTACAAATTTTTCAAACTGTTTTCTGCCTTCATCTGTGCGCTTGAACACCGCGCAGTTTTCGAGAATCTTATAAAATACTACGCCTATTTCATTGTAAAGAACAGGAAGAATATTATTTTTGTCAAGATCCGGATATTTCTTCAATATTTCATCTGCCCAAACGGCGTGTTTTTTTATTTTTTCGATATTGTGATAATCTTCACCGTTTTTAATAGCGTCAGCAAGAATATCCATCTCGGTTTTAAGCCTTGAAGGAAGTACAGAGAGTCCCATAACTTCGATAAGTCCGATATTTTCTCTTTTTATATGATGATATTCCGGATGAGCATGGAAATATCCGTCGGGATACTCGTCTGTAGTGATATTATTTCTTAAAACAAGGTCAATTTCGTATCTGCCGTCTCTTTTTCTCGATATAGGAGTTACGGTATTGTGTTCCTGACCATCTGTTTCAGCGAATATAAAAGCGTCTTTGTCTGTATATCTTTTCCAGAACGTTAATATTTTATCGCACGCGTCAATTACTTTTTCTTTGTCCTCGCTGGAAACCCTGATTACATTCATCGGCCAATTTACAATACCGAAATTGACATTGTCAAAACCGGGCAGAGTGAAATTTTCTATAATTTTAGCTTTTGCCATAGGGAATTCGTGTCTGCCGCCCTGAAAATGCTCGTGAGCAAGTATCGAACCTCCTACGATCGGAAGACCTGCGTTGGAACCGACCGTATAATGAGGAAGAATGTCGAGAATATCTGTCAATTTGACAAAAACCTGTCTGTCGATTTTCATCGGCGTGTGCATTCCGTTCAAAAATATTGAATGCTCGTTGAAGTACTGATAAGGCGAATACTGGAAAAACCAATGCTGCCCGGCGACTTTAATCGGGATTAATCTGATGGTTTCTCTCGCGGGATGATCTATTCTGCCGGAGTAGCCTTCATTTTCTTTGCATAACGCACATTCGGGATATTTATCTGAAGAAGCTTTTGCCGCGGCTTTTATTGCCCTGGGGTCTTTTTCAGGCTTAGACATGTTGATAGACATTTCCATCTCTCCGTAAGGCGTGTCAACATTCCATCTGATATCCTTTTTTATTCTGTATCTGCGTATATAATCAGAATTTTCGGAAAGCTCAAAAAAATAATCTGTCGCTTTTTCGGGCGATTTTTCATGAAGTTCATAGAATTTGGAAATTACCTGACCCGGTCTCGGCGTCACGCAGTTCATCAAGCGAGTATCAAAAAGATCTCTTTCTGTGACGTTGTCGCCGATAAGTTTTCTTGAAACGGCATCATCAAGCAATACTTTCAAAATTGTTTCCAAATCAGCTGTTTCTTCTAATTTTTCATCTTTGTAAAAATCCAATTTCATTACGTCGAGAATTAGATTTCTCGAATAAATTCTCTCGCAGTCAGGTATTAGGTTATTATCAACCGCATAATCAACCAATTTATTTATTGCTTCGTATGTATTCATTTATTCCACCTCAATTATTATTGTTTATTACCTTCAAGCAGAAGATATTTGAGAAAAGAATAGCGTTTATTCTGAAAATTGTTGTCAACCATTTTTTCAATCAAATCTTCTCGTCCGACAATTATCATCTGTTTTTTCGCCCTTGTAATAGCTGTATACAGAAGATTTCTGTACAGAAGTTTAGGCGGCACGTCGGCCACAGGCATTACAACGGCATTATATTCTGATCCCTGACTTTTGTGAACTGTTACCGCATAAGCAAGCTCAAGTTCATGGAGAAAGTCAAAAGGAAAAAATGAAATTTTTCCGTCGTCAAATTTTATTTTTACGCTTCCTTCTTTATTATTGATTTTTTCGATAATACCTATTTCGCCGTTGAAAATTCCTGCGCCTTTTTCTTCACCCTTAGTCCATGCGAGGTCATAATTATTCCTCGTTTCCATAATTTTATCGCCTTCGCGGTAAATGTGAAGTCCGGATTTTACTTCGGCTTTGTCCGGCGACGGTGGATTTAAGCTCTGCTGCATTTTTAAATTTAGGTTAACTGTGCCGCATTCGCCTTTTCTTGACGGGCATAATATTTGAATATCGTCAAGAGGGCTGTACCCGTAAGCATTAGACAGCCTGTCTGTGCATAACTGTACTATGGTATCTTTGGCTGCGATTGGATTTTCGCGCTTCATAAAGAAAAAATCGTTATTTTTTTCATTCAGATTAGGATATTTCCCTTCAATGACGTCATGCGCGTTTGTGATGATAAGAGATTTCATCGCCTGCCTGAAAATCACAGTCAATTTAACAAAAGGAACTATTCCGGATGATATAAGATCGTCAAGAACGTTCCCGGGTCCTACGGCAGGAAGCTGGTTTGAATCACCGACCAAAATTATCCTTGTCCCGTATTTGCAGGCGTTAATAAGATTTGAGAAAAGCTCAACATCAATCATTGACGCTTCATCGACTATCAACACATCTGTTTCAAGAGGATTTTGCTCGTTCTTTTTGAAATTCAATTTATCTTCTTTTGACCATTCGACTTCAAGCAGCCTGTGAATTGTTTTGGAATCCATTCCCGTAAGCTCAGACATTCTTTTCGCAGCCCTGCCTGTTGGCGCGGCTAAAGTGACAGTCCTGCCAAGTTTATGAAAAAAAGAAATGATTCCGCGTACGGTAGTAGTTTTTCCCGTTCCGGGACCGCCTGTAAGGATAAACACACCGTTTGAAGCGGCTTTTCTTATTGCTTCTCTCTGAAGTTCGGCATATTTTATGTCGTTTTCTTTTTCAATTTCATCAATAATTTTCTCATTTGCAGAAAAATTTTCTGATGAAAGCAGAAGAAACAGTTTTATTTTTTCCGAAATATTGCGTTCGTCAAAAAAAATTTCCGGAATAGCAATGAATTCTTTTTCATTTCTGTTATAAGAAATCAGCATTTTATTTTTAATCATTTCTTCTAATCCGGATTCTGTTTCGTCTGTTGTCAAAGACAATAATTTAGAAGAAACCTGAACCAATTTATTTCTCGGCAGGCAAGTATGACCGTTAAAAAGGTTATGTCTGAGTACATAATTTATTCCGGCTCTCGTTCTGTACCTTGATTCAACAGGTTTTGAAAGTTTTCCGGCAATTTCTTCGGCTCTGTCAAATGAAAACCCTTCTATTCTGCCGCATAAAATATAAGGATTTTCTTCTATGATATGAACTGAATTTTTTCCGAATTCTCTGTAAATTCTGATGCTTTCGGACGCGGTCAAGTCAAATTTTTCAAGACCTAATATAACAGTTCTCAGAGACATCTGCTGTTTGAACTGTTCTGAAACAAGAAAAGCTTTTCTTTCGGAAAAACCTTTTATTACAGTCAGTCTTTCAGGGTCAAATTCCAATACGTCAAACGTATTTTCACCGAATCTGTCAACTATCTGCTTTGCGGTTTTTGGCCCGATTCCTTTGATAGCTCCGGATGAAAGATATTTCAGATAGTCTGAAGCAGTTTCAGGCATTGACCTTTTTAGTTTTTCTATTCTGAATTGTCTGCCGAATGATTTATTTATATCCCACCACCCGGTAAGATTGATTTTTTCACCTGCAGTCAGTTCCGGTATTACTCCCACTGCCGTAATAAGCTCATCGTTTGAATTAATATCAAGAACAGTAAAAGATGTTGATTCATTTCTGAAAATGATTCCTTCCACTGTTCCGGAAATTTGAACCCATTCGTTTTCAGACGGTTTAAATGACATATAAATTAAAGCTTCTCAATAATCTGCAAAAGCGTATCTGAAAGTGTTTTCTGCTGTTTATTATTTGATTCCGTATAATCGGCTCCAGCCACATCGTCGGCGTCATCGCTTATCTGCCTCAACGACAAAAATTTTACGCCGGCGTCATTGCATACGGAGGCAATAGCCGCTGTCTCCATATCAAATGTTGTAATTCCGAATGTTTCTCTGTAAAATTCGGCTTTCTTCTTGTCAGCCAAAAACAAATCTCCGGTGCCGCATACCGCTTTGCCGACCCCCGGGATAGACAAAGCGAGATCAAATAATTTTTTGTCGGGTTCATAGACAAACTTTTCCTGAGGTTTAACACCGAGAGGAACATTGATGGCAGTCAAATCAAAGTCGCATTCCCTGAATGATTTTCCCGCGACTATGTCATCTCTGCGGTGTCCGGAAACAGCTCCGGAAAGTCCTATATTGAATATTATTTCGCAGTTGTCATCTGAAATTAAAAATGCTGTAGCCGATGCGGCGTTTACTTTTCCGATTCCGCATTTTACACAAATTATTTTTTTTTCCCCGAGAACAAATTCCACAGATTCTTTATTTCTTCTTTTTGTTTCTTTTGAACCGTATTTTTTTACAGATTCAACATAAGGGTTGTACTCGTAATCGTCCGCGATGACTACTCCGAAATTTTTCATATTAATTCTCCGTTAATTATTTTTTATACTGACTTTAAATAATAATACCATTTCCTCATTGCAATTTCAATATTAAACATTATAATTTAAATATACCAAATATCAAAGCAAAACAAAGGCTTCGTATTAAATTTATCAATGGCAGAAAGGCAGGATAAAGCAATATGTTAATTCATCCTTTTGCGCCGCTGTATTCAAAAAGTTCGGATACGCTGATTCTCGGGTCTTTCCCCTCTGTAAAATCGAGAGAAGAAAACTTCTATTACGGGAACAAACAAAACAGGTTTTGGAAAGTGATTTCAACTGTTTATCATGAAAAAATTCCCGATACAATCGAAGAAAAGAAACACATTATTCTTAAGAATAATCTCGCACTGTGGGATGTTATTTATTCATGCGATATAGAGCTGTCAAAGGACAGTTCTATTAAAAATGTGACGGCAAATGACCTAAGTTATATTATTGTTCAAAGCAATATAAAAAGAATTTTTGTTAACGGCAAAAAAGCTTTTTCACTTTATCAAAAATATTCTGAATCAAAAACAGGTTTATCGGCTGTATGCCTGCCGTCAACAAGTCCGGCAAATGCACAATGGACATTGGAAAAACTGACAGAGGTCTGGAAAGAAGAGCTGAAAGGAAAATAAAATATAAATATAATTTTTGAATACAATATATTCATAATATTTTATTAATATTTTGCAACTTTTTATTTAAAAGATAGAAAGAGATTTTTTCCTATTGATTTTTATTATTAAAAGGACTATAATACTATTGTTGTTCAGAGATATCGCGGGGTAGAGCAGTTCGGTAGCTCGTCGGGCTCATAACCCGGAGGTCATAGGTTCAAATCCTGTCCCCGCAACCATAATTATCAGATGTAACTATTTTTTGTTACATCTGTTTTTTTTGACTTATTGGCGGTTTTCTTCGAGACCGTGCCAATTATATTTATATTGAATTCTTTTCGTACTTTTGATAAAATCGATATACATGGCGGTGGTACTTTATGGAAACAAACAATGCTTTGTATTTTAAATTAAGTGAAGATAAAGAAAATTTAGGCGAGTCTCGGTTTTTCGGCTGTCCGGATCTTCCGGATGATTTTGAATGGCCTCAGGATCCTGAAGGATTTGATCTTGAGTTTATATGTCAAATTGACTTGGCAGAAGCTTCAAAATTAAATAATCTTCTTCCTTCACAAGGTCATCTGTACTTTTTCGGATGTATTGCATCCGCTCTCGGCGAGGAGGATGCTCCGGCAATTACAGAAGGGTATCAGCCTGAAGGATATTTTCAGACAATATATTCTGACGCAAAAACTTTGGATCTTCTTTCAGGCGAAATTGTAGACGAAAACGGCGATCCAGAATATTTTGAGCCGATGAAAATAGAATTTACCGAGGATATAAATAACTGTCCCGATTTTTGTCATCAGCTAATGGGCGATTTTCCGGATACTATAGATACTGATGAATATCTTCTTCTTTCCGTCGATTCGTTTTCCGGCAAAGATTTTGATTTAAAATTTAAGAATCAAGGCTATCTTTATTTCTTAATTGACAAAAATGATTTAAAAAATAAAGATTTTTCTCATGTAAAAGCGTATTTGAAAGGATAAATTAATAATGAATAAATTGAATTTCAATAACGGAAAGTTCAGAATATTGCAGATTTCCGATGTTCAAGACTTAATATGGATTAGAAAAGCTTGCGTTGAGTTAATCGGCAATGCGATTGATTTAACTTCTCCCGATTTGATAATATTTACGGGAGATAATCTTTTAGGCAATCACATTTGCGATCCTCGTTTCGGCTCAAAACGCAAAAATTATTCTCATAAAGAGCAATTGATAATTATCAAAGAAACGCTCGATAAATTTCTTTCAATTCCTGAAAGTAAAAAAGTCCCATTCGCTGTGATTTTCGGTAATCACGACGACATGAACGATGTGTCAAAAGACGAACAATGCGATATTTTTCGTTCCTACAAAATGAATGTCGGTTCAGAAACAAAAGGCGAGCTTGCCGGTAATTACACGATTGATGTATGCGGTAAAGACGGAGAAATTAAGCTCATTATCTGGAATATAGATACATCGCGCCATTCGGGATATAACGAACATGATGATAATTACGGAAACGTTATAATGAAATCGCAGGTAGATTGGTTTAAATCATCATCAGAAAAATTAAACAACGTTCCCGGAATTATGTTTCTTCATGTGCCGCTTCAGGAGCTTTCTGATTTTGTGGCAGAGTCCGACTCATCTGATTATGACTGCAAGTTAAACGGCAAGTATTATAAACTGAACAGAGAAAAAGCGTTTGGAGAATTGAACGAACCTGTTGAGTCTGTAAATGAAGAAAACGGTTTTTATGATGAAATACTGAGACAAAATAATATTATCGCGATAGTTTCCGGTCATGACCATACAAATAATTTTGAAGGCGTAAAAGATAACATAAGATTCATCCAGTCTCCGGCGGCTTCATTCAGGAGCTACGGAAATTCTGAAAGGGGAGTCAGAGTTTTTGATTTTTACGAAGACGACGTTGTAAATTTCAATACTTTTACTCTCAATTATTTTGATGTCTGCGGAAGAAATATAAAAAGTAAAATAAGATATTTTCTTGACGCCGACGGGTTGGACATTCAAAGAGCTGCTGTATTCGGATTTTCGCTTTTATCCGCAGCCGCTGTCTCCGCAAAAGTAATTAAAAAATTTATCGGCAAATAGTTGTCAGCAATGAACGGAAAAACAAAAAAATTTGACAAATATTTTTACGGACTGTTTTTTTCTCTCACAGGAGTAATAATTTTACAAAATCTGCTCACATACAGCGTAAACCTTGCAGATAACATAATGATAGGCAGATATTCCGAAACCTCTATGAATGGAGTGTCTCTTGCGAATCAGATTCAATTCCTGCTGCAGATGTTCGCAATGGGAAGTGCAAACGGCATGAGCGTTCTCACGTCGCAGTATTGGGGAGAAAAAAATATTAAGAACATCAAGAAAATATATTCTTCGGCAAATCTGATAGGTATTTTTCTAAGTCTTGTCCTTGCTGTTTTGGTAATAACAATGCCAAATCAAATTTTATCTCTACTTACAGACAAACAGGACGCAATCGCCGAAGGTTCAAAGTATATTGTAATTATGGGATACACATATTGCATTTATACTTTTACTCAAATTCTTCTTGGTCTTTTAAGAAGTGTTGAAACCGCAAGCGTCGGATTTATCTGCAGCGCATGTTCTCTTGTTACGAATATCTTTTTAAATTATGCTTTGATATTCGGGCATTTCGGAGCAAAAGAAATGGGAGTCAAAGGCGCCGCATACGCAACTTTCGTTTCAAGAGTATTGGAGCTTGTAATTACATGCGTCTATGTATTTTTCATCGACAAAAAAATAAAACTGAAAATTAAAGATATCTTTTCTGTCAGCGGGCAGTTTACGAAAGATTATCTGAAATCCGGATTCCCGCTCGTTTGTTCGTCTTTTTCCTGGGGAATGGCAATGCTTCTTCAGACAGCCATACTCGGAAGAATAGACAATCCTTATGTACTCGGAGCAAATAACATAGCGACAACCGTTTTTCAGGTGGTATCCGTACTTTACAATTCAACGTCAAACTCTTCATCTGTCATTATCGGAAAAACAGTAGGAGAAAATGATATTCCGAGAGTTAAGACATACACTAAAAGACTGCAGATTATTTATATTGCAATAGGATTAGTTTCATCTTTTTTGATGTTCATCATGTGCAACGGCGTAATTTCACTGTTCAATGTGTCAAAGGGAACGCAGGAACTTTCAAGGACATTCATATATATAATCTGCATCAGCATAATAGGCTCAAGTTATGAGGCGCCGTGTCTTACAGGTATTGTTTCCGGCGGAGGGCAGACAAATTTTGTCCTTTTTAACGACTTAATATGGATGTGGGGAATTGTTCTGCCTCTTTCGTTTTTATCTGCTTTTGTTTTCAAATGGCCTGTTCCGGTAACATTCTTTTTACTGAAACTTGATCAGCTGACAAAATGCGGCGTCGCGGCAATAAAAGTAAACCGTTTTAAATGGATTAAAAAATTGACAAGACCGGAATAAAACAGCGGAGGTTAATTAAAAACCTCCGCTTTAAATTAAAATATCTGTTTTTATGCCGATGCTAAAAATATTTCGCTTAAAGTTTTGCCTTCTGCCAAACCGGGTACTAAATAAGTGAATATTGTCATAATTATTCCGGCTATCAATACACCGAGCATGATAATCGGAATGGATTTTTTCTTGTCGAGACCCAAAAGCGCGGCAAAAAGTGAACCTGTCCATCCGCCGGTACCTGGAAGAGGAATTGCTACAAAGAGCAGAAGACCCCATTCCTCGTATTTCATGATTTTTTGTCTGTTTTTTTCCGCTCTTGCCTGAAGTTTATTTATTATTTTGGCGAAAAATTTATATTTTGAAAGCCAGACAAAGATTTTTTCAATCAGGAATACTATAAACGGAATAGGGATAATATTGCCAAGATAACAGATAAGAAAAGCTTTCCAAAACGGAACTTTCAATAAAGCAGCCGCAATAAGTCCGCCCCTCAGTTCAAGTATAGGCAAGAGAGAGATAATAAAAATAGTCCAATTCGCGGGAATAGTTGTTCCGAAAAATTCCACAAGGTGTTGAGCCAAAGATTCAGTCATAGTTCAGCCTCAATGTTAATATTTTTATTCAAAAAATTGTAAGCTTCCGATAAAATTCTTTTGTCATTGTCGAAATTTAAAGCATAATACGCCTCTTCATACGGAAGCCATATATAATCCTGAATTTCATCAGATTGAATTGTGATTTGTTCATTGTCAGAAGCTTTAGCCAAAAAGATGGAAACAGATTTCTTTACATGCTTTCCAACGTTATAATTTGATTCCGCAACAAATCCTCTGTATATTTTAATATGAAGCCCGGTTTCCTCTAAAACTTCTCTTTTTGCGGTTTGAATCATATTCTCTCCGCGCTCCATATGACCCTTTGGAAAACCCCAGATTTTACTTCTAAGATTTTTTATCAATAGAAATTTTGCATTTCCGTCGGTTCTTTTATAAATAGCGGCTCCGCAGGACTTTTCAAATAAACAGTCGTATTTAATTATATTTCTGTCTTTATAAAAAGAAAGAGAATCTTCTATTTCATAATTAATCGGCTTGATTTTTTTAGGCGCAATTACAATATAGTCATTTTTTCTGTTTTCGTGCTCAACTACACAAACTACACGGCCTTCAAAAGTGTTGACAGGATGCGTTATTCCCAGAATAAAAGCAGGGATTGTTTTGATTTCTCCGTCAGATGTTTTATATACGGCTAACCCGTAATTCAGCTGATATCTGATATTTCGCTCTCTGTCAAAAAAATTGAATGGTTTCGTAACTGAAACACGGACAATTTTTCCGAGCATCTTTTTCTCCAAAATTTGATAAAACTGAATCTATTATACATTAATACAATGATAATATCAAGAAAAATAAGAAATTAATTTTCGGTTTTTAAATTTTGTAGAAAATCTTTTTAAAAAATTATGATGAACTGTAACAATTATCAACATCTAATATAGGAGTTTCTATTGTTTCTCCGTTTATTTGCGTTTTTACCGATTTATCCGACGAAGAAAGAATAATATCTTTAATTTCGCTGCACGTTAGATTTTTATTTTTTTCTTTCATCAGCGCCGCCGTGCCTGAGACAAAAGGAGATGAGAGGGAAGTGCCCGACATATAAATATAACTCCCGTTTCCGCTGTAACTTAAAATATTTTCGCCGGGAGCGTAAATATCTACATTTTCGCCTAAATCGGAATAGTCTGAAATAATATTATTTTTGTCTATGCTACCTACTACAATAATATGTTCTGAAACTTTACGGCATATATCATTAATGTTTTTATCTGTCAGAAAATCAGGATATATTGCATTGAAAAATGAATCATAGATACTGTTCGCTTTTCCTTCACCTGAAGAAAAGATGTCTAAAATGTCAATTTTATCAAGTATTTTTTTCTGCCCGTATCCAAAATATAAATCATTGTCTTTATAAATATGATCATTGTTGGTATTGCCGGCAGAAGTAACTATAAGAAAATCATGACCGTTAGTTAAAAGAGAATTTAAACTGTATGTAAAAAATTCCGCTTCATCTTTGATAAAATTTTCGGCGTTTTTATTTCCGAGAGATGCTGCAAGTACAAGATAATCATTATAGCCCATACTTACGTTGATTATTCCCGTATTATATTTGCAGACAATTTCATCAATCGACGAAAGCCAGTAAGAAATAGTATTGTTTAGTCCGTTAAATGAAACAATTCCGGCGCCGGGACAAATACCCGAAAAATATTCATTTGCTTTAGATACCGCTATGCCTGACACATGAGAGCCGTGATTTGAATATGCGGGAAATTCAGAACTGAAATTTTTAAAATCATAATCAGATGAATTAATTACGTTTAAATAAGAAATATCAGGATTAATATATGTATCTATAAAACCTATTGAAATATTTTCACAATTTAAGCGTAGTTTTAAAACATTTTCCGCATTTATTTGTTCATAATAGGAATTATAATTTAAATAATAATCGGTAGGAGAGTCATTCGATTCCGAACTTCCCGGAGTCTCCTCAAAATAATCGACTAATGATTTATTTACAAACGAAATATCATCAATTTTATCGCAAATATCTTTAAGTTTATTCAAATCGCAGTATTCATTTGTTTTAAATTGATAGACATTCATCTCATCTATAATTCCGGAAATTGAGCAGTCAAAATTTTTTTCAATTATATTAATTTCATTTTTTGAAAGTTTTTTTTCGGTGTTCAAAAGAAACGTATTTTTTGCAAACTTTATTCCTGAATTATCGTCTGTGACAATATCGCTGTAATTTATATTATCAATAAAATTATCAGGGTTCAGATTTTTATCAAAAATTTTATAAGCGTCAAAAGAAAATGCCGACTTTGATAAATCAGACGGTTTATAATAATATGAATCTTCAAAAAAATAAAGTCCAAAACAGACAGAAAACCAAATAAGAAGAAACGCGAGAACAATCGCTGAGAAAATTTTTAGTTTTCTTTTTTTTCCGCTTTTAATAGCGGAATCTTTTTTATCTGGCAAAAATTTCACTTCCGTTATTTCAAATTTTCAGTTATTATCAGTTGTTTAAAGTTTAAAAGAAGGACTTGACAGGTGATAAAAAAAAATATAAAATTGTACAAAATCAATATTTTGCGCAATTTATAGGAGGGGCTTATGGTAAATAAACAGCCTGATTACGATTCATTGCCGAAAAGAGTCAATGATTATCTTTATTATATGATAAATATCAACAGGTCCGAACAGACAATATTTGAATATTCTTTAAACCTGAAAGAATTTTTAAAATATATGCTCAACAAAAGAAATAAAACCGATGATCCAGATATTGTAATAAAATATCTCGACGATGATTTTTTTCGGTCTATAAAAACATCCGACGGCTATGAATATATTTCATATTGCAGAACCGTTAAACAAAACGGAGCCGCAGTCAGAGCCAGAAAAACAGTTGTCCTCAGACAGTTTTTTAAATTTTTGTATGATCACGAACATATAATAGATTCTGATCCCATGGCGTCATTAAAAACTCCGAAACAGAAAAAATCGATGCCGAAATATCTGACACTCAACGATAGCAAAAAACTTCTTGAATCCGTCGATGGAAAAAACAAAGAACGCGATTACTGTATTATAACTTTATTTCTTAACTGCGGTCTACGTTTGTCAGAACTTGTAAATATTAATATAAGCGATATCAGAAGCGATAATTCTTTAGTCGTGACCGGAAAGGGCAACAAAGAAAGAACTATCTATTTAAACGAGGCATGCATATCTGCTGTAAACGCCTATCTGGCAGTAAGACCAAAAGATGGGGTATCAGATAAAAATGCGTTATTTTTATCAAACAGAAATAAAAGAATAAGCAACAGAATGGTTCAGGAAATTGTTTATGAATTTATTGATAAAGCAGGTCTCGGCGGCAGAGGAATTTCTGTGCACAAACTAAGGCATACAGCCGCAACACTGATGTACAGATACGGTCACGTTGACATATTGGTTCTGAAAGATATATTGGGACATGAAAACCTTGATACGACTTCCATCTACACTCATGTCGTCGCAGAACAAGTCAAAGATGCCATTGAAAAAAATCCGTTGTCTAAAGAAGCCGAAAATAAAACAGACGAAAATATCGAAAATTAATAAATTTCTTGTCAACAAAAACTTCCATATTAATTGATTTCACTACAAGTGAATTTATAATATGGAAGTTTTATTTTAAACTTTCCCTTTATTATTTTCTTCTTCTGAACATTGATTTAAAGAAGTAGAAAATATTATGGAAAAACTGAGCAATTTTACCTCTTACTCCGGTATGAACTCTGCCGCAGTATTTGCAGACATTGTCTTTTTTCTCATCTTTAGAATCGGAATCGCCGGGATTAGAATTTTCTTTTTTAGGCAATCTCTCGTTTTTTGTTTCTTTGATGACTTCCCCGTCTGAAAATACAGCCACAGCCGAATAAGTCATTGTCCCATATTCTGTCTCAGTCGGCTGTTTTGTGATTTCAGACGATACGACGGCAGTTACCGTTTCACGTTCAGACGGATTATTATTGCATATTCTTGTCGCGGTCGCACTGGAATAACCGTTCCAAGTGAATTTTGTTTTCCATGAATGACCTGTTTTATTGACAGTCTTATGATTGCGGGATAGTTCTTTTCCGCATACAGTGCAGTAAACGACAGTATCATATCCGCCGTCTTTTTCACATGTCGCGGCTGTTTCGTTTTCTATCACTTCGCTTCCCTGCTTATGACCTGTTGCAGGAATAACTTCGGTTCTTGTCATACCGCAGTTTGAGCAAGTATATGTCAATTCTCCTTCATTTTCACAGTCGGCTTCTTTTGTGACTTTGCCGTTATCCCAGTTATGTCCTATCGCATTTATAACAGTATGATTTCTTGAAAGTTCTTTTCCGCATAC
>OMUY01000020.1 GCA_900314355.1 uncultured Eubacteriales bacterium | reverse complement strand
CGAATAAATCTATAAAAAACGAAAAACCAGACCGAAAACGATCTGGTCTTCATTGTGATAATCGTGCAGATTGGCACCCCTGAAAAATCCTTATTTTTCAACGGTTTTGGCCACCATTCACTCATTTCACATCAAAAACAGACCATATGTATTTTTTTCTTTACGTTTATCGGATATTTCTACACTATGGTATCATGCGTGGATTATGATTTCAACCATTTTTTTAAAGAGTCGGTTTGATAAATACCTCAGTTAATAAATCAAGGGCTACTTCAAATCCCGGTATGGAATTTGTAAGATAGCCCTTCGTTTGTTTCAGTTTAACCTTTGGTCGCGGCAATAACACTTTCCATTCTATCCAAGTTCATATCTTTTTTTCGATAATGGATTGTGCTTTTTCTTCTTTGATTGCTTCAATGAATTTGTCTCTATCTTTTGATGTCTCAAACAATCGCCAAATGAACGAATCGAGCTTTGACCAGTTTCCATGACCACAATACAATTCGGGAATCTTATCCTCGATACTAATTCTAAAAAGAACTGTTCCTCGGCCTTTTCCCTTATAATAGTTATACATTATATATTACCTTTCCGTTTCTTTCAGTCATGCAATCATCTCTTCGGTTTGCAGCCCACCTTTTAACACTACAACTATCCGTTTATCTTTCATCACTCGAATACACTCAACAAGTCTTCTGACTACAACATCGTCGTATTCATCGAATGAAATTGAATCGGAAGAAAACATAGCTGTCATTCTTTCAAGCAAGGCTGATTGTTGCCCATCGACCTGAACCTTACATTTCTCTGTCTCCAGTTGTTGCCGAAGCACTTTGACTTTCTTGAAATTCTCTTCAATCGCGAGAACATATTTCTCCGTATCTCCTCCGGTTGCATTCATCATCGTCATTAGATTTTCCGACTCTTCCTGAAGAGTAACTATCTGTTTTTCGAGAATATAAACACTTCCGGCACCACTTTGACCTGTTACGGCATATTCTAAATTCCTTTGAATCAAGCGTATCGTTTCGTCTTTCTTTGTAAAAAGCCTGTTCAAACACCGGCAAATAGCTTTCTGAAGTTTCTGTTCCTCAACTCCGATAGCGTCACATGCCTGTTCGCCATTCTCAATCCTGTTGATACAACGCCACACGATCTGCTTTTTCCCATTCTTTGATTTTTGTCGGCGACGATAATGACCTCCGCACTCACCGCAAATCAATAACTCACTTAATGCATACTTACCGCTATACTTTCCTTGCTCGGTAATAGTAATGGAGGACTTTTTATGCTCGCTACCCCTTCTGGCAAATTCCATTTGTACGAGGTTGTACTTTTCTCTTGATATTATGGCGGGATGATTGTCAGATACTAAATACTTAGGAAGTTCTCCTCGATTCACCTTTTGTTTTTTTGAGATACAATCCGTTCTGAAGGTCTTTTGAAGGAGTAAATCGCCAACATATTTTTCATTCTTCAAGATATGTGTTATTACATCACGTGACCATATATCTTTTCCGGTTGGCGATTTGATGCCGGAGCGTTGTAAAAAACTCTGAATCTGAGGAATACTGCTCCCATCCAGATAGCGATTGTAAATGGTTGTGACGATCTCTGCCTGTTCAGGAACAATAATTGGAATGCCATCGACTCCTTTTTCATACCCAAAACACTTAAAGTTTGCGTGATAGACGCCATTTTTCATCCTCTGCTGAACGCCCCAGCGGACATTCGCGCTGATGTTTTCACTCTCGGACTGTGCGATCACGCTGAACAAACCGATCAGCATTTCGTTCTCAGCTTTCAAAGAGTCGATTGCCTGCTCTTCGAAATACACGCCGATGTTCATCGCGCGGAGCTTGCGCACCCAGCTCAGACTATCAACCGTGTTACGGGCAAACCGCGAAATAGACTTCGTAAGGATCATGTCGATCTTACCCTTTTCGCAGTCGTCCATCAGCCGGAGAAAATCCTTTCTCTTTGTCGTCATCGTTCCGCTGATACCCTCGTCCGCGTAGATACCGGCAAAGATCCAGCTCGGATTCTTTGCAATCGCTTCGGTATAGTATGCGATCTGCGCCTCGTAGCTGTTGATCTGTTCTTCATCATCGGTCGAAACGCGGCAATAGGCGGCGACGCGAAGCCGTTTTGTATCGTTTCTCTTTCTTGCGAGCATGGGATTTGCATCAATTTTCGTGACTCGTTTCTGTAATGTTGCTTCCAACGTCTGTTCCTCCTATCGCTGTAATTTCTGCTCTGTTGTAAAACACAACGGTAAGTTTCCCGTTCGGGCAAACCTTGATTCTGCGGATATATCTCTTCATGAATTGCAAATCAAACGTATCCATCGGCGTCATATCCGCGAATTCATCCTTTAACGCTTGAGAGACTTCTCCTCTGTCAAACTCACAGCACTCAAATCGCAAAGCGGCACAATTCAATATGCTTTTCGCCGCTGCCGTGAAACTGATTTTCGGCTGTTCCAACAGACGGAGCATTTCATTTTCTTCTCTGACGACACCCTTTGACGGAATATACTGTGATCTCGGGGTAACGTCCAGCAAATTCGGATTCTGAATAACCTTGTTGATTGTTTTCCAAACGGCTGTTTCCAGCAGTTCGTCCGTTACAAACAGTAGCGTTTTGCAGCCATCCGCGCACATCCATTTTTCTCTGGAGCCCCAGGTGTTGATACGTTTGTAGCGTGTTCCGCAATTCCCGCACACGCAAATGTCTTTGAAATATTCAAGGATTGGAGAAAGCGGTGTGGCAGCACCGCCTTTGCAATCCTTCATTTTGTGTGCTTCTCGGAAAACGTCCTCGGCGATAATCCGCGGATACGTTTCATCGCCTATGTACTTTGCGTTATCAATGATCCGTTTTACGGAGTTCTTGTTCCAGCGGACCTCGCCCATATAGAAAGGGATCGAACGCTGGACAAGCGTATCGGAGATATTTTGAAGTGTTTTTCCCGCGACATATAACGAGAAGATTTCAGCCACAATACTTGCTTCCTCTGGCTGAACGGCGACAACGCCGTTTTTTATCTCATAGCCATAAGATATTGTTCTGAGCGTTGCCATCATAACACCTCCGATAGTCTCTGTCTTAATTGAAGTCCACCCTTAAACTGAAACACAACTGTACCGTCGTTTCCGATAAAAACCTTTTCCGTTATCGTCAAGAAAAGCTGTGGATCGAAGTGAAGGATCGTTTTCGGGGATTCAGAGAGCTTCTCCTTGAGAACCCGTAGGTTCTCAATCAGCATTTCGTCCTCGTCCACACTCAAGAGCTTTAATCGCTTATTGCGCAGTTCCGTTACCTTATATCCCAACTCGGTCGTTCGTTCCAGATAGGATACCTCGTCAATAATCCCTTGCCCGTGAAGCTGGGTGTACATATTGTTC
>OMUY01000027.1 GCA_900314355.1 uncultured Eubacteriales bacterium | reverse complement strand
AAGCCGGAAAAGCCGAAGAATAATTTGTTTATGAGCCTGTTGCCGTCAATGGGCATGATGTTGACGTCTGGAGCAATGGCCATGCAAGGCGGCGGTACAATGATCGTTTTCAGTGTTGTGTCTGCCTCAATGGCTGTTGTGACGGCTGTGCTTGGTTTTGTAGACAATCGAAAGGATTATAAAAAAACATTACTCAAGCGCACAGAAGAATACAACGCTTATATAGCTCGTAAACGGCAGGAAATTAGTCAACTTCGAGATTTTGAAAAAAAACAACTTGAAGATTTATATATTGATGTGGAAGATGAAAAAAAGCATCTAACATCCTTTTCTTCTGATTTATTTGATAGACAGCCTGATGATGAGGATTTCTTATTCGTTCGTCTCGGCACTGGCTCGGTTACCGCAAAAAGGGTTGTGCAGTATAAGAAAAAGGAAAAGTTGGAAACCGATGATGATTTGCAACTTATTCCTGTAACTGTGCGTGATGAGAGTATTTTTATTGAAGACGCACCTGTAGTTTTTGATTTAAAAAGTGCTAATGCGGTGTGCATTTTTGGTGATCCCAATCATCGGTTTGCAATTTTTAGAAATATTATTTTGGATATATGTACCCGTCAATATAAGACCGATGTTGAGCTTATTTTTATTGCTGAAGAGTCCCATAAAGACAAAATAAGTTGGTTACGGTTTCTTCCTCATGTAAATAACGAAGAAACGGGATATAGGAACATTGTGATTGACGATGAAAGTAAGAATCGTGTGTTCGACTATCTGTTCAAGGAGCTGACGGAACGGGAAAGCAAAAAGAATGAGAAAAAACAAATTCGTCATATTATAGTTTTTTTCTATGATGAATACGGTTTTCAACGTCATCCCATATCAAAGTTTGTTTCTAAAGGAAAAGAGCTTGGAGTAACCTTTGTGTTTATGGTTGACCATAGAAGTCAGGTTCCTGTTGGATGCACCTGTATGATTGCAATGCAATCCGAAAATAAAGGGCAATTGGTGAATATCGCAGATAAAGACATTCAAGTCCCATTTGTATGTGAACCGATTTCAGAAGAGGATAGTCGGCTCATGGTGCAGCTTTTAGCTCCTGTTTATACTGAAGAAATATCATTGGAGGGCGGTTTAACAAAAAACATCTCGTTGTTCGAGATGATGAACATATTTATGCCGGAAGATATAGACCTTGAAACCAGATGGGGGGCATCACAGGTCTATAAAACAATGGCTGCTCCTATTGGTGTTACAAAGAACGGTATTGTATGTTTGGATTTACACGATAAGGCGCATGGTCCACATGGGCTGGTTGCCGGAACTACAGGTTCGGGAAAATCTGAAATACTCCAAACGTATATTCTATCCGTTGCAACATTGTTCCATCCTTATGAAGTCTCCTTTGTCATCATAGATTTTAAAGGAGGTGGTATGGTTAATCAATTCAAAGAATTGCCACACCTGCTCGGAGCAATTACAAACATTGATGGCAAGCAGATTGACAGATCCTTGAAATCCATTAAAGCAGAACTACAAAAGCGGCAACGTCTTTTTGCCGAGGCCGACGTCAATCACATTGACAAGTACATAAAAAAATACAAAGCCGGTGAGGTTAAGACTCCTATCCATCATCTTGTGTTGATTGTTGATGAGTTTGCAGAACTGAAAGCAGAGCAACCAGACTTTATGAAAGAGCTGATATCTGCGGCTCGCATAGGACGTAGTCTTGGAGTACATTTGATCTTAGCAACGCAAAAGCCTTCTGGACAGGTAGATGAACAGATTTGGAGTAATTCCAGATTTAAACTATGTCTAAAGGTGCAGAGCGTTGAAGATTCAAACGAGGTTCTTAAATCGCCGTTAGCAGCGGAGATAAAAGAACCCGGTAGAGCGTATCTTCAGGTGGGAAACAATGAAGTTTTTGAGTTGTTCCAATCTGCATATAGCGGAGCGCCAGAGAAAATGACAGATAGTAATGTCAAGGAATTCTCTATTTTTGAGGTAACTGAGACAGGAAAACGTAAGCCTATTTATGTTCAAAAGAAAAAGAAGAGTAGCGAGAATAATTTAACTCAACTTGATGCAATTGTTCATCATGTCCGTGATTATTGCAAGAGCAAAGGAATCCGACAGTTGGATGACATTTGTCTGCCTCCTCTTCCTAATACTATTATTCATCCTGAAGAAACCGTGAATGCTGTTGGTCATGTCGATATTGGTATTTATGATGATCCTGATAACCAAATTCAAGCTGCTGCGAGCATAGATTTGGACAATAAAAATACTATTATTATTGGATCCTCTCAATATGGAAAAACCAATGTTTTACAGGGCTTTATCCGGACGATAGCAACTTCTCAATCACCTAATGAAGCGGTTATTTACATCCTCGATTTTGGCTCAATGGTTTTGAAAAATTTTGAAGGGCTGAATCATGTGGGCGGAGTTGTATGTTCTTCAGAAGATGAGAAGCTGAAGAATCTCTTTAAGCTTTTATTCTCGGAAATTGCCTCAAGGAAAGAAAGACTTGTATCAGTAGGAGTTAGTTCGTATTCGTCATATGTAGAAGCCGGTTATAATGATATTCCGCACATTTATCTTATTATCGATAACTTAACAGCTCTTATTGAATTATACCTTGAGGATGATGATAGCCTATTAAACATTATTCGTGAAGGTATCTCTGTTGGTATCTCAACCATTATAGCTAATTCACAGACTGCAGGAGTTGGTTATAAGTATTTATCAAACTTTGCGAATAAGATTGCTTTGTATTGCAATGACAGCTCGGAATATACCAATATTTTTGATCATTCAACCATACACCCCGATGAAGTTCCCGGTCGGTGTGTCCTTGAACTGGATAAAAGAATGCTGGAATGCCAAACTTACTTGGCGTTTGATGGCGAAAAGGAAATAGAACGAGCTCAGCATATACAAAAGTTTATCTCAGATGTAAATGCGAGAAATGTGGGTATGCAGGCAAAAATTATTCCAAGCATACCTACCATTCTGACAGAAGAGTCGGTGGCACATGATTTCGATGCAAGGCCGAATGGATACAAATTGCCTGTTGGACTTACTTATAGTGAGGTTGAACCGTTCTATTTGGATATTTCACAGTTGGGAATTATAGGCCTTTGTGGAAAAGAAAACACCGGACATAAGAACTTCCTTCAATATATCATAAATACATTTGAGAAAAAACAAGAGCAATATCCGGTAAGGGCAGTAATATTTGATGATGTAACAAGAAAGCTGGAGGAATTCAAGGATAGCCCTATTGTTACAACTTATACATTAGACAGTACTCAAATTACCGAAATTATACAAGAATGGCATGCTATTCTGAACGAAAGATACAATAGCCTTGTTGAAAAAGGAACGATCGAAGGCGCATCGGAATTGCTGTTGATGATTGTTCAAAATAACGATGTTGCAAAATTGATAAACGATGATCTTGATTTAACGGAACAATTCGGTGAAATTGTCTCGCGATTTAAAGGGATGAACGTCGCCGTAATATTCTCAAATTATCAAAATGTGTCATTGTCGTATGATGCTCCGGAACCTTTAAGAATGATAAAGCAAGAACAGCATATTCTTTTCTTTGAGGATCTGGACAACTTGAAACCCTTTGAAGTCCCATATGAAGAGATCAAGGCAAACCGAAAACGTCTTGAAACCGGAGATGCATATTATATACAAGATAATATGGTTACAAAGCTCAAGATGGTAAAGGCTGATTTATCGGGGCAATAATTTTATGTTAGATTATCGGTCTCCCGACTGATTTTCTATAAAATTCTTGTATGAAAGGAGGAAATTGCAATGGCCGCTGGACAGATTAGAATGACTCCCGCAACCATGAGAACCAGAGCAACGCAGACTGATAAACAGTCTCAGACTGTGCAGGAAGTTATCAATGCAATGGACAAGCTGCTCAACACTCTCAAAGGTGAATGGGAAGGCGATGCGATGAAGGGCTATGAGGATAGATACAATAAGATCAAGCCCTCATTCAAAAACGCAAAGGAACTGCTGGACGAGATTGCTCACAATCTCAGAGAGACTGCAAAGATTGTCGAACAGACAGACAAAAATATTGCAAGTCAGTTCAGGAAGTAAACTCGAACGCATGGAGGCGCGGCGGGTTGATATCTGTACTGATGCCAATCCGTCGTTGCCGAAATGTGTAGAGAGATTGCTTTAATTTATTAATGAACTCCTACTCTTTCGAGTGGTTTTTTATAAAAATACTTCGCAGGAGGTAGAAAATATGACGAGACAGGAAGTCCTTAACAATATAAAGTATAACGAGAGATTAGTGACTCAATATACCAACACTCTGACAAGGCTTAGAAGTCAACTCAATAATCTAAATGCACAGGTGAATCAGAATAATTCGCAAGTGAATAGCTTAAGAACCCAGGTTAACAGCTTGGAGTTCCAGATAAAGGAATTGAACCAATTGAAAAACAAGTTTCAGCGACTCCAGAATGACTTTTCCAGTAGACAGACAAAAAGAGTGAATCGGTTCAATCTTAATTTTTCAAAGAAGCCCAATGTGAGATTCATAGGGAACTACATCAGCGGTATGAAGTCTTTGCTGTCGGGAAGTGAATATAAAAACGCCTACAATGGATTAAGCTCGGCTGTTAATAAAATTGTAAAAGAGGTTAATTCTATTCAGGGCAAGGCTGATAGTCTAAAGAGAGAAATCAATTCAAAAAACAGCAGGAATGATTCTCTTAGGCGAGAAATAAACTCTACGCAAAGCCAGATAAATAAGACAAATTCCGACTTATCATATCGTAAGCAGCGAATCACATACTGGAAGAATCAATTAAGGTACGCAACCTGAAATTTGGAGGGGAAATTATGGCTAGTAATGAACTAATTATCGATGACGATTATTGCAGAGCAATGGGAGACTTTTTTGTAAAGCAAGGCGCGGAATTAGATCAAATGATTTCGGATTATATTTCAATTCTTCAAGACTTGAAAAACAAGGGCATTGTCAGTGGAGATGTTTCAAAAGCATTAAATTCATATATTAATTATGTGAAAAAGCTTGATAAACAAATTGGAGTTATTTCAACTTCCAACAAAACCCAAATCAACAATTTCTTAACTAAAGTTGATCAGGAAGATAAGTACTTGTTTTGATTGGTGGAGGTAAAGGCTATGGCTGAGATTAAAGTTAAGATAGCGGAGATTAATAATGCAATTACAAAACTGCAAGGGTTACAATCGAGGTGCAACTCGAGAAATACAACAGCACCGGCAACCGTTGGAGGAGGCAAAGCAGTTAACGAGATTGAGGAAATCGCTAAAGTTTATAAATCATTAAATACCAGTTTTAGTGGACTTCTGGCTAATACGATTTCTTTTCTTAAAAATGTCGAAAACAGCTATTCTGCCAGTGATAAAAAAGCAGCATCGGGTATTTTAAAAGGCGGTGGAGGCAGTTCTGGCGGGACTGGCTCAACTAGAAATTTTTAAGGAGGGGTGAATAAGTGCTTAGAGATTTTTCTGATAGATCGAAGAATCAGTTGCTTGGATTGGTTTCGCAGGTTGAAAATGAAAAAAAGTCCAATTTTACCGACTGGATTGGGGATCGTTGGTATGATTTTGAAGTCATTATCGGGAAATTGAATATCAGAAGATATTTGAATGACATTAATACATACCACAAGAAGGTAATCGATAAGAATAATGCAACACAGGCATCTATAAATACTATATTTAAAAATGTACAAGCTACCGATCTGACCTACAAAAACACTTTAGCTCAGCGAAAGGCTTTATTGCAACAATGGCAAAAATATATTGTTGAGTTGAGTCAAATCGTAAATCCGAGCAATGGACAATTTAAGGCAGACTTTATACCGTACACAATGGATCAACATCTCAAGGCAATTTCAAAAACTAGCATAATCGACAACGAACCCAAATCTAAAGAGGAGTTAACGAAAAAGGCAATTAAGGGAGAATCAACTTTCTTAAAAGGCGTATCCAAATTAATCAAGAAAAAAGATAGTGCCAAGTCAAATGATTTAGAACTTACGTCATCTGCAATGTCTTATATCGCAGGATTGTACACTTTTTATACTGCTGACTATAATGACACTTCTGATATAGTTAGTGGTGGCTTAAAGTTAACAAAGAGCTCGGCCTCGATGTGGAATGGTGTATATAAATACTTGGAAGGAACACTGAAACCACTCGATGCATCCAGATTGGGGAAAAAATATCAATCCAAGGTTGGTGTAGTTTCTTTGATTGGCAATCTTTGCGGTTTTACTAGTGACTCTATCGGGACTTTCAAAACATTGGTTAACGAGGATTCAGAGGGCTACGAAAAGGTTAAGGAATTACTAAAGACTACCTCTTCAGGAGCAGATGTTGCGAAATCTGTTGTTAATCTTAAATACGGTCAAAAAGTCTTAACAAGAACTGTAACTGCTAAGTATCAATGGGGAACTGCAGCGAAGAATGTTTCTAAAGTTGATAAGGCAAATACGATTGTGGCCGTCGTTGGTGTAGTGGCAGATACAGGAGTTGGTATGGCAGACCGTTATGGGAAAGTTTCAGCCGATGGAGTTGTTGACATGGGCGATTTTGGTGAGATTGGAGTAGCTGGATCGGTTCGTGGATTGACATCGGTTGTAAGTGGACTAACATTCGGTGTTAGTGATGCATTAGGATTGTCAGACAAAGCTGATGAAATAACTGACAATATGCTTGAATTTGTTGACACAAAAGGTGTCGATTTTGTCAAATCACATTCGTACTCTTCTCAATACGTCCAAAACGCTCAGTTTTTAAGTGATTATGCCAACAACGAGGAGAATAATATTGCTCTTAGGATTGGAGCATCTGCAGTTGCTGGAACTGGTATGATTGGTGCGGTTGTAATTGATGGAGTCGCTGATGGATGTAGTTGGATTGGAAACAAGATTTCTGATGGCTGGCATGCCGTAAGAAATTGGTTTTAATAAATTATCTTAGAAAGGAAAGAAAACAATGTTTAAAGATTTATTGCCTATTGGAAGTGTTATCATGTTGAAAGGCGGCTTGAAAAAGCTTATGATTACCGGCATGAAAGTTTCAACTGAAGATAAACCAGAAGAGTTTTATGATTATATTGGGGTGTTTTATCCTGAAGGATATATAGGACCTCAGTCCAGTTTTTTGTTTAACCACGATGACATAAATGATGTTGTTTTTACTGGATATAATAATCCTGAACGTGAGAGCTTCATTTCCAGTATGGATGAGGCATTGAGAGAAGAACAAGCTGAAATAGCTAACGACTAAGTTTGGTAGCCCAAGTATGTACAAGATAGTTCGATTCAAATTTACAACAATTGAACTATCTTGTTCTTTATTAAGTAAAAATGAAAATTAAGAAAATATCCGTTGTAATTTTACTGCTATGTATGCTTTTTGCTGCTTATAAAATAATTAAGATTAATTTTGAGTATAGGCAGAGCAATAATTCTTATTTGGATCTAAGAAATTATATCGAATCATCTCAAATTTCCGAATCGAATGAGGATGAAAGCGTAGAAGATGTGATAACTGAGAATCTTTCAATGGATTTTCCCTCTGTGAATTTTCAGGCTCTTCGTGATATTAACTCTGACATTGTCGGATGGATAATATTTGAGGGCTCGGCGATTAACTATCCAATTGTACAAGGGGAAGACAACAGTTATTATTTAAAACATCTTTTTACCGGAGAATATAGTGTTGCCGGTTGCCTCTTTCTGGATTGTAATAATGCTATGGACTTCTCAGATCGTAATAGTGTAGTTTATGGACATCATATGCGAGATGAGACCATGTTTACATCTATTGCCGATTACAAGAAACAAGATTATTATGACAGTCATCCACAAGCAATTCTTTTGACTCCGACAAAAAATTATCGAATTGAGCTGTTTGCCGGTTTTGTTGCGAATGTTAATGATGACGCGTGGAAAACTGAGTTTGAATCAGATGTGGAATTTTGGGATTGGTTAAAAGATTTGCAAAAACGGTCTTGCTTTACAAGCACCGTTGTACCTTTGTTGTCTGACAGAATCGTTACTTTTTCTACATGTAGTTATGAGTTTGAAAATGCTCGATTCGTACTGTATGGTGTTGTTCGCTGAATATTTTAAATACCGTGTTTTAAACATATAAAAATAGAAATCACAAGAACCTTGTAAATTAAATGTGTCGGCGAATAACGAGGGAGGGATTCTATTGGAGATAGAGAAACTTAATTCGGTTGATGTTGAAAAAGTCCTGAATACTCTGGTTCAAAATGAACGCAAGCTACGAGAAATAATCAGTGATTCGCATAGTTTATCTTGGATTTTTTATTACAGATAAAGATTTGATTTGATGCACCCCCCTGAAAATTTTGCACCCCCTAAGCGATAGGGGGTGCATTTGTAGCGAATAACCGTTCTTTGCCATCTTGGGGCCGCGAAATCGCAACCCACCCGAAAACCCTTGAGAAATCAAGGGTTTTCGCGGTTTTAAAGCCCATTTTTTTAAGCGTGTATCAATAGCAACTTTTTTCGGCTTGTCTGACTCGAACAAGCGACTTTTCCCTGAAAATTGAATATTTCCCGACTTTCAGACCGAATTTCTAATGATTTTAGAACTTCGGTCTTTTTTTATTGCCTTTTTTCTCCGGTACATAGCTGAGCCGATGGTTCAGTACTGAAAGGAGCGTGAAATTTTTTGAAGATTCGTCTTCATGGGTATTAGCCACGCAAAAAAAATATTTTCACGGAGGAAAACATGAATGAATGTAAAGTAATCGCAATCACAAATCAGAAAGGCGGCGTCGGCAAGACGACGACCGCAGTCAACCTCGGCGTCGGTATGGCGAGGCAGGGCAAGAAGGTCCTGCTCATCGACATGGACCCGCAGGCATCACTCACCTTATCTCTCGGATTCCGAAACCCCGACGATCTTTATCCCACTACCACAGACATTATGAACAATGTCATTGAAGACGGAGAGATCACGAAAGAGTTCTCGGTATACACTATGACGCAGGCGATCTCGCAGCTTAACGCGGAGCATTATGCCGAGATTACAGACCTGAAATCGCACTACTCCTATGATACGTTGGAAATGGAAGGAGCGGGCAATATCTCCATTGATTGGAAGGACGTACTTGCCGTTTATACTGTTAAGACCACCACTTCTACGGACAATGCTTACGAGGTCGCCACGATGGACGACACAAAAATGGACTTGCTTCGTCAGGTTATTTCCGACATGAATCAGATTTCCTGTATCGTCGTGCCGAGAGTAGTATCTGAAACTGTTACGACTACTGATTCAAGTGGAAAAACCATAACGACAACGCAATATGTTACGAAAAACATTCTTAAGGTAACAGTCACACGGTTGACGGTCGATCAGATCGTAGCGCAGTATCACTTCAATGATGAGCAAAAGAAACAACTGACAGAGCTGATGAGCCAGGATTATGACGAGCTTTGGCAAGCAATTATCGGTACGGCTGGGGATGTTTTGATTACTAACAGCACCTATGTCCCGACAGATATCTTCGCATGGCCCCTGCAAAGCAATGGAAATCTTACGTCTGGTTTCGGCTACAGAAACGATCCGAAAACCGGAGAATGGAAGCTTCACGGCGGTACGGATATTGCGGCCCCGACCGGGACTCCGATTCTTGCCTCTGCCGACGGAGTTGTGATTGCGGCGACTTGGCATAACTCTTACGGCTATTATGTGAAGATCCAGCACAACGATACCTTCGCCACGCTTTACGGACATTGTTCGGCGCTGCACGTTACTGCGGGGCAGCAAGTGAAACAAGGGCAGATCATAGCTGATGTCGGTCAGACCGGCTACGCTACTGGTCCGCACGTCCACTTTGAGGTGTATATCAACGGAACTCGCGTGGACGCGATGCAGTATTTCAAATAAGAAAAAGGGTGCGACGCCTGCACCCTTTCATACATAAAAAGAGAAACTCAAATTGGAAGCACTTGGTTGCTATCCGGTACTCGGATGAATAATTGGCTGGTCGCCTCCCACGTTCTGTCCTTTGGAGCAGATTAAACGAAGGACAAGAATAAGTATCCTTTCGCGGACAGGTTTGTTCGCTTGTTTGAGTCTCTCTCGGTAATATAATGTCGAAAACGGTTGGTTATGTGACAAAAGAGATCGCGCAAACGGAAACTTTGGTTGATTCTACAAAAATATCGTTTGAATACTATTCAAAATAACAACTGATACTATCATTATGAGCAGTAATGCGGATAAAAATTATAGGGTAACTATTTCAAGTCCCCTTCGTTTTGCGTATTCTATTGTGT
>OMUY01000070.1 GCA_900314355.1 uncultured Eubacteriales bacterium | reverse complement strand
TTTCTTCTTCTCTCAGTCTCCTTTATTGCCTTTTCCATCGAAGGAGTGACTGAGTCTGCATACATAATTACCTCGCCTTCGGCGTTTCTTGCGGCTCTTCCGATAGTTTGAATAAGTGAGCGTTCCGAGCGGAGAAATCCTTCCTTGTCAGCGTCTAAAATAGCGACAAGCGAAACCTCCGGAATATCAAGACCTTCTCTCAGAAGGTTGATCCCGACGAGAACGTCAAATTTTCCCATTCTTAAATCCCTGATTATTTCCATTCTTTCAATGGTATCAATATCATAATGAAGATATTTAGCCTTTATACCTGAATTGATAAAATAATCAGTGAGATTTTCCGCCATTTTCTTTGTGAGCGTTGTTATTAGGACTCTTTCGTTTTTCTCGGCTCTCGCATATATTTCCGATATCAAATCTTCTATTTGTCCTTCGACAGGGCGAACCGAGATTTTTGGATCGAGAAGGCCCGTCGGTCTTATCACCTGTTCAACAATTTGACTGCTTTTTTCTTTTTCGAAATCGCCGGGAGTGGCGCTTACAAAAATTTTTTGACCTACTCTTTCATAAAATTCATCAAAGGTGAGCGGTCTGTTGTCGTAAGCCGACGGAAGTCTGAACCCGTAATCAATCAAATTCTTTTTCCTCGACCTGTCTCCGGCGTACATTGCGCCTATCTGAGGCAATGTTACATGCGACTCGTCTATAAATAACAGAAAATCCTTTGGAAAATAATCAATAAGGGTAAAAGGAGGTTCTCCGGGCTTTCTGCCTGCGAAAATTCTGGAATAATTCTCTATTCCCTTGCAGAAACCTGTCTCCTGAAGCATTTCAATGTCGTATTCAGTTCTCTCTTTTATCCTCTGCGCTTCAATAAGCTTTCCCTGCGACTTGAAATATTCAACCTGCTTGAGCATTTCCGCTCTCATCTCGCCGTATGCTTTTTCAAGCTTTTCCTTCGGTGTTATGTAATGAGAAGCGGGATAAATAGCTACGTGAATTACATTGTTGATAATTTTTCCGGTAGTCGGATTGAATTCCGATATCTTATCTATCTCGTCGCCGAAAAATTCAATCCTTATGGCAAATTCATTTGTGTAAACGGGAAAAACTTCTACTGTGTCGCCTCTGACTCTGAACTTATTTCTCGTGAAATTAACGTCGTTTCTTTCATACTGAAGCTCTACCAGTTTTTTTATAAGGTCGTCCCGGCTTTTTTCCATGCCTGTTCTGAGGGAAATTACCATATTTTTGTAATCGATAGGATTTCCTAATGAGTAAATGCAGGAAACGCTCGATACTATAATAACGTCCCTTCTTTCTGATAAAGCGGATGTCGCGGAGTGCCTTAGACGGTCAATCTCATCGTTGATTGCCGTATCTTTTTCTATGTACGTATCTGTATTGGGAATATATGACTCCGGCTGGTAATAATCATAATACGAAACAAAATATTCTACGGCGTTATTTGGAAAAAATTCTTTAAATTCGGAGCACAGCTGAGCCGCGAGAATTTTATTGTGAGACAAAACAAGCGTCGGCCTGTTGACTTTTGCTATTACATTTGCCATTGTAAATGTTTTGCCGGATCCCGTAACACCCAACAAAGTCTGTTCTTTGTAACCTTTTTCAAGTCCGTCTACGAGAGCGTCAATGGCTTCCGGTTGGTCTCCGGTTGGCTTAAAAGGAGCTATTAATTCAAATCTGTCCATAAAATTTATTGTTTAATCTTTATCCTGATGCTCTTTGCGAAGGAGTCGAAATTTATTCCGAGAGAATTGGATTCAACGCAGTTAATTCTGTAATAACCTTCTCCGTATGGAAAATAATAATCGAATACATTTCTGTTGTATTCGCTCGCGTCGCTTTTAAGATCTAATGATGTGATGCTGATATTTTTGCCTGAAATAATTTTTTTGCTGTATTTTACGTTTTCCGACCCGTACTCAGACTGAAGATTTTTAAATTCGTCAAGTCTTGCGTTTACCACGTCGTCCATATTGTATGTCTCATCGTAGAAAATAAAAATCTGTCCCTGACCTTTGTCGTAATCATAGTAATTATTGTCGTCGGAAGCCGAAAATCCGGATGGGAGCGTAAAAGAAAAATCGGAAGTTTCAATTTTTCTTCCGTCTGTAAGTCTGCCGTCAAAAGGAATATATCCCGTCATATATTCTCCCGAATCGGTCAATTTTAATTTCCCGTTTTCATTTGTTATATAAACGCAAATATCGCCGGAACTGTCTGTGATGAAATTTCCGTTTGAATCGCGGACAATCTTGTAGTTTATACCGTTAGATGAGGTATAAGTATCAATTTCTGATCCGCAGGAACAAAAAGAAAAAATCGAAATTATTGCCAATGCGGCGGCGAAAATCTTGTATTTTTTATTAAACATACTTTGTATTATCCTTTAAGAAGTGTCATAATTTCCGCTCTTGTCCTGGCGTCGCTTTTTGCAACGCCTCTGATAGCAGAGGTCTCGGTTTTTGCATCCGCGGCTTTGACGCCTCTCATAGTCATGCATAAATGCTCTGCTTCTAACAGTACGACTACTCCCTGAGGGTGAAGCTCTTTATCGAGGAAATCGGCGATCTGAGACGTAAGTCTTTCCTGAAGCTGAGGTCTTCTCGCATAGCAGTTTACTATTCTCGCAAGCTTAGATAACCCTATAACGGTTCCGTTATTTGGAATGTAGGCGATATGAGCTTTTCCGAAAAACGGAAGAAGATGATGTTCGCACATGGAATAAAACGGAATATCCCTTACTATTACAACTTCATCGTTATTTTGTTCGTGGAAAATCTTTATGTATTTTTCCGGCGAATCTTTTATTCCGGAAAAAATTTCCTCATACATATCGGCAACTCTTCTCGGTGTTTCTTTAAGTCCCTCTCTTTCGGGATCTTCGCCTATCGCCGTAATAATATTTCTTACCGATTCTTCTATTAATTCTTTATCCATAAGCTCAAACCTCAATATTATTTTTTATTATTGCCCAAAACATATTTTTATATATCTGTGGCTGTCGTTGGTCTGATATGAAATGCGGCCGAATTTATCTGAATATCCCATATTGTAAATGATTTCTCCGACATCGCTTCCGTTATTTGAAAAAAGCCTTGAAACTGCAGTCTGATATGCACTGTCGTTTGAAAAACAAAATTCCACAAATTTTCTCCCCGAGCCGATGCAGTCGAATATATCGTTTGATATTGCTTTTTTTGTGTTGTCGTCGTAAACGTCGTACAATAGAGAGCGCCTTACAAAATAATTGCTGTCGATGGAGCCGCATGTTATTGAAGGCGGAAGATTATAATCAATATGGTCAATATCCAACGTGTCTTTGTCAATATTAAAGTACATGTGCGATTTATTGTAATAATTATTATCGCTGATCAATGGGTCGTCCCATGTGACGTCTGTGAAATAATAATTATTGTTGATTTTTACAGTATTCCATTCGTGTTTAATTTTGCCGTCTTCATCATCTATTCCTGTTCCTATAATCAGTTCCGATTCGATATTGTTGTAATTCAACAGAATTTTAAACGCTTCGGAATAGCCCGAACAAATAGCCTTTCCGTTTATAAGACAGCCGTAAGCGTCGTCGTCATGTTCCGTTTCGACGTATTGGCACGAATCTACGATATAATCGTGAATATAAAGCTCTTTGTCAAAATCAGATGAAGTATCGCTTATATTTTCTGAAATCTCCTTAACTTTATCATACAGTTCTTTCGTCATTTCATCGCACTTTGACTTGGACTGGGTATATTTAATTTCCACATATCCTCTGACCCCTTGTTTTACATATGTGACAGAGTCGGGTATGCAGAGCAGATCCGGATTGTCAAGCTCAATCGCGGAATAAATTTTATTTAATGAATTATCTTCAAGAACCGGAACGTCGATTTTTTCTGAATGTTCTTTTATTCCGTTAAAAATAGCAATGTACGCTTTTTTACCTATTTCAGAAAGATTTTCAAAATAAAATGTCGACAGCGGAGTGTATTGTGAAAAATCATCCGTATAATGGCGGGCAATCTGCTGTTCGATAAATTTTTCTGAATAATCCGATATTTCATCAATGTGCTGATAAATAATGCCTGAAACGATACCGACAATTAATATAATAATTACCGTTCTAACAAATTTTTTCAATTTCTTCTATACCTGAATATAAACAATCCTTAGACTCTACATGTTGACTGTTACTTTTATTTTATTTGAAAGCATATATTCAATGCCGCTTTCGGCGGAGTAATAGTCGGCGGCCGTCAGATCGGTATGCGATGAATTTATTATAGAATTGTAAACCGTGACAGCGTTGTTTGGGTTAATGTTATTCAAATATTTTTCCGCGGCAGTTTGAATAAATCCACCGGCTGATTTAAAATTATCGTTTCTTGAAAACAATATTTTAAGGTACTCATATACCATTGACGAATTCATAGAGTTTTCACCCTTCCTGACGGAATAGTTTTTGTCGCTCGATTCGTATGTGAAATTTTCATCAATGTTATAATTTACGTTGTCAAAGGAATTTATTACGGAAATAAATTCCTTTTTGCTCATAACGATATATCTGTCGATGTCAATTCCGGTATCTTTCTCGGATTTGGCAATTACGGAATCAATTCCTCCTACCGAATATATTCCGTCATAGTCAGACGGTATATAAGGCGTAATTCTTATTTCGGAGGAAAATACAATAAAATCAAGCCTTCCGATAAATGAAATATTTATATCAGTGTCATCTGTGCATACGAATAATACGGATGTATCTCCGGAAATATTTTTCACGTTTTTCTGTGACGCTATATATACGTCAGACATCTCTTCGCTTAAAGATTCGTTTTCCGCTTCTTCTCTTGATTTTTTCACGTTATGAGAAATTACCGCAGAGATAATAATAACAAGCGCGATAACTATTGCAATTAAGATATATACAGATTTTTTTCTTTCGTTTTTCAATTTGTTTCATCCGATGCTAAATATTATTTAATTATTATATATTTTTTTACTTATGATTACAAGTCTAAAACAGACAAAGACTGTTCCGGCAAATTTTCAAATTTTTATTGTTGAAAAAATTTGCGAAATATCAGTTCATTTACTTGATAAATAAATGCAAATATATTAAAATAAACAAAATGCTTGGAGGGTTTCGGATGGGCAATAATGAAATAAAGACAAAAGAAAGTAAATTTTGGTTTCTGAAATACTGCGGATACGGGAGCGGCGCTATAGGATTAGACTTAAGTTACGGTCTTTTTTATTCTTTTTTGAATACGTACCTGACTAATGTTTTAAAATTGTCGTCAAAATTTCTTCTTATTCTTACTCCTTTGGCGAGAATATGGGACGGAATAAACGACCCGATGATGGGCACGCTCGTCGATATGAAGCTGTTTAAGAAAAATAAATATAAACCATGGATTTCTATCGGAGCTTTATGCAACGCGGTAGTTGTGATTCTGCTTTTCAACAATATATTTAAACTCTCCGGCGCATCTCTTATGGTCTACAGCGGAATTATGTACGTATTGTGGGGAATGACAAATACGCTTGCCGATATTCCTTACTGGTCCATGATTCCGTCGTTCACGTCCGATCCCGCCAAAAGAAGCATTATTTCAACTATCGCCAGAGCTTTTTCGGGACTCGGGCAGGGGATTGTAATGATAGGGGCGCCTCTGGTAGTAAATCTTGTCAGCAATACAATTGACCCTAAAACACAGAATAAGACTTACGACGCTGTAACGTTCAATTATCTTTCTGTAATAGTAGCGATAGGACTTATTTTATTTTCAACTTTGTGTGTTACTACCGTAAAAGAGCGTTATACAACCAAACCAAAAGAAAAACTTTCATTCGGCAAGTCGGTTAAAACAGCCGTAAATAACGATCAGCTTCTGATATTTATGCTTTTTGCAATGCTTTCAAACGCCGGATTTTATATGGTTTCCGGAGTCGGAGCGTATTATTTTGACGTCGTTGTCGGTAATACGGGAAAACAGTCAATGTTTAATGTGTTCGGTGCGGCAGGTTCGGTAATAGGACTTCTTTTAGTCCCTATTATGCTTAAAGTCACATCGAGAAGAAGAGCATATCAGTTTTCGCTTCTTTTGGCTATGATAGGATATGCGGGTGAATTCGCATCTCAAAAATTTATTCCCGGCGTTGGCACAGGTCTTATGATTATGAATATCGCGAACTTCATTTCTCAGGTCGGAACAGGTTCCATGTTTGTATCGCAGACAGTATTCCTTGCCGATATCGTCGATTACGGCGAAATAAAAATGGGATACAGAGCGGAGTCTGTCACTTTCTCTATGAAAGGTTTTCTTCAGAAAATGGCTTATACGCTGCAGACAATAATTCTATACGCGTCTCTGTCCATTTCTCATTATGACGGCGATCTTCACTATAACAACACTCCGATGGCAAAGAACGCCATATCTGTTATGATGCTCGTCCTGCCTTTCGTTTTAATGCTTCTTTCGCTTCTCGTATTTACGTTCAAATTCAAACTTTACGGCAAAAAGATGGAAGACATAACCGCGCAGGTTATGGAAAGAAGAGAAAAAGAAGCGGCTATCGCCGAAGAGAAAAGCAAAAAAGAAAAAACTGCCGACGCTTGATAAGTATATAAAATAATAAAAATTCGGTCTCGTTTTTGAGACCGAATTTTTTTTTCGCAAATAAATAAATCAGAAAAAAACTATAAATTTACTGTTGAAAATTATTTAAAGATTGGGTATAATAATTAAAATGTCGAAGAAGAAAAAAATAAAGAAAATTTAACTTTTTTAAATTATTAACAAGTATTAAAAAAAATCCGTTTTCACGGACTTTTCTAAATACACAATGTATGCTCCAAAAAGAGCGGATTCGGATGAATAAATTCCCTTATTTGCACTCGCTTTGTTAATTCATTGTCTATATTTTAGCATAATTTTTAAATTTGTCAATACATTTTTCGATTTTTAAAGGAGAAATATAACATGGAAAAAGATTATTATCTCGGGCTTGATATGGGAACTGACAGCGTAGGCTGGGCGGTAACTGACGAAAATTACAACCTTATAAGAGCAAAAGGAAAAGACTTATGGGGCGTTAGAGAATTTGAAAGCGCTAAGCCAGCGGCAGACAGAAGGTCGTACAGAATTTCAAGACGCCGCAGACAGAGAGAGCAGGTCAGATTGGGTATGCTCAAATCTATCTTTGCCGACGCGATTAAAGAAAAAGATCCCTTATTTTTCATCAGGCTTGAAAATTCTAAATATTGGAAGGACGATAAAAATTCAAAAATCAACACTAAAAACGTACTCTTCGACGACCCCGGCTACACCGACGCGGATTATTTTAAAGAATTTCCGACTATTTTTCATTTAAGGCTTAAACTCATGAACGACGACAGCGGCAGGTATCTTTCGGATCCCCGTTTTGTCTATCTCGCGTGCCTTCAGCTATTTAAACACAGAGGCCATTTTCTTTCGGATATCAGCGATGAAACGGATCCCTCCGATCTTTCGTCGACTTATGAAAGATTTAAGTCTTTATACTGCGAGCTTACAGGCTACGAATTTACCGAAAAAGATGTTGCGGCGGACGATATAATGAATGTTCTGTCCGACAGAAATCTTTCAAGGACAGCAAAAAAGGAAAAACTGATTGACGTCTTTTCATTTTCAAAAAGCGATTCGTCCAAAACGGAATGTCTAAAATCTATCTGCGGTCTCGAGTCGGACGCCTGTAAGATTTTCCCCGATTTAAAAACAGAAGACATTAAGAAATTATCTTTTAATTTCTCTAAATCCGACTACGAGGAAAAATCAGCCGAATTAAACGAATCAGTCGGAGACGAATATTTTGAACTCATTTCGATTTTGAAGGATATTTACGACAAAGGAACGCTTGCGGATATTTTAAAAGGCAAAAAATATCTGTCAGAAGCGAGGGTTGAAGATTACAACAAGCATAAAAAAGATCTCGTTCTTTTAAAATCTGTTTACAGAAAGTATAAGACGCAGGACGAATATAACGAAATGTTCAGGGATCCCACAAAGGGATACGGCGCGTATATAGGCTCAAATTTCACAAAAGACAAAAAGACGAGCAGAAGAGGATCAAAATCGAGAGATGTTTTTTACGACTATCTCAAGAAAAGTCTCAAAGGGCTTGAAGAAGACCCGGACGTCAAGACAATATTTGACGATATCGCAAAGGAAAATTTCCTTGTAAAACAGCTCACATCTTCAAACGGCGTCATTCCGAATCAGGTTCATCTGAAAGAGCTTAAAAAAATCCTCTCAAATGCCGAAAATTATCTCCCGTTTTTAAAAGAAACAGACGAAAGCGGTCTCTCGGCGTCTCAGAGAATTATTTCAATTTTCTCGTTTACTATTCCTTACTACGTCGGACCCGTATCGGAGCTCAGCGAAAAAAACGGCGGCAACGGCTGGGTTGTCAGAAAAGAAGACGGGAAAGTATATCCTTGGAATTTTGAAGATAAAATAAATATTTCCGAAACTAAAAGGAGATTTATCGACAGGCTTATAAATGAATGTACATATATAAGCGGCGAGAAGGTCCTTCCCAAACAGTCGCTTATCTACCAGAAGTTCGCAATGCTGAATGAACTTAATTCCGTCAGGATAAACGGTGAGCGTCTCGATGTGGAATTTAAACAGAAAGCGTTTAAAGAACTTTTCTCAAAGGGAAAACAAGTAACACTTAATGAATTTAAAAATTATCTCAATAATAACGGAATAAATATTGACGAAAAATCCGAAATAAGCGGCGTCGGCAAAAGCAGCGAGATGACACGCTTCAATAATAAATTGTCGTCCTATCAAGTATTCCATTCTGTTTTCGGCGATAAACTCGAAGACAAAAAATATTACGACGCTGCCGAAAATATCATTTACCTCGGCACAATTTACGCCGACGATAAAAAAACATTCAAAAAAGCCATAGAGGAAAAGTACGGGGATTTTCTTACTCCCGATGAAATAAAAAGAGTCTCAGGTCTTAAATTTAAAGACTGGGGTACTCTTTCCGCCGCTCTTTTCAACCTTCAAGGCGCCGAAAAATCCACAGGCGAAGTCATGACTCTTATTGACGCGCTTTGGAATACTCAGCTGAATTTCATGGAGCTAATCAATTCGGACGCGTTTTCATACAAAGAGGAACTTGAAAAATATAAAAAGAAAGGCGAGGGAACAATTCAGAATTTCAAATTTGAAGAACTCAACGATTATTATTTCTCCGCGCCCGTAAAAAGAATGATCTGGCAGACAGTATTAATTGTAAGGGAAATTGAGCATGTTCTCGGCAAACCTCCCGTAAAAATGTTTGTCGAGGTTACAAGGCATGACGAAGAAAAGGGAAAAATCCCGCCTTCAAGAAAAGATACGTTCCTCTCTCTTTACAAAAATATAAAAGATGAGTCACACGACTGGAAAGCGATTATCGAAAAAGCAGACGAGAGCGGAGTTATCAGGTCTCAGAAAATGTATCTTTATCTGTCTCAGATGGGAAGAGACCTTTATACAGGTAAGGAAATTGAACTTGACGAGCTTTTCACCACAAAGTATGACATAGACCATATCATACCTCAGTCGCTTAAAAAGGACGACAGCATATTAAACAACAAAGTCCTGACGTCAAAGGATTTCAACAACAACATAAAGCAAGATAATCCTCTGTGTGAAGCGATAGACGACGCGCATTATGCCGAGCGGAAAAAGTTGTGGGACCGACTTCATAATTACAACCTTATAAATGACGAAAAATACAAGAGACTTACTAACAGAAAAGGATTTTCCGAAGAGGATTTGGAAGGATTTATCGCCCGTCAGATTGTCGAAACGAGTCAGGCAGTTCTCGGCGTTATAAATATCTTTAAAGAAATAATGCCCGATACGAAAATAGTATTTTCAAAGGCTAAACCTGTCAGCGATTTCAGAAAAGATGAAATAGGCTGGTTCAAAAGCAGAACACTCAACGATTATCACCATGCCCATGACGCATATCTTAATATCGTTGTCGGTAACGTATACAATACTAAATTTACAGACAACCCGAGGAATTTCATAAAAAAGGAGAGGCAAAAAGATTTAAATCCCAACTACCATATGAATAAAGTCTTTTGGTATAATGTCGAAAGAGGCGGAAAAGTTGCGTGGATAGCGGGCGAGGACGGTACAAAAAAGACTGTTTTTAAAACTCTTGCAAAAAATTCCGAACTTATGACTCGTCAGTCATTTGAACAGACAGGGGGTCTTTGTAATCAGCAGATTACAAACAAGGACGACGCAGGTTCAGGCATAGGATATCTCCCTGTTAAAATGGGAGAGGATATTTCAAAATACGGCGGCTACGCGAAAATATCACAGTCGTATTTCTTCCTTGTAGAACATACTTTTAAGAAAAAGAGAATCAGAACTATCGAGACAGTTCCCGCTTATCTTAAATCACAAATAGAAAGCGATCCGGACGCTCTTAAAAGATACTGTGCCGAAAAACTCGGACTTGTTGACCCAGATATAAGACTCAGAAGAATTAATTATCAGTCTCTCGCAAAATATAACGGATTTTATGTCACCATCTGCAGTAAAACAGGAGTAAGATTCAATATTGCAAATGCTGTGAGGCTTACTCTTCCAAAGGAATGGAACAACTACATCAAAAAGCTTGAAAAGACGGAGGGCGACGAGGAGATAACGGAGGAGAAAAATATTGAACTCTATGATATATTAACAGACAAGCATCTAAACTCAATATTCTTAAAAAGACCGAACCCGGTAGGGGAAAATCTCAAAAACGGAAGAGAAAAATTCGTATCTCTTTCTAAAAAAGAACAGGTTTCAACATTAAATAATATTCTTCTCTTTACAGGATTTGCGTCCGCGGGCAAGGCAGATATCAGCAGTATCGGCGGAAGCAAAAATGCCGGAGCTATGGCGGTTAGCAAAAACGTAAACAATGCCGACGAATTTATCTTGATAGAAAATTCTGTCACGGGAATATATTCTGTCAGAAAGGACCTTAAAACCATATGAGCTGGAGAACAGTAGTTATTACATCATCCGCAAAACTTGATTATCAGATGGGACAGCTCATAGTCCGAACCGACGAGACGAAAAAAATATTTATCAGCGAAATATGTTCGCTCGTTGTGGAAAATACGGCAGTGTCAATGACTGCCGTTCTTCTAAACGAGCTTGTTCAGAGAAAAGTCAAGGTGGTATTCTGCGACAGCAAAAGAAATCCGTCTTTTGAGCTTTCGCCGTATTACGCTTCTTATGACGACAGCTCAAAAATCCGCCTTCAGATTAAGTGGACGGAAGGTCAGAAAGCTCTGTTCTGGAAAGAAATAGTTTCAGAGAAAATAAGAAAACAGGCCGAAATATTAAACCATTTTGGCATGAAAGAAAAATCAAAACAGCTTCTTTCATATATTCCGTCCATAGATCCGGGCGACGCTACAAACAGAGAAGGTTTCGCCGCGAAAATTTATTTCAATTCGCTTTTCGGTCCCGTTTTTTCGAGGACGTCCGAGGACCCGATAAACGCCGCTTTAAATTACGGCTACACAATACTTTTGTCTCAGTTCAACAGAGAGACAGCCGTATGCGGCTACTTGACTCAGCTTGGTTTTTTTCATGACAATATTTTCAACCATTTCAATTTAAGCTGTGATTTAATGGAGCCGTTTCGTCCTATAATAGACCTTTACGTTAAAAATATGTCTCCCGAAAAATTTGAAAAAGAAGAAAAGCATAAACTTCTTGAATTTATAAATTATACTGTTGAGATAAACGGCAGAAACGAATATCTTTCAAACGCGGTTTCAAAATATGTCAGGAGCGTGTTTAATGCTATCAATGAAAATGACATTTCAAAAATTCATTTTTATTCGTTCAATTTTGATGAAAATTAATTTATGTCTTTCAGGTATATGAGATTGGTTTGTATTTTTGATCTGCCGACGAAAACATTGACAGATCAGAGGGAATACCGTCATTTCAGAAAATTTCTGATAAAATCGGGTTTTATTATGACTCAGGAATCGGTTTACGTAAAACTTTGTCCAAACAATGTGACGGCGGGAAACGTTATAGATTCCGTTAAAAAACACGCTCCTCCCGCCGGAGACGTGCAGCTTATGATGCTTACTGAAAAAGAATATCAAAAAACCGTCTATGTCGTCGGAGAGAAAAAATCCGACGTCATAGACTCTACCGAAAGGCTTATATTTTTATGAGAATTTGTTACAGGGAATTAAATTTGCTTGTCGATTACGATGAAAACGAGGTAAATATTTTTTCAATAGAAAATATTGATATTTACAGAGATTTCCTTAATTCTCTTTATAATATGAGCGAAGGCGAGGAGGGAAATATAATATTGTCAGAAAAAGAAAAAAGTTTGAATTTTTCCAAAAAAGCTGATTTGATATTTAATCCTTTTTCGGTTGACTGTTCTTCAAAAAAAATTATAAACGGTCTTTATAAGGAATTGACTTCTGTAATATCTGTTGATTTAACGGAAAAATATTCGGATTTTGAAAAAGCCGCGTTGGAGCTTTTGGACACCGCTGTATCTTCTCTTCCGTATAATCTGACTTACGATGAAGACGCTGGTATAGAGGGAATGTTAAAATATTTTGACGTAAAAGTCGATTCTGTCCCTGAAAATTTGACTGAAAAACTTATCGATTATTTCAGGGCGATGTGCGATATATGTTCTGTAAAAATATTTTTTGTAATCGGATTGAAAAATTATTTCAATGATACAGAGCTCGAATATATTTATGAATTCTGCGTTTCCCGAAAGATATGGCTGATTTCAATAGAATCGAATTTTAAAAAGAAATTAAAATTTGAAAACAACTTGATTATTGATGAAGATAAATGTATAATAAAGGCGTGAATTAACTGCTGTTTCGCAAAACAGTATAAGTTCGGTGAGAATTTCGTTCATTTGAGGTTTGAGAGCTTTGTTAATTCATAATAAGGTAAAACGTCTACTCCTGCTACAGCAGAGGACAGGAAGTTTGAGAGCTTTGTTAATTCATAATAAGGTAAAACTATAAATTATGCTTGTGACGAACAAGAAGAGTTTGAGAGCTTTGTTAATTCATAATAAGGTAAAACAAAATTAATCATTTTTTTGACTTTTGAAATGTTTGAGAGCTTTGTTAATTCATAATAAGGTAAAACC
>OMUY01000035.1 GCA_900314355.1 uncultured Eubacteriales bacterium | reverse complement strand
TGCGGTACAGAAGTCGATTTCAACGGTCTTGAGCATGATCTGATTTCTCCCTGTGAAATGCAGCATTTAAAGAAATATGAAGATGGCGCCGAAGTAGTTGTCATAAAATCCGGAGAATACCCCTTTATTACAAAGCTCCCGGATTACGCCTATCTTGATTTGTTTCAAGAAGAAAAGACAATACCGATGGATCTGTTATCACATGGTTCAGAAGCGAAGTTGATCACTTTTGACCAGTGGATCAGCATGATTAATGAAGGCGTATTTGAATTTCCATTTACAAAGGCGATGGTGGACAAAAACAACAGAAGACGTCAAAGGTTTTCAATCCGTAATTATTCCTAAAATAGTCAGGCGATAGTGCTGCTCTGTCGCCTGATGATTTTTTTTCACAGGATAATGTTCTGCTATGGTACTCTGTTTTTGTCGGAAGAAATATGTACATTCCGATAATAAAGCTGCAAGGGGTAAAAGAAAATGAAGGACAGAATTGAGATTGTAAACTCTTATGATAAGGACGGCAAGGAGATCCTGAAATTTTATGTTCATTGCGATCTTGGAATGCTTTGGCTCTTTAATAAACCCAAGACAAAAGGGGTTTTTGATTACTTTGAAAAAGGAAGAAGTGTAAATGAGCTATATGAGTATAAGTACAAGAAAAATGAGTCCTTAAATAAAATTATTAGCAGGCTGCCTGTACATATTAAATACGCGAAGCAGATTGCAATTGAGGATCACTCTTTCCAAATTGCCGAAGTTAAATCGAGTAACAGATTCTTACATGATGTTGACGACCTTGTGGCTTGACGTGAATTAGAACGAGGACAGCAATATGAAATGGAAAGAGTTAGTACAAAAGTACTCGCCCTATAGTATATATGGGATGTTTGCGTTTATTCTTGTAAATGGATTTCCGACTATTTATATAAATCGAGTTGGAGACTATATCAGCAGTCAGTTTGTTGTACCTGCTTATTTTATCTTCTGCTTCGTATTGGTTGCTTGTTTTGCGAAAAACAAATCAGCAAAAAAATACAAGTGGACGGCGTCTGTCGTATGTCTTTGTATCATCGAAAGCTTTTTCTTCCTGCTTTTTTTGCAATACTATTTTGTCACGGCAATTATCATCATAGGTAGCCTTATTGCAATAGGTATCCTTTTGTATTATCAAATGAGGAAGATCAGGCCCCCTAAAAGACGTACAGACAGATTTCTTAAGTTTTGCAGGGATAGAACTGCTGTTATTTGTGCATATTTATCTGTCGTCATCCTTTTGATCCCATCGGCAATAGGATTTTATAAGGAATATATTGATGTGTTTTCTATGGATGATTGGACAACACTTCTTGAAATGCTGGCTGATGAGGATGATACTTCAATTTCTTCTCCACCTGATGCACTGGCACTGGAACTTTCCGAATGGAATGATTTAAGTGTCGAAGACCGATTTGAATTGCTTTGTAAAGTCGGTGTCCGCGAAGAAAAAATACTTGGAATAGAAAACTATGCTGAAATCAGGATGACATATGATAAATTCAATAAATTCACCCTTGCCTATTATGATAATGAAGAGAAGCTAATCTGTATCAACATTAATGAGCTTACTACCGGTGGTATAGAGGAAAGTGTAAATGCTCTGATACATGAGGTTTTTCATGCTTATCAGCATTATGTTGTATCATCTTTGGATTTTGAGTCTGACCTTGTAAAGAACAGTTATTACTATGAAGATGCAAGAGAATGGAAATACAACATGGATAATTACGTGTCCGGTTATGTGGATTTCTCTGCTTATGAAGAGCAGCCATTGGAGACAGATGCCCGATCCTATGCCGCGCAGCGTACGCCGTTATATATATTAAATCAAGGGTGAGAAATGATTATCACATCATGAAAAAAACGAGAGATACAATGAAGACAACAAATCAAACAGGACAGACCAGTTGATTCTATTCGATCTGCTCTGCCCGAAGGAGAGTAGCAATGAAGACGACAAAAAGCAGAGATCGGCCCAAAAAATTGTTTCCACATGATCTAAAGCCGGATTGATATACTGAAATCATCAAAAGCAAACAAGAGAGGAGCTACAACAATGAATACCAGAAGTCGAGACCGGCCTGAAAGAAAAACCGGTTCTTTCAGATGAAAAACGATGCTAAAATACAAAACCAATCCACAAGGAGAAATGAAATTATGAGGTTTTCGAGGAGTAGAGATCGGCCTAATAGATAACGAATATCTTTTAGGGCTTTCAAAATCATAATACTATTTAGGAGACTGAAAATGAAAAGATTAATGAAAAAAACGATTACAATTCTGTTAGTAGTCATGGCTCTGATTTCGACCTTCATGGTTAATTCTTTTGCTGCCTATGAGAATACTTACAAGAACACAGGCAACCAGCGCGTTGACATCGTTGGGGTTGCAAAAACGCAGATCGGCAACACAAATGCGGGACACAGATACAGAAATGACAATCTGGCTTGGTGTGCGTCATTTGTTGTGTGGTGCGCGAGACAAGCGAACATCGACTCTTCAATCATCAAGAATTCCGGCTATGCCGATGCGGATGACTTGGGTGTTACATACAGAGGACGTTCTGCAGATAGAAGTTTTGGCATCAATTATACTCCCCAGAGCGGTGATCTAATCTTCTTTGACTGGTACAGTCAAAAAGATATAGAAAAGAATGAAGATGGAATTCGTGATGGATACTGCAATAAAACTCCTGCAAGCAGTTATGGCGATCATGTAGGAATCGTTGAAAGTGTTTCCGGCGGTACAGTAACTACTATTGAAGGGAATAGTAATAATCAGGTTAGACGCCGTACATATTCCCTTTCGGACAGTGAAATTAAAGGATATGGTGTACCGAATTACAAAAACAATCAGCAGAAATCCTACTACTGGCTTGATCTGAACTGTTACCTCGATGGATCTTACAGAGGAAATATTTCGGGTATCGCTACGGCCGACGTTTATATCAACAATAAGCTGGTTGCTAATGACGTTACCGACTA
>OMUY01000055.1 GCA_900314355.1 uncultured Eubacteriales bacterium | reverse complement strand
GTAACGTATGTGATAAGGTGTATATTCAATTTTCAAGGTTCATTTGCCGGGGCTGTTTTTGTTGCCCCTCTACTATTGTTACTGGGACATTTTTTTGGCATTCATTGCACCTTTTTTCTGATTTTTTCTATAATTTTCTTTTTTTTCTTGCACAAAGCAGGCGCTGTCATACCCATTCTTCGAGCTATTTCCGCATCCGGGACGCCTTCTTTGTTATTAAAGAACAGCTCGTTTATGATCTGTTGTTCAAGCTCCGAGAATGAACCTATGATATCCTTAATCAGATTGAGCTGGATATGCCGCAACGCCTCCTCTTCCACATTAACATCTGGATCTGCAACAATATCGTGAACAGTCAACTCTTCGTTTGGATCTATAATATCTTCCATAGAGATAACGCTTGAAATATACGGATCATTCGGTTCTTCATCTTCATCGACTAAAGCAACCGTGTAATCTTCAGGAGATTCATCATAGTCCCATTTATCAATGTCTGAAGTTCCGTTGCCATATGCCTCCTTGTACCTGATCCTTCGTAAATCCAGGAGGTCTGTGCTTCGCTCACGTTTTTTCCTTTGTGCATCCCACTTTTTATACTCTTTCGGAGTAACCTCCATCTTAAAGAAGCCCTTACTCAAGTGTTCTGGATCAATCGGGCCCTTTATAAAGGTTCTTTTGCTGTTTTCTGGTTTTGTGATAAACTCATGAAACTGTTTTCCCGTCATCTGAATCCACTCCGGATTCACACCGTTGCAGTTTGGATCTTTCCAAACAAAAAACATATTTGCCATTTGTAATCTCCTTTGAATTTTGAAATTTTGGTGAAATCAAAATTCGGGAGATCACGGATATTCGGCTATATAACACAGCCACGCATAAAACATAAAAAGTCCTTCCCGCAGCGGTTAAGCCGGGGAAGGACCTCTTGCAGCATCGTATGAAGCGTATAAACGGGCACAAAAAAACACCGTATGACAATAAGACAGAATATCAATCTGTTCTTATTCTTCATACGGTGCTCGGGTAGTCTTGTCTGGATAACCGGATCTGCTCCGCCTACGCGCTACAAAGTTATATTCAGTTGTAATGTAGAAAAACTATTCTTCGGGAAATTCCCCTAATAAATTTGCCTGTTTAAGACGGGCTAAATATTCCGAGCGGTGGAAATATGCTGCGTTGATGGGAATTGTCGCTTTGCACTTATTGCACTTAATGGCAATATGGCCGATAATATCATCAAAAACATCAACAACGTGCCACCCGCAGTAGGGACAAAAGATCGGTCTGAACGTCATGTTAACGGTTTCATTATACGACCTGTCTATCTTTTCAGAAACTTCTTTTGATAACGGTTTATCCTGAAACCTCGGTTTAATTGCCACAAACAATGGGGTTTCCTCCTTGCTTCAAGATCAGTTCGGCATATTCGCGTATATCCTTCTGAGCGATTAATTTACAGTTCCTCAACCGGATAAACAACGTATTTGTAGAAACACCCAAATCATCAGCCATTTGCTTGAGCTTTTGAGAATCGGACGGCAACATTTGATAATCTCCGTAAACCGAAAATTTTTCGGCTTTCATCACCCGACGCAATGTGGCTTTCAGAAGGAACATCGGCATTAGTAAGGCAGCAGACATTTGATTCGCCTGAGATTCACCAATGTGGTAGATTTCTAAAAGATCTTCAAAAAAATACTCCCGCTCTTTATCAAATATCGTATTATAGTTCCCCCTGTTGTGTTCCGGGGCAACACGACCTAAAATCTTATGCCCGACCTCGTGACCGAGCACAAATCTGCGGGATGCGTAGTTTTCCTGTCGTTGGTAGTATCTATCCAACACAATCGTATTATCAGGAAATACGACCTGTCGTTTTTTTCCGCCCCGGATTACCGTCAGTGGTCTTTCACCGTTTGAACAAAATCCGGTTTTGCCAAGGTCATCCTCTGCAATGTTTTCAAACAGGACATCCAAACTGAAATAGTCTCGTGCAATTCCCTCAATATCAACACAGATGATGTCTCCCGGGGCAACACCTTGTTTTTTCAGGTAGTCCAGCACAATGAATTCTGACAATTCATTCATTCGGTTTAAGTCAATTTTCTCGACCACTTATATCACCTCCCGAGGTCAGATCGGCTTAGAAATACGCCACTCCTCACCGTTATAATACAGACAACGTTGTTTCCCTGCGACCCTTACTGTATAGCGAGTTATCAGATCTTCAGGCTGACAAACATGAATAATCCGCTCAATCGGATACCGATAATGACCGTTCCATACAATGATCTTCGGTATCATCTGTTTACATTCGTCATAATCGACGACCAAATCAACAGGAAAATACTTTGCCAACTTTTTACGCCTCCATGTGTCAGCGAGCTTCCTTGATGATATGAGTGACAACCCCTTGGATTCTTACCGATTGATATGACTTCGGCTCATAAATCGGATTATCACTCTCCGGACTAAGAATAATCCTTTCGTTTTCATCATCAAAAGAAATACGCTTTAAATTGTTTTCACCATTTGTCAAAGCAACAACCAAATCGCCGTTGTTTGCGGTAGATTGCTTTCTTACGACCACATAGTCCCCTTCTTCAATTCCTGCCTGATTCATTGAATCTCCGTAGGCTTGCAAGATAAACAACTCACCGGAACCGAAAATGCTGACCGGTAGGTCAATGTATTCCTGCACATTTTCTTCTTCCTCAACGGGATCGCCGCAGATAACCCGTCCGACAATCGGGGTATTGTTAATACCGTGGTTAATCAATTCCGAAACACGAGTCACAATGTTTCTACCGTCGTAATCAATCAGTCCCCTGTCTCTCATAGCAGTCAGATATGTATAAGCCGTCCCTCTGGCGACACCAACCTCTTTTGCAATCTCAGTTGTGGAAGGGGATTTGCCATGTTCACGTTGATAGCTTTTCGTGAACTCTATTATGTGTTCCATGATTCCGGGGTCTTTCTTCCTCATAAATCCATCCTCTTTTCTATCCAGAGCAGTCTGCTTTGATAATTTCATTATACAGTTTTTTTCAGCCATGTCAACAATGCAAAAACGAGGTGGGCAAAATATTACCCACCTCAAGCAAATTTTTTGTATTCTTAACTTTCGCGTCACATTTTCGCAATCAGATCTATGAATTTTGCTGCCGGATCGCCTCTGCCAGCAGGCTATTGTAGTCGTCAACCACCTTGTCCGGTGCGGTCAGCTTTATCTTCCCGCCGAATTGGAATACCCATCCGTAAAACATCCGGCTTAATGCTACTGTTGCTGCGGCTCTGAAATGATCATTGTCAACACGTTCCGTACTGACGCCCTCGCCGAAACGCTCTATGATATATTTCATTGTATCATTTTCACACAAAAGCTCTATTTCGCATTCTTCTCCCTCAAACATGGAAAATATCTGTGAGAAATAGCTCGAAATTTTCAGTTCTCTCGGCTTCGGTCTTGCTTTCTCCGCAGTTATTTCAAGCCTTACCATACGATCCACTCGGAATGTGATTGTCTTTTGGTGTTTTTCGGAATAACCGACAAGATAATAGCAGTCGTCATTCCACAGCAGCGCATAAGGCGAAACCGAATAAACATATCCGTCATGTTTAAGAATCTTTTCCTTTTTCTGGTTATATTCAAGATATTGAAACTCGATCTTTTTCTTTGTTCTGATTGCCGTATGGATATTATCGACTATATAGAATACGCTTTCGTTTTTTGCTTTTGTTCTGCCGTCAACGTAAAGCTGCCGCTTCAATTCGTCCCCTTGATACCTGCTTACAAAGGCTGAGAGTTTTTTTATTAACGCTCTGCTCTTTTTTGTGGTAATAAACCTCGCTGATTGAACGGCGTCAACCAGCAATTTAACCTCGGGCAATTCAAAATGCCGGATCTCGATATAGTACCGATTCTGTGTGCTGCGTATACAATCTATTTCAATCCCTATGGCGCGAAGATCCTCGATATCCCCGGCAATCGTTTTCCTCGTTGCCGATACGCCGTTTTCTTCAAGGAATGAAATGATCTCCTTTATAGTTGCGGGATGTTCAAAATCGGTTGTTGTCCATA
>OMUY01000013.1 GCA_900314355.1 uncultured Eubacteriales bacterium | reverse complement strand
TGGATATTCTCGGACACGATAATCCTACAATATTGCGTATGCTGTCAGAGCGAACAGGAGTCGAGTTGTCAGAAATCAATTTTGATTCCGGATTACTGAAGCTGCCGGATTTTTCATCGGATTATTTTCTGGAAGATATTAACCAGACGCATTTTCAAAACTGGGGTGAATTTGTTAAAGCATACGGCCTTGAACACGGAACCGGGGTATTCAGTGAAAATGTTGAGCTGATTGAAAATGGAACTGCCACCATGTCCGAGGTGATTGCATTCCGTGATGATATCTACATCTATCTTTTAAAGATGGGAATTGATAAGGAAACTGCATATACGATTATGGAGACAACAAGAAAAGGACAGTACAGTGAGAAGTGGGATGAAATCTTAAGAGAACACAATGTGCCGGAATGGTACACCGAGTCGCTTAAGAAAATAAAGTACCTGTTCCCTAAAAGCCACGCAGTCTCCTATTCGATAGCGGTAATGAAAATGCTATGGTTTAAAGCTAACTACCCGGAAACATATCAAAAGGTCTGCATGGATGTAAAATTAAGGAATTTACCTTCTCGTAGGTCTAAGCAAGTATGATTCTGCTGAAGACGATTGAAAGAGTCGGTGAAATGTTACTCATTTCTATCATAAATTTGATGTCCGCTTTTTACTCCATATTGCTTGATATAATTTGATCACAAGGATTAGAGGAGGCCTGATCTCATGGGCATAACTAAAGAAATTATAAATACATGCTGCTTTACCGGGCACAGGCCTAATGCATTCCCCTGGAGTGATGATAAGGAAGATTCTCGGTGCATGAAACTACTCTCTGCGCTTGAAGATGCAATTAACACTGCTATTTCGGATGGGGTTACTCATTTTATCTGCGGTAACGCTCTGGGAGTTGATACATGGGCTGCAGAAATTGTATTGAAGAAGAAAGAAACTGATCCGGCTATCAAACTTGAGATTGCATTGCCGTTTGAGGGGCATAATAAATTATCTCCGGAGGCATGTGCAGTACAAGAAAAGGCGGATTTAGTACATGTGGTTACTACGATTCCATACCATGTTCGCGCCTACCATGAAAGAAACCAGTATATGGTTGATCATAGCGGGATTGTTATCGCCGTTTACGATGAAAGAAGCGGAAAGAAAGGCGGAACCTTTAATACGATTCAGTATGCGCAGATGAAAGGACGAGAAGTAATACAAATACCGTGGATGGATTATGTCGAATAGGAAGTTGCGATATGGCAGTACAGGGCGTGTTTTGGATTGTAGATGATGAGATCAAGATGTTTCCATTCGGGAGTGTAGATGCTCCGGAGACAGTATCAAAAGCCGGAGATTCATATAATCACGAAAGACTGTGGAAAGCATGGAACTGCTTGAATACAGGAAAGAGCTTTGATTACTATCCGAGAGGACGTGTCGTTATAGGTGCAAGAGGAACAGCAATTATATACTGCAGCCCTCACATTGATGATGCGACTATTGAGAAGATCGCTTGTGCCTTTGGGCTTAAGGAGTATCTGGTCAAGAGGGACTATAGTAAGCATTATCATTGCTATCTCGATGAATAAGGAGAATTTAAGAACATGGTGTATGTCATATCGGATCTGCATGGTTATCCGTTGAGTCGCTTTAAGATGCTCCTTAAAAAAGCGGCTTTTAACAGCGAGGACGAACTATATATTTTAGGTGATGTTATAGACCGCAATGGAGATGGCGGAGTGGAAATGCTTCTGTGGATCATGGGACAGGATAATGTTCATATGCTTCTGGGCAACCATGAAGCAATGCTGCTTTCCTGTGAATTTATTCTTGATGAGGTCACGGAAGAGAATATAAATACACTCACATCTGCCGAGAACATGGAGCTTCTGAACAACTATATGTTAAACGGCGGAGATGTTACCCTTGCAGCCTTAAAGAATATCCCCCGCAGGCAGCAGAGAAAAATCTTTGAATTTTTACGGAACTGTCCACTTTATGAAGAAATCGCAGTTGACGAGAAACGATATCTGCTGGTGCATGCCGGACTTGAAAATTTCAGCCCTGAAAGAAGCCCTTCAGACTATACTGCGGAGGAACTGCTGTGGGCATGGCCTGAGCTTACGGACAAATATTATGGAGATATCGTAACCGTGTTCGGTCACACTCCGAGCATGAGTTATGGGGAGACTTTCAGAGGAAAAATCATAAAGACAGACACATGGATTGATATTGATGTCGGAGCTGCCTATGGTGAGGAGCCGGTACTGCTTAGACTGAACGATATGAAAGAATTTAAATTGGACGGGTGAAACTATGGATATATGCAAGTACATACCTTCAAAGGCAATAACGGCTCATATCAAAGAAATTGGACATAAGTTTACACTCCCGGAAAAAGCGGCAATCATCTACCATAACAATCACATGACATTAAACGAGAAATTTGCTGCATGGGAGGAACTCATAGACACAGAACCAGACTGCTCACAGCCCGCAGGTTTATATCATATGGAGCTTTCTTCTTATCATGCATTTCTTAAAGAGTATATGGATCTTCAACTCAGACAGATCGAGAGATTCAAGGAAAATACCCAGGGTAAATACATCTACTATGTCAGCAAATGGCATCATAAGAGCTTCCGTTACAACTCTGATGATGACGGATGGAGAAATGGGCAGGAATGTTATTTTACAACCTATGAGGCTTGCGTGAAGTACATCAAGTCGATCCTTATGGAGGATGATGGCGGGGCTGATTTTTACAGGATATCCAGAGCGGAACTGAACTCTCCGGATTCCAAGCCGCATATCTATCTTGAATGTGACGAGAACCTTGATATTATAGATGTCTCTTTTTCTGAAGGAATGAACGATAAAGATCTGGATATTGAAGCTGAACTCATGGGGCTGTATTTCATTATTCCGACACCGTTCAGACATGGAGATATTGTAAAATCCGGCGAAGAAAAAATGGTTCTTGATACTTTTGACTATTGGGATTCAAGAACAATGCTTGAACGCGGTGTTCCGGCAGATGATAGACGAATATCACGGGCAGACCGACAGCTTGAAGGAAAAAAGCACCATGTCGATTCATCCGATATGATGGCATACGGATATGCGGTTATCACACCGAAATCAAGAAATTATTCTCTGTATAAGGGTGCCTATTATATCGATTTTGATGGATTCGGGATTATGGGCGCAAGAGAAATCCTTGATATGGAATACTATGAGCCGAGTGAATCTGCCGAAGATAAAATTCTTAAACTATTGTCTATGAAACTGCAGAGGAAAATCGGTGAAGATACATTTGCAAATGTATATCGGTTCCTTGTCAGAGAGGGCAAACTTGGATGTGCCAGGACAGCCTTATGCGGCGAGTATGATGCGGATATAAAAAGCTTACTGCGGAGAGGAGAACCAGAATGAACATAGCAAACTTCATTAATTCCAAAGATATCCGAGATTATCTGATTGAGACAGGGTATGTCTTTAATTCGCTTGAAGCCGCGTGGCTTATCTACCAGAATCGCAGTATGACCTTAGAAGAAAAATTCACGGCATGGCAGGAGATAATCGACACAATGCCGGATTGCAGCGTGGCAGAAAGAATAAACTGTATTGAAATTCCAAGCCTCCACAGTTTTCTCGCAGAGTATATTGATCTTCAAAAAAGGCTCGTATCTGACTTTCGGAAATATCAGGAAGGGTGGGTGTATCGATATTCCAGTCTTTACAAAGATGACAGACATTTCGCTACTCCAGAGGGCATATTTTCTTCTTTTGATGAGTGCATGAAGGATGCTTACAGCGAAAACGAAGGAATGGATGTCGTTGAGATTAAAGTAGAAAAGCTGAAGATAAATGATCGCAATCTCGATATGTGTATGCTTATCAGAAACAACGGAGATATTATCAACATCACAGCCAACGGACTTAATGATCATGAAACAGATCTCTGTTGGTATAGTTTTGACGGACTGTGGTTTTATTTCCCGACACCATTCCAGAAGGGTGATATTGTGCTTGACCCGAGGTATCCTGAAAGCGATGGACTCAATTGCGGCCCCTTCGTGGTAACTGAAATCAATACGGACCCGGTGAAAGATAAGAAAGCCTACGAACGCAGATTAAAAAGTGCAGATAACACAGATATGACGGGCTTTGGTTATTTTCAATGGGATGACGGCAGCCTCTACCACGAATGCCAGCATAACTATATGAATCTTGAATACTACCGTGGAGAACTTACCGGAATCAAGCACACACTTAAGGCGGCGAGCAGTTTTCTTAAGGGCGAGATTGATTTGGGACTATTTGGGAATGCCTATCACGAGATTCTTTTACAGGAACATGCAAAGCGTATGATGCCGGATGGGTATACTTCAGAGGGAATGATCCTTGCGGGATTAAAGGAGTCTGGCAGTGAAGAAGGAAAATGACCCGATAGGAAAAATAAAGCTTTTAGTCTACTGCGGTAAGATTGAAGATCAATTTCCAGGTGGAGAAATCAAGCCTCGTGCAACGCATCCGGACAAACCTTGGTGGTACGACCAGGAGGAAATGGACCATTGCAATTTGGCAGAGGGTGAGAGCTTTTTCAGTTGCATTACACAGAATGAACTGATAAGAATTGAGAATCTATTCCTTTTGCATAGAATCGCTTTGTTTAGCAAAGAATTGTATCAGCAGTTAAGTGACAGACAGAAACAGTATCTTGCTCAATATGAATTAAAGAATCGCTGGATTAGTGAAGATGATGTTCCAAGCCTTCTTGATAAGATTCAAGACTGCAATAAAGTGGAGAGATTGTATATTCCAGATGACACTACTAATCTTGCAGAAGAGTATAGTCTGAGCGATGAAGACCTTCTTGAAATTGCAAAAGGACTCTCGTTTGAACAGCTTAATGTTGAACAATGCCAATTTGATTACGACAGACATATTGAAGGTAATCAGGTGCTGACGTTTTACTTGCCAAAAGTAAGGCTATTATCAGGAGTAGAACTGAGCCAAGTTACGGTAAAATTAAAACTCGATAATACGGATTTGGACGGAAAGTCATATCTATACATGAGCTTGTTATAACTGAATAAACAGTATTACATGCCTGCGGGTATCTCTTTGGAGAGCCTACAGGCTTTTTTTATTTTCTTTTTTCAAAACCGTCAGATTCACACCTTCCCCGAGGCTACCAGATAGAGGGCAGGAAATAAAGCTCTCGGAAAGGAGCGAAAGCCATGAAACACAAATTAAAGATCAGTGTTTCAAAGAAACCGCAGACGGGCGGGATCGTGACCTGCAGAAATCTCACGGTCAGAGACAGGCTGCTGAAGTTTCTCCTCGGGGACAAACGCAGAGTGACCGTCCTGATACCGGGAGACAGTGTCGGTGAGATCGCCATCTGCGAGACAAAGGAAGGAGGAGACGGTAATGGACAAGACCACGTTAGTGCTTGAAGCGGCACAGAAGCTTCTCAAGGTGGTGGAGGACATCCGCTCCCTGGCAGACAGCATCCAGGCGGTATGCAGCCTTGTGATTGACAGTTTGCCAAAGGAGACGGATACACCAAAAGCGTTGCCGGAGAAAAAGCCGGAGCAGATCCCGCTGGAAAAGGTCAGGGGCGTTCTCGCCGAGAAGAGCCGCAGCGGCAAGACCGCCGAGGTCAGAGCCATCATTCAGAAGTATGGTGCAGACCGTTTGAGCGGCATTGACCCGAAGGATTATGCGGCAGTGCTTGCCGATGCGGAGGTGCTGTGATGAGAAAACATTCCATCCTTCCTCCTTCCGCATCCGCCAGGTGGCTCAACTGTACACCATCTGCACGGCTTGAGGAGGAGTTCGAGGGAACCGAGTCCGAAGCAGCGAAGGAAGGCACAGCGGCTCATGCCTTGTGCGAACACAAGCTGAAGAAGGCTCTCAGGATGCGCAGCAAACGCCCTGTCTCGGATTACGACTCAGATGAGATGGAGGAATGCTCTGACGCCTATGTGGACTTCGTTATGGAGCAGTATGAGGCAGCGAGGCAGCACTGCAAAGACCCGATCGTGCTGATTGAACAGCATCTGGATTTCTCCTGCTATGTGCCGGAGGGATTCGGTACCGGGGACTGCATCATCATCTCGGACGACAGGCTGCACATCGTGGACTTCAAGTACGGCATGGGTATCCTGGTCGAAGCTGAAGATAATCCGCAGATGAAACTGTATGCGCTGGGTGCATTGGAACTTTACGATGCCCTGTATGACATCAAAGAGGTATCCATGACGATCTTCCAGCCAAGACGGGAACACGTCAGCACCTGGACGATTCCGGCAGAGGAACTGAAAAGCTGGGCGGAGAACGTGCTGAAGCCGAGAGCGCAGATGGCGTATAACGGCGAGGGCGATTATCTCCCCGGAGAATGGTGTACCTTCTGCCGTGCAGCTGTCAGGTGCCGTGCCAGGGCTGAAGAAAAGCTGAAACTGGCACAGTCGGAGTTCCGGCTCCCGCCACTTCTCACCGATGCGGAGATCGAGGAGATCCTTGCCATCCTTCCGGACCTTACCAAATGGGCGAATGAAATCACAGCTTATGCCACTGACGCTGCCGTAAACCACGGCAAAGAGTGGGACGGATTCAAAGTGGTCGAAGGGCGCTCAGTCCGTAAGTACCGGGACGAGGAGAAAGTTGCGGAGGCAGCTATCGAAGCCGGATACAAGGACATCTACAGGAAGTCTCTCATTACGCTGACAGAAATGCAGAAGCTGATGGGCAAGACAAAGTTTGAGGAGGTTCTCGGCGGCCTCATCTATAAACCGCCGGGCAAGCCGACACTGGTTCCGAAATCGGATAAGCGTCCGGCAATGAACGTAACAAACGCCATGAACGAATTTAATGAAATTAAGGAGGATATGTAAAAATGGCAAACACGAATAATAAGACAAAGGTTATCACTGGTATTAACACGAGACTCTCTTACTTCCACGGTTGGGAGCCTGTATCCATCAACGGCGGAGCGGAGAAATATTCCGTATCTGTTCTCATCCCGAAGGATGATACTGCAACAGTAAACGCCATCAATGCGGCAATCGATGCGGCTATCGAGGAGGGTATCGCCAAATTCGGCGGTAAGAAGCCTAACAAGGCTGCGATCAAGCTGCCTCTGCGTGACGGTGATGTGGAGCGTGACGATGAAGCCTATAAGGGGCATTACTTCATCAACGCAAACTCCAATACCGCTCCCCAGATCGTTGACAGAGCGGTCAAGCCGATCCTCGACAGGAGCGAAGTCTACTCCGGCTGCTATGCGAGAGTGTCTCTGAACTTCTATGCCTTCAACTCCAACGGCAATAAAGGTATCGCCTGCGGTCTTGGCAACATCCAGAAGGTGCGTGACGGGGAGCCTCTCGGCGGCAGAACGAACGCTGCGGACGATTTCGCTACCCTCGATGACGATGATTTCCTGGCATAAGGAGGGCGTGACCTATGACACATTTTCAGGAAATGGAACTTGCCATCTGCTTCGGCGCAGTGATCGGTCTTTACATCAGCGGTATCATTACCATCATCCGTTTCAAGATCGATGACCATAAGGAAAAGAAACGCAGACAGCAGGAAGAAGCAGAAAGCAAGTCCGAAGAGTAACAGTGTCCGGGCGGCGGGGGGCAACCTTGCCGCCTGGTTTTATAAGGAGGCTTTATGAATAACATTGAAATTGATATCGAGACATATTCCTCCGTCAGCCTTCCGAAATGCGGTGTGTATAAATACGCGGAAAGCCCTGATTTTGAGATTCTGCTGTTCGGGTACAGTATTGATGGCGGTGAGGTGCAGACCATTGACCTTGCCTGTGGCGAGAAAATCCCGGAAGTTATCCTGGATGCCCTGACAGACGATAATGTGACCAAATGGGCGTTCAATGCGCAGTTTGAGCGTGTCTGCTTGTCCAGGTATCTCGCGGATATGGGTATCAGCCTTGATCCGTTCCATGACAACCATCCGCTCTCAAGGGGATGCGCGAGGTTTCTGAATCCTGCGTCCTGGCGGTGTTCGATGGTCTGGTCTGCGTATATGGGTCTTCCTCTATCCCTGGAAGGGGTCGGTGCGGTGCTGGGGCTTGAAAAGCAGAAGCTGACTGAAGGAAAAGACCTAATCCGGTATTTCTCTGTGCCGTGCAATCCGACCAAGTCTAACGGCGGACGTACAAGGAATCTGCCGGAGCATGATACAGAAAAATGGCAGAGGTACAAGTCGTATAACATCCGTGACGTGGAGACGGAAATGCAGATACAGCAGAAGCTGTCAAAGTTTCCTGTGCCGGATGAGATATGGGATGAATACCACATCGACCAGGAGATCAACGACAGGGGCATCCGTGTGGATATGCCGTTTGTGGAGCAGGCAATCGCCATAGATGAACTGTCCCGGAAAAGGCTCACGGCAGCCATGAAGGATATCACCGAGCTTGATAATCCGAACAGCGTGGTGCAGATGAAGTCCTGGCTTTCGGATAACGGTCTGGAAACAGATACGCTCGGCAAAAAAACTGTGGCTGCCCTGATCGAAGAAACGGATGGCGAGGTATCGGAGGCACTGTCTCTCCGGCAGCAGCTTGCCAAATCATCAGTGAAAAAATATCAGGCGATGCAGAATGCTGCCTGCCTGGATAACAGGTGCAGAGGAATGTTCCAGTTCTACGGTGCCAACCGGACAGGTCGGTTTGCCGGAAGGCTTGTCCAGTTGCAGAATCTTCCGCAAAATCATGTGCCGGATCTGGAGCAGGCACGGAGTCTTGTCCGAAGCGGTGACATGGACGCTCTGGATATGCTTTATGAGGATATCCCCGATACGCTTTCACAGCTGATACGGACGGCGTTCATCCCGGCTGACGGGCAGAAGTTCTATGTAGCGGACTTCTCAGCTATCGAGGCAAGGGTTATCGCCTGGTTTGCCGGAGAGGACTGGCGGACACAGGTCTTTAAGGACGGCGGCGATATCTACTGTGCATCCGCAAGTCAGATGTTTAAGGTGCCTGTTGAGAAGCATGGCGTGAATGGGCATCTCCGGCAGAAAGGAAAAATCGCAGAACTGGCTCTCGGGTACGGCGGATCAGTCGGGGCGCTCAAAGCAATGGGCGCTCTTGAGATGGGTCTTGCCGAGGAGGAACTGCAGCCGCTTGTAAATGCATGGAGGCAGTCCAATCCTCATATCGTCCGCTTCTGGTGGGATGTGGATACGGCTGTAAAGAAAGTTATAAAAGAGAAACAGCCGCAGATGGTAAAAGGTGTGAAGTTCTATTATCAGAGCGGGATGCTCTTCATCCTCCTCCCTTCCGGCCGCACACTTGCCTATGTAAAACCACGTATCGGAGAGAACCGTTTCGGCGGCGCGTCCGTTACCTATGAAGGTGTCGGCGGCACAAAGAAATGGGAACGGATCGAAAGCTATGGTCCCAAGTTCGTGGAGAACATTGTGCAGGCCACATCGAGAGATATTCTGATGTATGCCATGAAGACGCTCCGGTGCTGCAGCATCGTTGCCCATGTGCATGACGAACTGATCATCGAGGCTAACCCGAAGATGAGCCTTGACGTCCTGTGTGAGCAGATGGCGCGTGTCCCTCCTTGGGCGAACGGGCTGATCCTCCGGGCAGATGGATATGTCTGTGACTTCTACAGAAAAGATTGATAAATTCTCTCAAACCGTCAGATTTCACCTCCCGCCGGGGCTACCTGGTAGGAGGTGTTTTCTATGCAGGTAATACAGACGATAGACGGCAAAGTGAATCCGGCGGATGTACCGAAGCCGACCAATGAGGAAATGCAGAACGAATATGACTATCTGCTGGCAGAACAGCTGACCCGGAAACTGCTCGATGAGGGGTTTATAACGGTTGACGAATTCACCAGAATTATGGCGAGAAACCGCCGATCTTTCTCTCCGTTCTTATCGAAAATTATCGACAAATAGCTTGCTATTTAGGGGCTTTAGAGTGATGTATATACTACCCCAAGTGAAAGGAGGCGAGACAATGGCAAGGATAACAAAGATCGAGGCAGCGAAGGACAACAGCAAACGGAAACTGCGCGTTGCAGCCTACGCCAGGGTATCCACTGATTCCAATGAACAGCTGGTCAGCCTGGAAACGCAGAAGAACCATTATGAGCGTTACATCAAGGCAAGACCGGACTGGGAATATGCCGGACTGTATTATGACGAAGGTGTGAGCGGCACTTCAATGGCCAAGCGTGACGGTCTGCTCCGCATGCTGGATGATTGCGACCGAGGGCTGATTGACTACATTATCGTGAAGTCCATCAGCCGCTTTTCCCGCAACACGGTAGACAGCATTGAAACGGTCAGAAAACTCTGTGAGAAGGGCATCTACATCTTTTTCGAGAAAGAAAATATCGACACGGGCAAGATGGAGGGCGAGCTTCTGCTCTCCATTCTTTCAAGCCTGGCAGAGAGCGAATCCCACTCCATAGCAGAGAACACCAAGTGGAGTATGCAGAAAAGATTCCAGAACGGAACCTTCAAGATTTCATATCCGCCTTACGGCTATGACAACATTGACGGCAAGATGGTCATCAATAAAGAGCAGGCTGATATTGTCCGATTTGTTTTCGATGAACTTCTTGCAGGAAAGTCCTCAAGTGCAATTGCGAAAGAACTGAACGAAGCGGGGGTTCAGACGAAAAGAGGCAGCAAATGGACAAGCGGAGTCATTGCCCAGATGATTCGAAATGAGAAGTACAAGGGCGATGTTCTCTGTCAGAAGACCTACACGGATGACCGCTTCATCCGGCATGAAAATAACGGCGAAAGAACACAGTATTATTTCAAGGATCACCACGAGGCGATTATCAGCCGGGAGCAGCATGAAGCTGCAAATGCGATTCTGGATCTGAACGCCAGTGAAAAAGGAAACCGGGATGATCGGGAAAAATACAAGAAAAGGTATGTGTACTCCGGCAAGATCGTCTGCGGACAGTGCGGCGGCAAGTGCAAGAGAACAAAACTGTACAACTATTTCGGATTCTCCTGTCAGACCCATATCAAGGATAAAACGGTGTGCGGATTGACCTCAGTACCGGAGGAGCCTGTGAGAGGCGCATTTGTCACTATGATGAACAAGCTGACATATGCAAGAGACAAGATACTGATACCGTATTCCGTCATGCTGAGACAGGGACACACCAAGGCGCGGCTCGAAAGGCTTGACAATATCGATATGCTTCTCGAACAGAACATGCAGCGCAGACAGCAGATTCATCAGTTCTTTAGTAAAGGGCTTCTGGACCCGGCTGTTTATCAGGAGGAGAACGACCTTCTTCTGAAGAAGGAGGAGCAGCTCCTGGCAGAGAAAAAGCTGCAGTCATCGGATGCAGATAAAAAACGCAGAGAGAATCTTGCAGACCTGATGCGGTACACAGCACAGGAACAGTACATTACAGAATTTGACGATGAACTGTTTTCTGCCTTTGTTGACCACATCGTGCTGTACAGTAAAACAGAAGTGGGGTTTGCTATGAAATGCGGACCCGTCTTCCGGGAAAGGATGGATTAGAATGAAGCACACACCATTCGGATATGACGTGGTCGAAGGAAAAATCGTCATAAACGAGGAAGAAGCAGAACTGATAAAACTCATGTACGCTGTGTATTTAATTGGCGGTTCCTATAAAGCGGCTGCGAAGGCTGCTGGTCTGCCGCTTAAGCACAGTGGTGTAAAAAATATCCTGCAGAACAAGAAGTACCTCGGCAGCGATAGCTACCCGACGATCATCGATAAAGAGACCTTTGATGCCGCAGAGGAGGAACGTAAACGCCGTGAAGTAGCGCTCGGCAGAGACTGTAGACAAACGAAGCCATTGCCACAGGCGAAGTACTACGATTCTTTCTCCATGCCGGAGATTCCGAGGAAATACGATGATCCGGTCAAACAGGTGGAATTCGCCTACGGGCTGGTCAGAAATGAGGTGAGCAGTTAATGGCACTTGCACAGAACATTACGGTTATCCCGGCAAGACGTACGGTCGGGACACAGAAGAAAACCGAGAAAGCGCAGAAAACAAGAGTGGCGGCCTACTGCCGTGTTTCCACTGAGTTCGAAGAGCAGGAATCAAGCTACGAGGTACAGGTGGAGCATTACACTTCCTATATCCTCTCCAAGCCGGAATGGGAACTGGTCGAAGTGTACGCTGACGATGGGATCAGTGCAACCAACACAGCCAAGCGCGAGGCATTTAATCGCATGATACAGGATGCCAGGGACGGAAAGATCGACCTGATACTCACCAAGTCGATTAGCCGCTTCTCCCGAAACACCGTGGATTGCCTGAAATATACTCGGGAACTGAAGGGGCTGAATATTGCCGTTTTCTTTGAGAAGGAAAATATCAACACCCTGGATGCCAAGGGCGAGGTCCTTATGACCATCATGGCAGCACTGGCGCAGCAGGAATCCGAGTCACTGTCTGCGAACGTCAGGCTCGGTCTTCAGTTCAGAAATCAGCAGGGCAAGGTTCAGATAAACCATAAACGGTTTCTCGGCTACACCAAGGACAAGGAGGGAAAACTGATCATTGTCCCGGAGGAGGCGGAGATCGTAAGGAGAATTTACGCCGAATACCTGGACGGCAGAAGTTTTCTTCAAATAAAGGCCGGGCTTGAGAACGATGGCATTTTGAACGGTGCCGGGAACGGGAAATGGTGGGAAAGCAATATCAAACAGATCCTCACCAATGAGAAATACATCGGGGATGCACTCCTGCAGAAGACTTACACGGTCAACACCCTCGAAAAGAAGCGTGTTGCCAATAACGGTATTGCACCCAAGTACTACGTGGAAGGCAGCCATGAGGCAATCATTGACCGGGATATTTTCCTGCGAGTCCAGGCGGAGATCGTAAGAAGGGCGAATATCAATACTGACGGCAGACGCAGGATCTACAGTGCAAAATACGCTCTGTCGAGTCTGGTTGTCTGCACCCACTGCGGAGACATCTACCGCAGAATAAAATGGAACAACCGGGGCTGCAAGTCAACGGTCTGGCGCTGCGTCAGCCGGGTGGAAAAGAAAAAGAGCGGAATTGAATGTCCGGCGAGAACCATTCGTGAGGAAGACCTGCAGGCGGCGGTGGTCACGGCAATAAACGATGCCTGGTCGAAAAAAGACAGCGTCCTCCCTGTTCTCAAGCAGAACATTCAGCTGGAACTTACCGGGGATACAGAGGGGCAGCTTGCCGAGGTTGACAAAGAAATCAAGGTCAAACAGATGGAACTTCTGAATGCCGGAAATGACCAGACGAAAATCGATGAGATTGGAGATGCCATCATTACCCTCCGGGAGGAACGACAGGCGATCCTTGCGGATGCAGCAGCAAGGCAAGGCGCGATCGATCAGGTCAATGACATGATTTCATTTCTCGATGAACAGACACAGGCGATCACCGAATACTCTGAAGCACTGGTCAGAAGGCTGATCGAGAAGATTACGGTTTACGATGAGAAACTTACCGTGGAGTTTAAATCCGGTCTTAAGATAGATGTAGACGCATAACAGAACAGGCACATATGCATGCACCTCGTTTCGGCGGGGTGCTTTTTTCGTGGCAGGGGTAGAAATGTTTATAATTCTGTGTTAAAATAAATTTAACGATTCGTGAAACTTATGAACCGTACTTCGGAGGAATATCATGCTGAGAAATAATATAGAACTTGATGTCAAGGTGAAGTGCATCGAGGGTAATACAACACAGGCAAAGGTGGCCGAGGAAGTCGGCACTTCAGCATCCTATGTCAGCCGTGTGATCAATGGCGGTGATAAGGTCGTGAACAAGACCTTCGTTTCCATCATGGAGGCGCTTGGGTACGATGTGGAACTG
>OMUY01000017.1 GCA_900314355.1 uncultured Eubacteriales bacterium | reverse complement strand
TTGTCAGGTCAGCAGGGTTGTCGCTCGAATGTTCGCCGATGACTCCGCCTACACGGTTGTATCCCTGTACTTCTGAGTTCGTCACATGAATATTTTCAATAGTACACGTGCCCTCTGTAAGACCTATGCAGATTGCTGTTCCAGCGGGTTTATTCGAAAAAATCTTTTTCCAAGAATACTTATTTGTTTTTACAGAACCTGAAAGATTCAGATTTTTTACCGTTCCGTTTTTGACATATCTGAAAAGTCCCAATCTGTGTGTACTATCGTATTTGACATCAATCTGGTTTATGGCAAGATTTGTAACATTGTGGTTTCCGCCGTCAAACGTGCCGCTGAACGCCTTTTCCTTCTTGTTGTTAGGCCAAAGGCTTGATGTGGTGTCTTTGTTATTGAAGTCAATGTCCGTATTCAAAACAACCGTTTTGCTTGAATAATCTGTGCCATTCGCGATTGAGCTTAGAAAATAGGCAAAATCGTTTGCGCTTTTGATGTAATACGTGTTTCCGCTTGATGTGAGGCCGGACGATTTGCTTAAACCGTCCCACGTATCGGACGCGCTTGCTGTCAGGTTAAGACCTGTAAAACATATTGCCACCGATGAAATCAGCATCATCAGCGACAACAAAACCGACAACGGTCTTCTAAAGGTATTTTTGAACATAAAATTGAAGCCTCCGTTCATTTTTGACTTCGGTCAATTTGACAAATGAATATAATCGCAAATTTTGTCAAATTGAACATACTAATAAAATATTTCATTAATATTATATATTAAACCTATTGCGATAATGTTGCGATATAATTGTATAAATAAGAATAATTTGTTAATAATTGTTATTTTTTATACTGAATGTCTATCACAAAAATAAATCCGTTAAAAAATTCACAAAGTTCTTTATTTTATATTGATTATGTGAAAACAAGATGGTAAAATAACAGAGAATAAATAAAAGGGAGAAAATCAATGTCAGATACGGTCGTTATATCCGAGGGTCAAGGAAAAACAATCTATCTTGATTCCGGAACAATTATCAAATCGTTCGGACCTAACGCAAAAAAAAGCGAAGTGCTGAACGCCGCCATGAACATGGCGATGATAGAAGAGACGGGTCTTCATATTCCGTCCGTAAAAGAAGTGAGAAAAGTAGACGACGGATGGGCTGTCACATATGACTATATCGCGGGCAGGGATTTAAGGGAGATAATAGATTCCGAGCCTGAAAAGGAAGACGAATATCTTAAAATGTTCGTGGATATTCAAAGCGAGATTCATTCAAAGACAGCGCTTAAGCTTCCTTCCGTCAGGGACAGGCTCAATACGGATATAGCCTCAGCCGATCTCGACGCCGTCACGAGGTATGAGCTTCACGCCAGACTCGACAAGCTTCCGAGGGAAAGCCAGATCTGCCATGGCGATTTTATCCCCGAGAATGTCATTTTAAAGGACGGCAATCCGCCATATATTCTCGACTGGTCTCATGCGTGCAAGGGAAATCCCGATTCCGACGCCGCGAAAACCTATATTTCTTTTAAACTTCAGTCAAGAGACGAAACGGCGGAAAAATACAAAAAGATTTATTTTGAGAAAAACGGAACCGATGAAAATCAGTTCATCAGATGGATATCGGTAGTCGCAGCCGCCGTCAGTTCAAGAGAGACGGGCGAGAGGAAAGAAAAGCTATTAAAGATGATAGACATTTTTCAATATGATTGAGAAAATAAATAAATTTTTATTATAGGTGAAAAAAATGAATGTTACTATTTGCATTGGAAGTTCGTGCCATATCAAAGGCTCAAGGGAAGTAGTGGACAGAATGAAAGAGCTTGTAAACGAAAACGGACTCTCGGACAAGGTTGAACTGTCCGGAGCGTTCTGCATGGGGCACTGCAAGGACGGCGTCTGCGTGACGGTTGACGGCAAGCTTTATTCGGTATCACCCGAAACGGTAGATGATTTTTTCAAAAATAACGTGCTCGCGAAGGTCTGATTATGGCAGAGGTACTGAGACTTAAAAAGTCAAATTGCAAAAACTGCTACAAATGCATCCGTCATTGTCCGGTCAAGTCAATCAGATTTTCGGGCAATCAGGCTCATATTGTCTCAAACGAATGTATTTTGTGCGGAGAGTGTTTCGTTGTCTGTCCTCAAAACGCGAAAGAGATAGTAGACGAGACCGAAAAAGTAAAGGTGCTTATTAATTCCGGAGCGCCTGTTTACGCGTCTTTTGCGCCGAGTTTCGCCGCGAACTACGAGGGAATAGGTATCGGCGGAATGAGAAAAGCTCTGAAAAAACTCGGTTTCGCCGACGCGGAGGAGACGGCTGTCGGCGCCTGCATTGTAAAAAAAGAATACGAGAGGATACTGAACGAGGATAAGCCCGAAATTTTAATTTCCTCATGCTGCCACAGCGTAAATCTTCTTATACAGAAGCATTATCCGAATGAACTTCAGTACCTTGCCGACGTTCTTTCTCCTATGCAGGCTCACGCTCTCGACATTAAAAAGAGACATCCTGACGCGAAAGTCGTATTCATAGGACCATGCGTCGCAAAAAAGGACGAGGTTAATTCCTACAGTTCGTATGACGACGCAGCTTTGACATTTGAGGAACTTTCAAGGTGGCTTGCCGACGAAAAAATCAATCTTGAACCCGATATGGACTCCGACGAACATTCAAGGACGAGAATGTTTCCTACGTCGGGCGGAATTATCGGTTCAATGGATTTGAACGACGAGTATTCTTATGTAATAGTCGACGGCACCGAAAACTGCATAAGGGCGCTTAACGATATAGAAGCGGAAAATATATCCAAATGTTTTATCGAAATGTCTGCATGTCCCGGCAGCTGCGTAAACGGTCCCGTTATGGAAAAATTTCACAACGCGCCTGTCAGAGGATTCGCCGCTGTCAGAAGATACGCGGGCAGATACGATTATGTTACGAAAAAATACAGACCGGAACAGCTCGCAAAGAATATGCAGATAATCGAGCAGACGGCGAGAATACCGACTGAGACAGAGATTGAAGCTACTTTGAGAAAAATGGGCAAGTATAAGCCTGAGGACGAATTGAACTGCGGTTCATGCGGCTATGAGACGTGCAGGCTCAAAGCTGTCGCCATTATTCAGGGAAAGGCGGATATTTCGATGTGTCTGCCGTTCCTAAAAGAGAAAGCGGAAAATTTCTCGGACAATATTATTTCAAATACTCCCAACGGTATTATCGTTGTAAACGAAGAACTTGAGGTTCAGCAGATTAATAAATCCGCCCTGACCATGATGAACCTCAGAAGGGATTCGGACGTTCTGGGCGAACAGGTCGTAAGAATACTTGACCCGGAGGATTTCATCAAAGTGAGAGATACCGGCAGGCAGATTCATTCGCTCAAAAAATACCTTGCCGAATACGATAAATACGTCGAGGAAACGATTGTATACGACAGAGAATACCATGTCTTAATATGTATAATGCGCGATGTGACTCAGGAAGCCAAGGAGACGCAGCGAAAAGACGACATAACCAAACAGACTGTGGAAACGGCCGATAAGGTAGTGGAAAAGCAGATGAGAATAGCGCAGGAGATAGCACTTCTTCTCGGTGAAACAACGGCTGAGACGAAAGTAGCTCTCTCTAAACTTAAGGAGTCCGTGTCAGATGAATGATCTCTGTGCTGAAATAGGCTTTAAAAGCATAAATCACGCGGGCGAGGAGCTTTGCGGCGATCATGTGGAGATAGTCGAATCAGACGACGGAAATTCTGCCGTAGCCGTTCTTGCCGACGGTCTCGGTTCCGGCGTTCAGGCGAGTATTTTGTCAACTTTGACGGCAAAAATAATTTCCACAATGGTGTCGAGCGGAATGAGCATAGAACAGTGCGTCAATACTGTCGCGTCAACTCTGCCGGTAAGCCCCGAGAGAGGCGTAGCCTATTCCACTTTCACTATATTGAATCTTACGAACAGCAGGGAACTGGAGCTTATTCAATACGACAATCCTCTTGTCATCATGCTCAGGGACGGGAAAAATTTTGATTATCCGACCGAAGAAATGACAATAGGGGGCAAGAAGATACTCAGGACGCGAATAATCCTGAAAGAAAATGATATCTTTATAGCCATGTCTGACGGCTGTCCCCACGCCGGAATAGGCAACAGCTATAATTTCGGCTGGAAAAGAGAAAATATCATCGATTTTATGGAGCCGCTTTATTACGGCGACTACACGTCTAAAAATCTGTCTACTATTCTTGTTGACGAGGTCTACGGACTTTACGGAGGCGAACCTAAAGACGATGCGACTGCTCTCACTTTGAAAATAAGAAAGCGCAGACAGGTAAATCTTCTTTTCGGACCGCCTGCCGACCCGGATGACTGCGACAGAATGATGTCTTTGTTTTTCTCTAAGGAAGGCAAACACGTCATCTGCGGCGGCACCACGTCGTCGATAGCGGCGAAATATTTGGGAAAGAAAATAAAACCGTCTCTTGAATTTGTCGATAAAGACGTCCCTCCGATTGCGGAACTTGACGGAGTAGACCTCGTGACTGAAGGCGTAATCACCGTAAATAAAGTTCTTCAATACGCTCAGGATTATATTACAGACAATGAGCTTTACGATAAGTGGTCGGTATCGAGGGACGGAGCGTCTTTGATATGCAGGCTTCTTTTTGAAGAGGCGACCGATATTAATTTTTTTGTCGGAAGAGCAATAAACCCCGCTCATCAAAATCCGGATCTTCCGATTAATTTCAGCATAAAAATGCAGCTTGTAGACAAACTCACTTCCTGCTTAAAGCAGATGGGAAAGAAAGTAAAGGTAAGCTATTTCTGATTTTACTTATTTAATTTTGGGGTATACGGAGGAAAGAAATGACTGATAAGAGAATTTTTGATACAAAAGTTCAGGTGTTGAAATACAAGGTGCTTAAAGAAGTCGCGTCCCTCGCGTGGGAAGATAAACTTCTTGAGCATGTGCTTGATATACCTAAGACCATAGTTCCCGGCAAAGTGCCGACAATGCGCTGCTGCGTATACAAAGAGCGCGCTATTCTCGAAGAGAGAGTTAAACTCGCCATGGGCGGAGACCCTGACAACAGCAACGCAATTCAGGTAATTGAAATAGCTTGCGATGAATGTCCTGCCGGAGGATACGAGGTGACGGAGAGCTGCAGAGGATGTCTTGCTCACAGATGTCAGGACGTCTGTCCCAAGGGAGCTATTTCTCTCGACCATCTTCAGAGAGCGCATATAGACAAAAATAAATGCGTTGAATGCGGTGCGTGCGCGAGAGCCTGCCCGTATTTCGCTATAAGGCACAACGAAAGACCTTGCATACGCTCATGCAAAGTCAAGGCTATATCTATGAACGAGGATTTCACCGCGCACATAGACAATTCAAAGTGCATATCATGCGGAAGCTGTGTATATATGTGTCCTTTCGGAGCGATAATGGACAAATCGTATATACTCAACGTCATCGACATGATAAAAAAATCGCAGAACAATCAAAAATACAAAGTTTTCGCTGTCGTAGCTCCGTCTATCGCATCTCAGTTTAAATACGCCAAGCTCGGTCAGGTTGTAGCCGGAATAAGGGAACTCGGATTTTTCTCAACTGTCGAGGCTGCGCTCGGAGCTGATATGGTGGCTTACAAAGAATCAAAAGAATTGTCCGAAAAAGGTTTCCTGACAAGCTCGTGCTGTCCCGCGTTTGTGGATTTTATAAAAAAGAATTTTCCCGATCTTGCGCCTTATATCTCATCCAACCTTTCGCCTATGGCCACAATAGCGAAAGAGATGAAAAGGTCTGATCCGGACTGCAAGATTGTTTTCATAGGACCTTGCACCGCGAAAAAAATGGAGTTCAGAAAAAGCGAGGTTCATAAATACATCGACTGCGTAATAACATTCGAGGAACTGCAGGCGCTGTTCGATTCAAAAAATATAGACATCACTTCTTTAGACGAGGATGTACTCGACAACGCGTCTTATTTCGGAAGAATTTTCGCGCGTTCCGGCGGCTTATCTGACGCTGTCGCTGAGGGACTTAAAGAGCAGGGAATAGATAATTTTGATTTGAAAGCCGTTCCGTGCGACGGAATAGAGGCGTGCAAAGTAGCTCTTCTGAAAGCGAGAAAACGCCTTCTTGACGGCAATTTCATCGAAGGAATGGCATGTGAAGGCGGATGCATTGGCGGCGCCGGATGTCTGACCCACGGACCGAAAAATAAAGCCGAGGTCGATAAATACGGCAAAGAAGCGTATGAAAAAACCATGAAAGACGCTATTTCCGTCTATTATATCGACAACAAGCAGGAATAATCTATAACAAAATAATTTTGTAATCGGGGTTTTCTTTATTTTGAAAAAAAGCCTCGATTTTTTTTATCGTATTTAACGGAAATCGTCTGTACATGTTGCACAAATAATTATTAATATTTTGTGAAAGTACTACATTCAGTTAGTTGAAAATTTCAAAAATTTTTGCTATTATTGATGTCGGCATAAAGGCGGAATAATACTTTTTATCGGGGACGACGGCCGGAGGCAAAATCTGATTTAATTTAATTTTTTTTACGGAGTTTAGATGAACGACAGAAAAATTTACTCAACCGACGTTTTTGACGTTGACGTATATGATTTTGACAGAACGATATTTCCGGTGGACAGCGGTTCGCTGTTTATTTCTTATTGTCTTCTTCATTATCCTCAGACATGGATTTTCATCCCGTACGGACTCGCCGGTTTGACAAAATATGCTCTGCGAGAAATTTCTCTAAGAGATATGAAAAATTACGTTTTCAGATTCGTTTCCGTAATTCCTAAGGAAAAGGCGGCAGAAAAATTCTGGGACAAATACGAAAAATTCATCTACCCTTGGGGAAGAAAGGAATCTCGCCGGCGTTTTTCGGTTCTCTGCTCGGCAAGCCCTGATTTTCTTATTAACGAGATAGGCTCAAGGCTTGAGTTTGATGTAATCATAAGCACGATTCACGACGAAAAGGGCAGAGTAATCGGTCAAAACTGCCATGACAACGAAAAGGTCAGAAGGATAAGAGAAGTTCTTCCAAACGTGAATGTCATAAATGTCTATTCCGATTCGCTCGACCACGACAGACCGATTTTTTCACTCGGACAGCACTGTTTTCACGCCGTAAACGGAGCGAGAATACCGTTTGTTTTGAAATAATAAATCCCTGCAAGATGCGGGGATTTGTTATTTTTACCAAGGAAATTTTTCTTCGGTAATTCTTTTAACCGTCAGCGTTTCGGTCGTAAAGGAAGAATCTTCATTGATTGTAATCAGCCTGCCGCCGTGCTTGTCGTTGCCGTATGAGTGATATCCGGCGGAAATAGTCTGATAAAGTTTGATGCCGTCTTTCGTATATAAAAACGAGTTGACGTGGTCGTGACCGAAAAATGCAGCTTTCAAGTCTCCTTTTTTCACCCACGAATCAAACTGACCCGACTCTTTTTCGGGTGGGCTCGGAAATTCAAACATCTCGCCCTCTTCCATCAAATCTTTTCTGATTTTGAAAAATTTGCCTCCGTCTTCCATATCGAAATTATTTTCGTCCGATTCTTCAACCAAATCGTATTCCTGTCTTACCGGAATGTGCTGGAACAGTATCGAAGGCACAACTTTTCCGCCGTTCATGTTTTTAAGCTCGTCGCTTCTTTTTTCGTACCATTTTATCTGGTCTTCGTGAACATTGTCGTATCCGGTATGTGGTATTCTTTTTTTTGTCTTTTTATCCCTCGGGTAATCGTTTGAATCGACGCAGTATACGTTGAATTTTATATCGTCGGAACCGCTTGCCAATATCGGGAACGAATTATTCGCGCATCCGCTCATTTTTTCGTCATTTTCGGTCGATACGAAATTTGAATAAAGACCCGAATATATTTTGATCTGATTTTTTCTTTCAAGGTATGGTTTTATGTTTACAAGCTCGGAATCGTGATTGCCGAAAACTATAGCGAGTGGAATGCCTTTTTTTCTTACGGGCTCGAGTATCTCGTCTATAGCTTTTTTCATGTATTCTTCGGTATATTCCTCCCTGTAACCTGAAATGTTGTCACCGCCGAACACTATCAAATCGGGGTTTGTTCTTCCGATAAGCTCGTTTTCCACGTTTATTGTTTCTTTTGTCATGTCCCGAGAGCATTCGATAGGCATTATTTCTTTGTCCATCTCCGGAATAACATTGTGAATATCAGTCAGATGAAGAATTTTGAATGTTCCGTCCCGGGAAAACCGCAAAGGTTTTTCGTTTAATATTTTCGATGAATAAAGCATTTATTCCTCCATCTGTTCAACTGAGTCGAGAGCCTGTTTTATCATTTTTTCGGCTTTGCTTTCGGGTCTCAGCGGCTTGGCCTCGTATATTTTTTTGTCTCCGTAATAAATGGAGGGACAGGCGTTGTAATCATATTTGTCCGAAATTTCGGGATGCTCGGTTTCATCTATGAATGTGAGCTTTATATCGGAATAGCCGCCGTCCGAAAACAGCTTATCAAATATTTTTCTCGCCTGAGCACAGTACGGACATCCTGGGTAAACGAAAACGGTTAATTCTTTCATTGCTTTTTTTCTCCTTTATTTTTATTTTTTTTATCTGTTTTTTCGACATTGCCGACATTGCAATAACAAGCGCAGTTCGCGCAGTCCCCCGTGCATTCGGAAGAGGAACAGCAGCCCGAACCGGATTTGTGTCTTCTTCTGTCGCCGATAATCGCGAGAACAAACAGCACCGCGACGACTATTAAAATTATCCAGCTTTGTATGTTCATTTTATAACTTCTTTCTTATTCCAATTAAACGAAACCGATAAGACTTCCAATCAGCTTTACGATGAACGCCATAATCCATGCAATAACACACTGTGTAACTACGGTGAGCGCAGCCATTTTATGACCGCCTTCTCTTCTTACCGTAGCTATCGCCGCTACGCACGGCGTGTAAAGAAGAACAAATACAAGAAAAACGACTGAAATAAACGGAGTCATAAGATTTTTTACAGCCGCCGCGTTGCCGTTTAATAAAACCGTCAGCGTTGAGACTACGCTCTCTTTTGCCGTGAATCCCGTAATTATGGCAGTCGATATTCTCCAGTCGTCAAATCCGAGGGGCTTGAATATCGGACTGATAAAGTTGCCGATTGCGGAAAGCAGACTTTCGTCGGCAGACGACGCAATGTTGAATTTATAATCGAATGTCTGAAGGAACCAGATGATAATCGACGCGGCGAAAATAATCGTAAAAGCTTTCTGAAGAAAATCCTTTGATTTTTCCCAGATAAGCCTCAAAACGCTTTTTGCGGACGGCAGCCTGTAATTCGGCAGCTCCATTACAAACGGAACAGGTTCGCCTTTGAATCTCGTCTTTTTAAGTATCATCAAGTAAAGTATTCCGGTTAAAATGCCGAACGCGTAAATCAAGATTAAAATCAGCCATCTGAATTTCGCCGGGAAAAATACTGAAATTATAAGAGAGTATATCGGCAGTTTAGCGCTGCACGACATAAACGGCGTCAATATTATGGTCATTTTTCTGTCACGTTCCGACGAAAGCGTCCTCGTGGCCATTATTGCCGGAACCGAACAGCCGAAACCTATCAGCATCGGTACAAAAGATCTGCCCGAAAGTCCTATCTTTCTAAGCGGCTTATCCATTATGAAAGCTACTCTTGCCATGTAGCCGGTGTCCTCAAGAATTGAAAGGAAGAAAAACAGAGTTACTATCGTAGGCAAAAAGCTCAAAACGCTGCCGACTCCGGAAAATACTCCGTTTACAACAAGCGATGTAATTACCGGATTTACGTTAGCGCCGGTCATTGCCGTTTCTGTCAGGTTTGTCAGGTATGTTATGCCCTGAGACAGCAAATCAGACAAATAGGCTCCGAGCCATGAAAATGTCATCGCAAAGACAAAACCGATTATAATTATAAAACAGGGAATAGCCGTATATTTTCCCGTCAGCATTTTGTCTATTTTCATCGACCTCGCGTGTTCTTTGCTTTCATGGGGCTTTACAACAGTAGCTTTGCACAGGTTTTCAATAAATGTAAACCTCATGTTGGCGAGCGCGGCCTCCCTGTCAAGTCCCGTCTCTTCCTCCATAATATCAATCAGATGTGAAAAAGCGTGTTTTTTCTCTTCGGGAAGTTTTAATCTCGCCTCGATAAGGTGATCCTTTTCAACAAGTTTTGTCGCGGCAAATCTCACAGGTATTCCTGCTTCCACAGCCTCCGGTTCTATCATGTGAGCGGTTGCGTGTATACATCTGTGCACAGACGATACAGGGTCGTTTTCGTCGGGATTATCGGCGCAGAAATCTATTCTTCCCGGCGCTTCTCTGTGCCTCGCGACGTGAACCGCATGTTCGGCAAGCTCCTCAATTCCCTCGTTTTTGGCCGCTGAAATCGGAATAACCGGTATTCCGAGTATTTCCTCAAGCTCGTTTATTCTTATGGAACCGCCGTTATTTCTGACCTCGTCCATCATATTAAGAGCGAGAACCATGGGAATTTGAAGCTCCATAAGCTGCATTGTAAGGTAAAGATTTCTCTCGATGTTTGTGGCGTCTACTATGTTTATTATTCCGTTGATGTCTGAATCAATAAGAAAATCTCTTGTGACTATTTCCTCGTTTGAATAAGGCGAAAGCGAATAAATTCCCGGCAGATCTGTGACCTCCGCCTCCGGATGGTTTCTTATTATTCCCGTCTTTTTGTCAACCGTGACGCCGGGGAAATTTCCGACGTGCTGGTTTGATCCCGTCAGCTGGTTGAAAAGCGTCGTCTTGCCCGAATTTTGATTTCCGGCGAGAGCGAATTTAAGCTTTTCGCCTTTCGGTATTACGTCGCCTTTTCTGTTTTCTCTGTAAGATACGGCTTTTCCGAGTTCTCCTATGCCAGGGTGTTCAATGTCGTGATGCTGTTCCCGTTTTTCGGCGGATTGAGATGTATTTTTGTCGTGTATATTTTCTATCTCGATTTTTTTAGCTTCATCAAGCCTTAATGTCAGTTCGTATCCTCTTAGCTCAATTTCTATCGGGTCGCCCATCGGAGCTACTTTCTGCAAAGTGACCTCGGTTTTCGGAGTCAATCCCATATCCAGAAGATGATGCCTCAGCGCGCCGGTTCCGTTTACAACTTTAATATAGGCAGACTTTTTGACTGCGAGTTCGTCAAGATTCAATTTTTACACACCAAATACAAATGTATTGTTGACATTTGCCTTTCCTGAAAAAGTTACAGTTAAATTATATAGTTAAAATGTTTTAAAATCAATCGTTAATCGGATGAAATCAAGAAGATAAATCATATTTAATTTGTCACTGCTAACTAAAAATTTATTTTTGCCTTTTTTTGTTCCGTGAAATCAATTTTCAGTTAATAATTGACTGTATAATGAAAGTACAGTTTTTTTAAAGGAGAAAAAAAATTATGGCTGTTACAGTTTTAAATTCAAAAAATTTTGAAAATGAAGTTCTTAAATCGGATAAGCCTGTTCTTGTGGATTTCTGGGCGGTATGGTGCGGACCTTGCAAAATGCTTTCGCCTGTAGTCGATGAGATTGCCGACGAGCATCCCGAGATAAAAGTCTGCAAGGTAAATGTAGACGATGAGGCGGAGCTTTCTGTCAAGTACGGAATACAGGCTATACCTACACTGATGGTATTTGAAAACGGAGAGCTTAAAAACCGCTCGGTCGGCGTAATCCCGAAGGAGGATATACTTAAACTCATTTAGTTTTTTTCAAAATTTTTAAAAATAAGGCGGATGCGTTTAGTATCCGTCTTTTTTTTGTTCAAAAAAAGTTAACAAATTATTAATTTAATTTGTTTGAAATTTTATATATTTTATGATAATATGAAAACAGTAAGGAGGTAATTTTTATGATTCAGAAAATAATTGCTTTTATCACGTCTTTATGCGCCTTCTTTTGTTCTCTGTTCGGCATTTCCTGCAGCAATGTTTTCGGCAATGCAAATAAAGTGGATATGTCAAAATTCACTATGACATTTTCAGATGATTTCGATACGTTTGACAGAAGTGTATGGTCCGGTCATTATCAATACGGCGATGCTTCCGAAATAAGGAGGGGCGGATACTGGAATAAAAATATAGTTTATGTTGACGACGGCAGTCTCGTGATTCCGCTTTGCTATCTTGAAAACGGAATGGGAGGAAAAGGCGCCGGCTGGTATTCGGCCGGAATTGATACCGACTCCGATTCGCCTGAAGGCTTCAGTCAGAAATACGGCTATTTTGAATGTCGGTGCAAACTGCCTGCCGTCATTCCGGCGTGGGCGGCGTTCTGGCTTATGAACGACGGCGTTTACAACGAGGACGGCAGCGGCGAGGACGGAACTGAAATAGATATTTTTGAAAGCGTCTCTTCAAAATATTTGTTAAGACCCGTCGTTTCTTCAAATCTTCATTACGACGGCTACGGGGAAAATCATAAATTCGCCGGCTCCGGCAGCAAAAGGGTCTGCGGCGATCCGTACAATGAATTTCATACATACGGTTTGGAATGGAATAAAAATGAATATATTTTCTATATCGACGGAGTAGAAACTTACCGCACGTCATTCGGCGGAGTCTCAAAAAATCCGGAATATATGATTCTTTCCCTTGAAATGGGCGGCAGCGACGGAATACCGTCGGAAGAAATCGACAAAAACAAAACGTATAATTTTGTAATCGATTATGTAAAAGCTTATCAGTACAAATAAAATAAATAAATCCGAAGCACATTACCGCGGAAAAAATTTCATTTCCGCGGTCTTTTTTTTGTATTCTTTAAGCTTGCGCGGTTGACAATGAAAAAATAATAAAGTAAAATAAATAAAAAATTTTTTAATGCGCAAAATTCTGAATAGCGCCGATTTTATATTATGATTTAAGAGGTATTTATTTTAATTATGGAATATACTTCACTCAACGATTTAAGAGAAATCTATTTAAAATTCTTTGAATCAAAAGGACATCTCAGACTTCCGTCCTTTTCTCTCGTCCCCAAGGATGACAATTCTATTCTTCTTATAAACGCCGGTATGACGCCTATGAAAAAATATTTCACAGGTGAAATAACTCCGCCAAGCAAGAGGGTTACGACTTGTCAGAAATGCATCAGAACAGCCGATATAGAAAATGTGGGCAAAACTGCAAGACACGGCACTTATTTTGAAATGCTCGGCAATTTCTCTTTCGGTGATTATTTTAAGAAAGAGATTATTCCGTGGGCGTGGGAATTTTTAACAGACGTTTTAAAAATGCCTTCAGACAGGCTTTATTGTTCCGTATTTACAGATGACGACGAGGCTTACAAGATATGGACTGAAAAAGTCGGAGTAAAGCCGGATCACATGGTCAGATTCGGAAAAGAAGATAATTTCTGGGAACACGGTGCCGGTCCGTGCGGTCCTTGCAGTGAAATATATTTCGACAGAGGAGAAAAATACGGCTGCGGAAAACCGACATGCGGCGTAGGATGCGATTGCGACAGATACGTAGAATTGTGGAACCTCGTATTTACGCAGTACGAAAACGACGGCAAAGGCAATTATACAAAACTTGCTCATCCCAACATAGACACGGGTATGGGTCTTGAAAGGCTTGCGTGCGTTATGCAGGATGTAAATAATATTTTTGAGGTCGACACCGTAAGAAATATTATGAAATCAATTTCCGATATCGCCGGCAAAAAGTACGGCGAAAACGATGCTGACGACGTATCGCTCAGAATTATTACCGACCATATAAGATCCGCCGTATTTATGGTATCCGACGGAGTCCTGCCGTCAAATACGGGCAGAGGATATGTTCTGAGAAGGCTAATAAGAAGAGCCGAGAGAGAAGGCAGGCTTTTAGGAATTGACAATCCTTTTCTTTCAGTCGCAGCCGATACCGTAATTGACGAAAATCAGCCGGAATATTCCGACCTTCTCAATAAAAGAGCATACATAAAGAAAGTTATCCGCCTTGAAGAGGAGACGTTCTCAAAGACTCTTGACACCGGTCTTCAGATTCTCAACGATATGATTAAAAACGCCGCCAACGGAATTCTGAGCGGTGAAAATGCTTTTAAACTTTCCGATACATTCGGTTTTCCGATAGACCTTACAAAGGAAATACTGCGAGAGCACAATATGAAGGTCGATGAAAAAACATTCGCCGAAAGAGTTAAGCAGGCGAGGCAGCTTGCCAAAAACGCGCACAAAAAGCAGGGAAGCGGAGACTGGAGAAATATGACTTCAGAGCTTTCCGGAATAAATGCTACGGAATTTATCGGTTATGAAAAGAGCGAATGTGAAGCCGAGATTATCGCAATAGTATCTGACGGAAAAAGAGTTGATTTTCTTTCCGACTCTCAAAGCGCGGAGATAATTCTCGATAAAACAGTTTTCTACGCAAAAAGCGGAGGACAGGTCGGAGATACCGGAAAAATTATTGCGAACGGTTCTGAATTTGACGTTGAGGACGCGGACAAAACTCCCGATTCGGTATTTATCCACCACGGCACGCTTTCAGGCGAGACAATTAAAGTCGGCGACAAAGTCAGGTGCGAAATAAATATTGAAGAAAGAAAAGCTGCCGAAAGAAATCATACTTCGGCTCATCTTCTTCAGGCGGCTTTAAGAAAAGTTTTGGGAGATCACGTTCATCAGGCCGGTCAGCTCGTTGATTCCCACGTCGTCAGATTTGATTTCACCCATTTTGAACCGTTGACAAAAGAGGAAATCGTTAATGTAGAAATGATTGTCAACAGTGAAATAATGAAAGCCGAGCCTGTAAAAACTGAAGTTCTGCCGATAGAAGAGGCTAAAAAAACAGGAGCTATGGCTCTTTTCGGCGAAAAATACGGCAAATCTGTCAGAGTTGTATCCGTCGGCAGCTTCTCCAAGGAATTCTGCGGAGGAACTCACGTTTCAAATACAGGTGAAATCGGCTTGTTCAAAATAGCGTCGGAGCAGTCCGTATCTTCCGGAGTCAGAAGAATAGTCGCATATACGGGGTTCAATCTTCTGAAAAGATTCGCGTTTGCCGATAACTTTATGGCGCGCACGATTTCAATGCTTAAATCAGGCACCGCGGAAAATGTTTTTGAAAAGATTAAGGCTATGAGCGAAGAAGTCAAGACGCTTCAGAAAGAAATAGAAAAACTCCGCGCCGACGAGGCGAAGGAAAAGGCTTCAAAAATAATCGACAGCGCCGAAGAATATAACGGAGTAAGAATTTTGGCTGTTAAAACAGACGACGGAGGAGCCGACAAAGTAAGACAGGCCATGGATACCGCGAGGCAGTTCGGTGATGATATTGTTTTCGTCACATCGTCTGCTAACGAAGAAAAAGGAACCGTCTCCTTCGGGTGCTTCTGCGGCAAAACGGCTCTTGCGAAAGGCGCCCACGCCGGAAAGATAATAAAAGAAGTCGCGACTGTCGCTTCCGGCTCCGGAGGAGGAAAACCTGATTCGGCTATGGCGGGCGGCAAAGATTTGACAAAGGTTGATGAAGCGTTGAAAAAAGCGCCTGAAATTGTCAAAAAATATATAAAATAATATTTGTTCATAAAATGCACAATAATAGACTCTTTTATCTTTCTGTTTATTGTGCATTTTTCATTTTCAATGTTTAAATTTGGTTAAAAAAAAATGTGATAATATTTATGTGTTGATTTTGTAAAAAAACTCCAAAATTTCCTTAAATTTATTTTTTTGCGGATTGAACGCCTGAAGCTCATAATCATCGGTATTATTCGCGCTTCGTAAATTATTTATATGTTTTTATTCATGAAATTAAGGTGAGATAATTTGATAACTAAAATGGCAAGGTGGATTACGAGACACCAGAATATTGTTTTAATCGTAGCTATTCTCCTTTTGATTCCGTCTGTTATTGGATTTGCGGAGACAAAGGTAAACTACGATATTTTGTCATATCTGCCTACCGGAATTGAGTCGGTTGACGCCGAAACCATTCTCGACGAAGAGTTCGGAGAGGCTACCATGTCAATAATCATAATGAAAGATATGACATGGGACGAGATGACCGATATGGAAAAGCAGATATCCGAGGTTAAAAACGTATCAAATGTTCTGTGGATAGGCTCCGTATTTGATTCGCCTGTGCCTAAGTCGATGCTTCCCGACTCATTGAGCAGCGCAATATACAACAAAGACGGCGACGCCACTTTGATGCTTGTTCAGTATTCGACGAGAGGATCGTCACAGGAAACGCTTACCGCGGTCGGAAACATTAAAAAGATAATGAATAAAAACGCGATGATGTCGGGCGTTTCCGCCGTCACTTACGATTTGATGCAGCTTACAAATCAGGAGTCGCCTAAATTTATTGCTATTGCCATTTTACTCGCGCTTGCCGCGCTGATGTTTACGATGGATTCGTTCCTCCTGCCCGTAATACTTCTTTTTGCTCTGGGTCTCGCTGTTCTTTACAATATGGGAACTAACTGGATTTTCGGTCAGATTTCTTTCGTGACTCAGGCTGTTGCGGCAATTTTGCAGCTCGCTGTCACTATGGACTATTCCGTATTTCTTATGGATAGGTACAGGGAGGAAAAACCTAAATACAATACTCGTGAAGCCGCTATGACAAAGGCAATAGTCGAAACATTCACGTCTCTCGCGGGTTCGTCTCTTACCACTATTTTCGGTTTCCTTGCGCTCTGCTTTATGCAGCTCACACTCGGCAGGGATTTGGGTCTTGTAATGGCTAAAGGTGTTGTTCTCGGCGTCGTTACCGTTGTAATAGTCCTTCCGCCTCTTCTTCTTAAAACAGAGAGCTTTGTAGCCAAGACAAAACATAAATCCCTTGTTCCCAATTTCCATGCAATAAATAAATTCACAATTAAAGCGAGAAGAATTTTCGCTTTGATATTTGTCGCGCTTTTAATTCCTTCATATATTCTTCAGTCAAATGTCAAGAAATATTACAATATGATGCTTGCGGTTCCCGACGGAATATCTTCAATAGAAGCGCTTGAAGAGATGAAAAAGGAATTTAATATGGCGGCGACGGATTTCATTGTGGTCGACAAGAATATTCCTTCCGATGAGCTTACTGAAATGTGCAATGAAATTCAAAAAACCGACGGCGTTACCGGAGTTATCTCGCTCGGCTCGATGCTCGGTTCGGCTATATCTCCCGATATTCTGCCGGATAAAGTCAAGTCGATTTTCTACGCCGGAGACCATCAGCTGATTATTGTAAACTCGATTTACGAGGCGGCCGAGGATAAATCAAACAAACAGGTTGACACTATTACCTCAATAGTAAAGTCATACGATAAAAACGGTCTTGTCACAGGCGAAGCTCCGATGTATAAAGACCTTATCGCGATAACGGACAGAGATTTCGTCGTGACAAACATTATCTCAATAGCCGCGATATTTATATTAATAGCTATAATTTTCAAATCAATTTCAATTCCGACTATATTAGTTCTTGCAATAGAATTTGCGATTTGGATAAATATAGGCATATGTACGCTTCAGGGCGAGGTCATATGTTTCGTTACGCCGACGATAATTTCATCTGTTCAGCTCGGAGCAACAGTTGACTACGCTATACTTATGACTACGAGATTCAGAGAAGAATTAAGGAGCGGCAAAAATAAATTCGATGCTATGCAGGCAGCTGCCGATTCATCCGAAAGATCTATTTTCCAGTCTGCTCTCGTATTCTTTGCGGCTTGCATAGGCGTTGCGATTATATGCGACATAGATATAGTTTCTTCAATCTGCTCGCAGCTCGCAAGAGGCGCCGTTATATCGGCTCTTGTAATAATGATATTCCTTCCGCCTGTTCTTACAACGTCTGAAGGCGTGATAAAGAAAACTACATATCATTGGAGAGTTGACACTGATCCTACCTTTACGCTCAACACGAGAATGATAAAGATGGAACAGTCTACAAACGATCTCAGATACAACTACCTTTACGCGAGATATCTTAAAAAACTTGAAAAAGCGGAAAAGAAGGGCAAACCTTTACCGGAGCCTCCTGTCAAGCAGCAGCCTAAGATTTCAAAGAAACTTGCGGAGACTGCCGAAATGAGACGTCTGAAGGCTATGCAGGCTCAGCAGGAAAAACAGATTCAGGACGAAGAACCTGCGCCCTCGGCCGATGAAAAAGCAGACGGAGCGGCAGTTAAAAAGACTAAGCCGAAGAAAGCTGTTCCTGTCAGAGCCGATTATGTTTCCGGCACAATCACTTCATTGAGGGAAGCTCAGAGAGCTACCGCCGCAATGGAGGAGAGAATGGAAGCGGAAGCAATCAAAAAGCAGGCGATCGAGGAGCAGGAAAAGGCTAAAGAGGCCAAGGCTCAGGCTCAGATAGCAGTAGATGAAGCCCAGGCAAAAATAGACAACGCAAATAAAACCATTTCGGATCTTAAATCTGCCGTCTCCAAAAAGACAGAGAAAAACGGAGCTGAAGAAGATGACGATTCCGGCGCCGATTATTCCGATACACCAAGCGGCGGTTCAAATCCCGATGAAAAATAAGAAGGAGAAAAAAGAAAATGAATAAAAACATAAAAAAAATCATTTCGATTATTTTAGCTGCCGTTTTGCTTATCATGACTTTTGCATCCTGCGGAAAATCCGGAGGAAACGAGGAGGAAAGCACAACAGAGCAGGCGGGTGAATCTCTTTCGCTTACCGACAAAACGTATTCGGCTACTACGGAAAATGTAAAAAAATCCGAGACTGTTTACGCAAACCTCGATTCATCGGGAAAGGTAAAGCAGGTTACGGTATCCGACTGGCTTCATTCCGATAAAGCTCAGGTGAGTATTTCCGACTCGACTACTCTTAAAAATTTCACCGTTACAAAGGGCAGCGCGTCCAACTACAATGAAAATGGCGATATAACGTGGCAGATGGGTACAAGCGACGTATATTATCAGGGTTCTTCTGCAAAAGACCTTCCGGTTTCCGTGAATTACTCCTACAAGCTTGACGGCAGCGATATTTCCGCCGAGGATCTCGCCGGAAAGAGCGGCAAAGTCCAAATCTCCGTAAATATAACGAACCTCGTTTCAAAACAGGTGACTATCGACGGAAAACAGACTACAATTTATTCTCCTCTTATCGCGGTCGGCGGAATGCTTCTTCCATATGAAAATTTCTCAAATATCAACGTTACAAACGGAATGTCCGTAGGCATGGGCAATAATGAAATTGTCATGTTCGGCGGAGTTCCCGGAATAAACGACAGCCTTCAGCTCGATTCGTTAAACGGAATTTTTAAAGATTACTCGTTCTATGATACTTATACTATAACCGCTGACGTCAAAAATTTCAGCTTGGGAGATACATATCTCGCCATTTTGCCCGTCGGCTCTCTGAGCGGCGACATCGAGCTTCCTCAGACTCTTGAGGACGTGAAAAACATCATATCAGAGGTCAGCGATTATTCTGCGGTTCTTGATGAAATCGACCCAAATAACCTGCTTAAATCTTTCATTTCAAACGATACAAACATAACTGAAGCTCTCAATATTATTAAACAGGCAAGTTCGCTTTATTCAAACAACAAAGAGCTTCTGCAGGCGTTTTCAAAATATCTCACACCGGAAAATCTGAAAGCGCTGTCAAAACTTTCCGATGACGTATCATCGGAAAATATGCAGTCTCTTTTAAATCTTCTCTCTGATGTTCCCCAGCTGAAAAATATAGTCGGCACGCTTACGGGACTTTCCGAGGATTTAAACAACATTCAGCCGATACTTGAAGGAATCCAGTCGGAACTAAATGATCCCAAGGTCGCGGCGGAACTTCAAAATCTTCCTCAGACCATGAATCAGCTGACAACGATAATAAACTATGTCAACAAAAATCAGGAACTTATAAACGTTCTCGCGAAGCTTCTCTCATCAAAATCTACATCCGAACTCGCCTCATCCCTTGAAAATCTTTTGAAGGATTACTCTGCATCGGGAACGTCTGAGGCGCTTCAAAATATCGATTCAAGAACTCTTGTCGCAAGAATGAACGAATGGCTCAAGCTTGACTACAGAATGTACACGTCGGCTCCGGAATATATGAAAACAAGCTGTATGTTTATATTAAAGACGGATCCCATTAAATGACGGTAACAATATTTTGATTGACAAAAACCAATCGATAATATATAATCGGTTCAGAAATTTCACTTGACGGAGGAAAAATAAAATGCCACTGGTAACTACTACCGAAATGTTCAAAAAAGCCTATGAGGGCGGCTATGCCGTAGGCGCTTTCAACGTAAATAACATGGAGATAATCCAGGGAATAACCGAGGCCGGTAAAGAGCTCAATGCCCCTTTGATTCTTCAGGTTTCCGCAGGAGCGAGAAAATACGCCAACCCTACGTACCTTGTAAAGCTTGTTGAGGCTGCCGAAATCGAGACAGGCCTTCCGATTGCCCTTCATCTTGACCACGGCGCCGATTTCGATATCTGCAAAGACTGCGTTGACGGCGGTTTCACATCTGTAATGATAGACGGTTCAAAATATCCTTTTGAGGAAAATATAGCTCTTTCAAAGAAAGTCGCCGATTACGCTCACGCTCACGGCGTTGTCGTTGAGGCTGAACTCGGTAAGCTCGCCGGCGTTGAGGATGACGTTAAGGTTAATTCGGAGGACGCTTTTTACACTGATCCCGATGAAGTTGAGGAATTTGTTACGAGAACAGGCGTCGATTCACTTGCCATTGCAATCGGCACATCTCACGGCGCGTACAAATTTAAACCCGGACAGGATCCTAAGCTCAGACTTGATATCCTTGAAGAGGTTGGCAGAAGACTTCCCGGTTTCCCGATTGTTCTTCATGGCGCATCAAGCGTTCCTCAGGAATTTGTGGATGAGATAAATAAATACGGCGGCAAGATGCCCAACGCTATAGGCATTCCCGAGTCTGAACTCAGAAAAGCAGCTAAACTTGCCGTTTGCAAAATCAACATCGATTCCGATTTAAGACTTGCCATGACTGCTTCCATCAGAAAGCACTTTGCCGAGCATCCCGATCATTTTGACCCCAGACAGTATCTCGGCGACGGCAGAGCGGCTATCAAGGCTATGGTCGAGCACAAGATTAAAGACGTTCTCGGCTGTGACGGAAAAGCTTGATTTATCTAAAGTAAATATATTCGAACCTCTCTCGGGAGGTTCGTTTTTTTTGTGAAATAATGAAAAAATTCTTATTCTGTCTGATTTTTGGGACTTGAATTTTGATATCATACAGTCAAAATAAAATAGGAGACTGTATTAAAATGAAAAATTCCACATTTTGCCAGCGATTTAATCAGATTATGGATGAACGTCATTTAAAGCAAATGGATTTAATAAGGCTATGCGAACCTTATTGCAAAAAATATGACGTTATTATTTCAAAAACAAATATTTCACAATATCGGCGCGGCAAATGTATTCCGAGAAGCGATAAACTTTACGTTTTAAGCAGAGCGTTGAATGTTGAAGAAGAATATCTTCTCGGATATGATGTCGGAAAGGAGGCAGCTGTCAACAACTGTATCTTTTATTACGACTGCCATTTTGAAAATAATATGAATTTTATCGCAAATTATTTAAAACTGTCCGAAAATGACAAATTGAGAGTAGTTGATTTTGTAAATGAAATGCTGAATACCGTCAAATACGGCAAATGACAAATTCAGGGCGGGAAAAATATTTATTTTATTGTTGAATTAACCGGACTTTTAGTGTAAAATAAAATTCAATATCAGGAGGGATTTTTATGTCATCAGAAATATATACTTTGACCTGCCCCAGAGACGATAGGGTTTTTATTCATATAATGCACGGTCATTTTATAACCGCCAACAACCATATCAACTATTATGTCGGCACGTCGGACATTAAACATAATCAGTCTGTATCTGTTCACGCCGCAAGACTTTTAAGCGAATATTACAAGATGAACGATATCCTTGTAGATACCGTTCTCTGCCTTTATGAAACACAGTCCCTCGGTGCGTTTCTCGCGCGCGAGCTTGCTAAGCCGGACATGTATTCTCCAAATCCGAATAAAAATATTTTTATTATCGGGTCGGAGTACGATGCGGCAGGAAATTTGATTTTCAGGGACAATTTGAGAAAAATGATTTTGAAAAAGAATGTTGTCATCTTGATTTCAAGCATAACCAGCGGCAGAACGGTTGAAAAGGCAATGGAAAGCGTCGATTATTACGGCGGCAAGGCAGTCGGAGTTTCTTCTATTTTCAGCGTTGTCGACAAAATCAACGGTCTGCATGTAAATACCATATTTGATAAATCAGTTCTTCCCGATTATCAGTCTTTTGAGCCGCACAATTGTCCTTACTGCAAAGCCGGTATTCCGATAGACGCGATATCAAACGGCTACGGCTATTCTAAAATTTAATTATAAAAAATTGCCGTAGTTTTTGATATGCACCTCAAAAGTCAGACGCTTTTGGAGGTGCATTTTTTATGCGGAAAAAAAGAAAAAACCGAAACTTTAAAGTTTCGGTTTTTATGGCTCGTCCGATCCATTTCGATGTTTCGGAACCGAAAATCAACCGCACAAAATGCCGAAATCCCTTCGGTTTTCGTTGATAAGGCAGTAAAACACAATATCACCGTAACCGGACGGGCAATGGGGAAAGAGAGCCGAGTAGCAAAAATGCCACTCGGCTCTCTTTTTGTCCGCACATTCGATTCTCACTGCTCCTTCTGCTACAATGATTGCAGAAAATCATTAGGAGGTCGATACAATGGAAAAATTCATCACAGATGAGCGGACAGGCTTACGCTATGAACTTGTCGGGGATTACTATCTGATTGCCGGAGATGATGAACCCGAAGAACAGCATACCATCGGCATTTGGGGTCAGCGACACCTGCGATATTTAAAAGAGCATCGGCGGGTTCTGTATGCCAATCTGCTAACCACCGGCAAGTTGAACAGCCATCTTGCCGATATTGACCAACAGGCGGATGAAATGTTTGATCGCCTGACAAAGCAAATGGCTGCGGCGGAGGGAATAACAGAGCGGATGAAAACCACAGATCAAATGGAGTGGGTCAGGCGGATGAATAGCATACGAAACCGAGCTATGGAAATTGTAAAATCAGAGATAATTTATGCATAGTAATATGCGGTCTTTTCATGTAACAAGAAAAGACCGCATGGTATAAGCTGCAAGGTGATTATTATTTGCCGTGTCTGAAACTACCGGAGAAAGAACAGGTGCATATCGGCATTTGGGGTCAGCGGCACTTGAATTATCTGCGAAAGAACAATCGGGTATTGCTCTCCGGTTTGCAACTCAGCGGTAAAATGAATAGTTATCTTTCTGACCTTCACAAACAATGTTTGAACAGCTTGTAAAACAGATAGCGACAGCTGATGGCATAACCGAACAACACAAAGCAGAAAATCAAATGGAGTGGGTTGCTCAAATGAATAATATTCGTAGCAGAGCAACGGAAATTGTAAATGTAGATTTTATTTTTTCATAAAGAGCAACGGCGGCGGCAATAAGGAATAACGGGTGTAAAATCATTTCGGTTACGGGAAATCCCGATTCGTGGCTCGGCAAATACGGCGACGTTTGTATTAAGGCGGGCGTGGAACGGGAAGGCGGAGTGCTGAACAGAGCGCCGAGAGCGTCAATTCTTGCGGAGACCTATGCTTTGCAATGCCTTTCGGTGGTTTTGCAGGAAGCGGCAGGAATCACTCCCGCAGAGTATGTAAAGCGTCATCCGGGCGGAACGTTGGGTCAGCTCAGAGAAAACGAAAAGTAAAAACGAGATATTTGTTGTTAATTTCAGCAAAACAGGCTGAAAATCGAGTATTCATAACCAATCCGAAAGACTTGGTTGTGAATACTCGATTTTATTTATGGTTTTATCCGATAAAGGAAGAAATATCAAAAGCATAAAATCACATACAAAACGGTATAGTATATTTTCCTCGGAGACGGATAATATGCTATACCGTTTTACTACACAAAGTGCGAAATATGCAATAAAAAATCAAGGCTGTTTTTTTACGGATTCTTGTTTGAATTCAATGATTGTTTATATTCGGAAGGAGTTTTACCCGTATGATTTTTAAAGGCGCGGCTAAACGCATATATTGAAGAAAAAGATAATTCATTTGCAACATCGGACACCGATAGCCGTTCCAGCAATTCGCATGCCAACTGTATTTTCTTTTGATTGCGATAGCTGATAAGACTTATACCGTACTTTTTTTTAAAATTATTTTCTAAATAATATCGGCTGTAGGAAAATTGCTTTTCAAAATCGGCAAGACTCATGTTGATCCCTTGTCCGTAATCAATTAAATCCTTGATTTGACGTGCTGCATTATATTCTTTCCCTTTTAAAATACAGTTAGGGAAATTATCGGTGATAAGATAATACAGCAGGTCGATAAAAGCACTTTTAGCAAGAAGAAACTGTTTTTTTTGATAACACTCGATTGTACGGAAAAATGTTTTTACGGCAGCGTCGGTGTTTGCAAAAGTGACAAAAGGAGAAGAAGAATCGTTGGATAGTAAATCATCCTGAATCATCAATAATTCTTCATCGGAAAAATTATTTAGGTCTTTGAATGAGATTGGTGTTATTAAACTGTTTGCACCGTATATAAGGTCAAAATGAATGTGCGGCTGAGAAAGGTCATCTTGAAGCGGATAAAAGCAATGGGGTACACGCGGGTGGAGTAAAATAAACTGTCCGCTGTTGCAGACGTAGTCCTGTCCGCCGTAGTTAATAACCGTTTCCCCGCTTTCAATATATATCAGTTCATAATCAAATAAGACGCGCTGACATATTTTGTGACCTTTAGGAAGTACACTGTGTTGAGCAACCCGAATGTAAGGATTCAGCGTGTTTATATCAATGTAATTCATAATTGTCCTCCGTTTTTTTATAATAAAAGATGGATATTGCCTAACAGGGCTAAAATGCTTAAATCAGCAATTATTGTTAAAATTGCCGCAGTCGAAAATATGACATATTTCACTGCTTTTAAGCGAAAATAAAAGAAAAATTCATAATGAAACCAATCTATTGAAGCGCAATATTATTCACGGTGTATTATAAAAATAAGCTTTATCGCAAGAAATGATAAATTTTGTGCAATAAATGCTATTGCTATTATAAACAACATTCGGTAAAATTTCAATAGAATATTTTGACAAGAATACTATTACTTTGGGGAAATGTTTTATTCGAGAAAGGATACGGTGATTATTATGAGCATGAATTTTAACGGCGTGTGCGCTTCGATGTCGGATTTATCTCGTCTTTCAAATGCTAAAACACGCTCGATTTCTCCCGAAAATTTTACCGGAGAAAAAGGAAAGGGCGGAATGTGTCCGGTTGAAGACGGGAGCTCCGGAAATGCGGCAAGGGAGCTCGGCGTTGGCTGGAAGGTCAATCCTCTTATTATTATTCCGGGAGGCAGCACCTTTGAAATCGCTTCGGTTGAGGGTATGGGCTGTATACAGCATATATGGATGACCCCAACCGGAAAATGGAGAAATACGATAATCCGCATTTATTGGGACGGGCAGGAAAATCCGTCGGTAGAAGCCCCGGTAGGAGATTTTTTCTGCTCGGGTTGGAACCGCTATTCACAGTTAAGCTCACTTGCCGTTTGTGTTAATCCCGGCAGTGCGTTTAACTGCTACTGGCAAATGCCATTCAGAAAAAGCTTCCGCATTACCCTTGAAAACCGCGATACTGAGCCCGTTACATATTTCTATCAGATTGATTATACCCTTACGGAGATTCCGGAGGATTGCGCATATTTTCACGCCCGCTTTAACCGTGTTAATCCGCTTCCGTATAAAGAGGTTTATACCATTCTTGACGGCGTAAAAGGCAAGGGTCATTATGTCGGAACATATATGGCGTGGGGCGTCAACAACTGCGGCTGGTGGGGAGAAGGCGAAATAAAGTTTTATATGGACGGAGATACCGATTTCCCGACAATCTGCGGCACGGGAACCGAGGATTATTTCTGCGGCTCTTACAATTTTGAGGACCCCGAAACCCATAACAACTACCGTACCTTTACAACACCCTATTCGGGGCTTCATCAGGTTATAACGCCGGACAGACTTTACAGCAGTCAGTTCAGATTCGGATTGTACCGCTGGCATATAACCGACCCAATCCGTTTTGAAAGCGATTTAAGGGTTACCATTCAGGCGCTCGGCTGGAGAGAGGGCGGACGTTATCTTCCGCTTCAGGACGATATTGCTTCTGTTGCGTTTTGGTATCAGACCCTTCCGACTGTTCCGTTCCCACCGCTTAAAGACAAGGATTATCTTGAGGTTATATAAACAGAAAATTATCGCAAATTGCAAGTGCAAGTTGGACACCCGCATGAATAAAAATAGTTCGGCGTAAGCCGGACTTGACTGCCACGCAGCAAGCACGGCTGGCGCTGTCAAGGATGCCGCAGGCAAGGCGCAGCCGATGCCTTGACAGGGTCAGGCGGGTTTGCTATCCACCGCATACACTCGGTCAAGGAATGAATCAAACAGTTCCTCCGGTGTTGCGTACCCCAACTTCTTTCCGGGGCGTGCGTTCAGCTCATCCGCAGCCGATAGAATATACTCAGCAGAGTAGTTCTGCATGGAAGTTCCCTTGGGAACGAAGGCTCGGAACAATCCGTTGTGGCGTTCATTTTGAGGCCGTTCCCATGAGGTGTAGGGATGGGCGAAGAACACCTCAGTGCCCCAGCTTTCGCACTGCGCAGGAGGTTGTTAAGGAACCCTCGCCGGGGATTCCTTAAGCGCGAAGCGC
>OMUY01000019.1 GCA_900314355.1 uncultured Eubacteriales bacterium | reverse complement strand
CCGAATGGATATTATGTCCTGTTTGTGGCAACAAAACCCGTGACAGAACAAGATATGATACGGTCTTGAAAAACTATCCTCTCTACTGCCCGAAGTGCAAGCAGGAAACGCTGATAGAAGCAGAGAACTTGAAAGTAACCGTTATAAAGAAACAGGAAAACTAATCTCTATATGTATGCCGCCGTGTATGGGTAAAACCATAGCGGCGGTTTTTCTTCGCCTATCGGCTGCCTCTGTCAAAGGATTTCTTTCGTGGCTTTTGCTGTCTGCCCTGCTCCTGCAACTGTCTGAGCCTGTTTCGGACGCTCTCCTTTTCGGGCGGTCTTGGCGGTCTGCTCTTTTGTTTCACCTGACGCTCCCATTCGGCAAGGTCACGGTTGTATTGTTCCACAACGGCTTCCGCCTCCCGATAGGTCGCCATGAATGCCTGCACATCGGGATAACCGTCCTCCCTGAGAATATCGGGGAGCTTATCCAGCCTGCGGTCAATTTCTTGCTCCGTCTGCTGTATCTGCTCGGTAAGGGCTTTGCGCTCCTTGCCCTTGAAAATCCCTGTTGTTTCTGCAAGCTGTGTTTTCAGCTTGGGCAGAATGTTGTCCTGCAAATTCCTAATCCCTCTTGCCTCATCCTGCACCCGTATCATTAGATTCCGCATGGTGCAGAACTCTGTCATATCAATATCCAGCGTGGGCTTCGGCGGTATCCCGTATTCACGGATAAGGTTTTGTAAAATGTCCTTCGCCTTGTTCACGATACGGCGGAACAGATTCGGCAGCCAGCCCTCGCTTTTAATGGATTGGCTAACCTTGTCGTGTATCTCGGTTTGTTTGATTTCCAGTATTTTAGCCTCCTCAATCCCCGATACAAGTGCCATGTCCGCTGTCCTGTTCCATTCCTGCCTTGTAGCGTTGTCGGCTGCAATCTCTTCGGCTTTGGGATTGTTCTTGCCTATTTTCTTTGTCGGCAGGTACACGCTGTTTTTGTCAAATACCTTCAGGTGCTGTTCAGGGTTTTCAATATGGAGATTGATAAGGTTTGTATAATCCTCTTTTACCTCCCGAAGAAAAGGCTCTCTCTTGAAGCGGTCATCCTTTACGGTGAACAGATGGCTTTCGTAAACCTCTCCCTTTTTGATAATGGTACAGCCTTTTCTTATCTGCCCGTCCTCACCTGTGATTTCCTTCTTGGTGCGTACCCGCTTGCCTGTTTCGTCAAAGAATACGCTTCTTGTGGCAATCTTCACATCAGGCTCAGGAAGCAGCTTCCTTTCGCTGAAAATCAGATGAATGTGGTAATTGGTCTTGCGCTTATTGTGGTGCAATGCCGACACACATTCCACGCCGTACCGCCTGCGGAACTCATCTGTAAAATCCTCAAGCACCTGCTGCGGCTCGTACTGCGTGTAAACTTCGGGCAGGGCGATAATCAGCTCCCTTGCCTCAATACATTTCCCCTCTGCGCCGCTGCGCTGGAACTCCTGCCGGCTCTCCCTTGCGAGATTATTCCAAAAGGCATTGTCGGCGGTGCGGTAAGTGGCGTACAGATTTTCCTGTCTTGCGTGGCTGGTGATATACGATATTCGTCCTTTGACATTAGGCAGCTTCGACATCTGTATGAAGCTGTGTCTTGCCATAATCCAACCTTTCTTTAAAATATACCGTTCTCATTTTGCAACCGTCTTGACGGTTGCTGCTGTTTCGGCGGCTTTGCTGACGGAACAGCGCCGTATCAAAAGCGGCAGGGATTTCCTGCAAGCGTTGATACGGTAGCTCCCCGCAGGGGCGAAATACCCTGAGTACAAATCGGCAGATTTGTGCGAGGGGTGTATTTCGCTCTCAAACGGCGAGGCCTTTTTTCTGCTGTGTCCATCCTTTAGCGCACCTCCCGGACGTCTGCCTGATTGAGCAGGTTTCTCCCCTGATTGACGGTCATGAAGTTCTCCAGCGCATCCCTTCGGATGATCGTCTTCCTTCCCACTTTGAGTACAGGGAGCTTCCCCCAGTCCACCAGCTTGCGCATGGTGTTCCTGCCGATACCCGTACATTCGGCGGCTTCCTCGATGGTCATACCTATTTTAACTGCGTTCATTATCTCATCCTCCTTTTGAAATACTTGTTTTGCAACTGTACAATCCTAATTATACTTATTTTGCTATCTCATGTCAACCCGTTTTGCAACTGCTTGGGAATTATTTTTAATATTTATCCCGTTTTGGGGTTGCAATCTGCGTTTTGATGTGCTATAATGATACTCGTCAGGAGGTGAAAACCTTGAAAAAAGAAATTGAATTCACCGCAAAACAAGTCGGTGAACGGGTAAAAGAGCGCCGAACAGAACTAAACCTTACCATGCCTGAGCTTGGAAAGCGTATCGGCGTAAACAAATCCACCATTCAGCGGTATGAAGCAGACGGCGTTGACCCGAAGCGTACTATGATTATCAACGGTCTTGCCGATGCGCTGCTTACCACTCCCGAATGGCTGACAGGGCTTTCCGAGGAAAAGGAATATGATGCCCGCACGCTCTGCCAAAAGGACATTGAGGAGCATATCAAAAAGTACCTTGATACGGTTTCCTCCACGGTCAGCGGAGAGCCGCACCAGCAGCTTCTTACCACCTTCCTCGGCAAGATGATTGACCTGTACTCGGTGCTGTGCCACTACTTTGCCAACGCTATGGCGGAGGTTGACCGTGTGGCGGAGGACGAGGGCTTGAAGCAGTCGATTATGCGGTATGCGATTGAGGTGGGCGCAATCGAAGAACGGGTCTACCGCAAAGAAATGGAAATACCTATCGAAGATATGAAGCGTTTTTTAGACGGAATTTTACATATCTACGATGAGGGACGCACCAAAGTATCTATGGGCGACCTCTTCGGGATAGTGACGGAAGCCGAAAACAGGCTTGCCGAAAAAGAAAATTCCGTGGCACCTTGACAAAAAATATGCCGATTGAAACCAACCGGCAAAAGTGACATTCTTTACTTTACGCACACCATATGTCACAGTCCCGATTGCCACGGATAGAAAGGAGTTTTTATCTATGGCAAAAGGTTCTGTAAGAAAGAAAGGCAAAAAGTGGTACTACCG
>OMUY01000081.1 GCA_900314355.1 uncultured Eubacteriales bacterium | reverse complement strand
GCCCACGATTAATATCACAACGCCCGGAGAAGGAGCTTATCTGACGAGCTCAACAGTAGCTATGAGGTTTACTTTCTCAGATAATACTATCGGCGATGTTTCTTATGACGGAACGACAATATCAGGAGATTCCGGCGTTGACATCTCAAGCGTTACGGCAAAGGTGTCAGCGGCCGACGGGAAATCTAAAGATTTAATTGTCGAAGATGAAGGCGACGGAGTATACGGGCTTTATGATGATGGAGATCGGGTGAAATTAACCGATGGAAGTTACACGCTTGAAATTACCGCGTCTGATAACGACGGCAACTCAACGACTGTTCAAAGAAAATTCACGGTAGATGTATCGGCGCCGATGCTGAACGTGACATCGCCTTCAACAAACAGCACGATTTCAACAAAGACCGTCACGCTTACCGGAACTACTTCGGACGCTACGAGCGGACTTGCTTCTCTTACCGCCAAAGTCACGGGACCGAATGACGGCGAGACGACAACTACCGAAATCGGCGTATCGTCTGACGGCTCCTTCAGTCAGGAGATTACTCTTTATGAAGGAACAAACACAATTGATGTAACGGCTACGGACAAAGCTGGTGTAGCGTATACTCAGAAATTGACCGTTACAGTTGATACTTCAGCGCCGGTGTTTAAATCCATCGCAATTGACAAGTCCGAAGTATCTGCCGGCGGAACGATAACTATTACAGTTAAGGTTATGTGATTTGACAGGGTTTTTAAAATCGTATATAATAAAAATATAGGTTGTGGCGATATTTTTCACAATTCCTCTTTCTTCTGAAGCCCGGGCTTATTCCGGGCTTTAGTCTTAAAAAATTGATAGAAATTTAAAAATTGTTAGCTGATTTGATTTTGCAATGCCCAAAATCAAAAACTTAAAAAATGGATAGAAATTTAAAAATCGTTAGAGTATGGGGAACGGCTGACGGCTATTCTCTGGAATTTAACCATAAAAAAGGCGACGAATGGACGTCTGACGTGCCGATCGACATGTCAGACGGAAAATATATTTGTCTTTTTTACGCTTTGGCGGATAATAACAGAATAGGCGTTTGGTCCGGAATATTATATGTTTCAGACGGTTTTGCCTGTCTTCATTTAGATGTAGAAAAATTCGTAATCGAACTTTTGCCGCCCATAGAACCGCGGCTTTTAGATCGTTACGAAATCGAGCTTTTGCCGGAATGCCCGGAACATGATCATATTTATGTATAGAAATTCAGAAGGATATTGTGACCCGACAGCGGGCGAAGCTCTGGGAAATATTCGGAGAGAAGAAAAGAAAAGACTTAAAGCTCAAAAAAGGAAAAAAATTAAATGGTCGAAGGATACAAGCGATTTTACGCCGTCGGAGAAAAAAGAGAGATAGCTTTTAAAATAATTCCAAACAGCTCAAATGATGTTCTTGTTATTACGGCAGCGAAATATGAGATTTTAAAAGACGAGAAAATAATAAAATCCGGAAACGCGTCTGTTAATGATGATATCGTAAGCGTTATTTTTGACGCGGACGAGGCGGGGAGCTTCACTGTCAGATTCTTCGTGACCGTTCCTCCGGAGACGATAGAGGCGGAGCTTTCCGCTGTAGTAAAATCGAGGTGATTATATGCCAACTTGGAAGGGAATTGACGTTTCAAGAAGTCAAGGCTGGATTGATTGGTCAAAGGTCAAAAAAAACATTGACTTTGCGATTATTAAGCTCGGATACATCGGAAACAGTGAAAAGCTGTATCTCGACAGCAATTTTTATAATAACGCAAAACAATGTGAAAAACTCGGGATTCCATACGGAGTGTATGTCTATTCTTACGCGACATCTGCGGATGCGATAAACAGAGACATGCCGGTAGTGCTGTCAAAACTTGCAGGCAGAAGATTGACTTTGCCAGTTTATCTTGATTTGGAAGAAAGCAGGATCGCTTCTTCCGGAAAAGAGAACATTTTAAAAATGTCAAAAGCTTTTTGTCAAGCTGTAGAAAAAGCCGGATTAATGGCTGGAATTTACGCGAATTTAAGCTGGTTCAGAACTTTTTTGACGGATTCATGGTATCAGACAAAATCCTTGTGGATTGCTCAATATAACAAGACCTGCGATTATAAAGGGAAAAAAGAGATGTGGCAGTACACGTCTTCAGGGAAAGTGCCAGGGATAAAAACCAAAGTCGATCTGAACATTATGTACCGTTCGCCTATAATCGGGGACGTAAACGACGATGGAAAAGTTGACGCAAAAGACAAGGAGCGTATCTTGAAAGCTTCGGCTAATCTCGTAAAACTTACAGAGCACCAAAAAGCGAAAGCGGACGTCAACAAGGACGGAAAAATAAACGCGCAGGACGCGGCGAAAATAAAGTAAAAGTAAAAGGGAGCTGAACGCTCCCTTTATTTTTTTTGTCTGTGATAGTAACAGGT
>OMUY01000016.1 GCA_900314355.1 uncultured Eubacteriales bacterium | reverse complement strand
ATCACTTTCTATTCTTTTTGTCAAGTGCTTTCTTGATATTTTTTGGAAAAAATTTTGTATCAAAGTTCATCTGTTCAATTTGAATCGACTGTCCGGTTCGTGTTGAACGTTCTTAATTTTACATCTCCAAAACACTGTTGTCAAGAGTTTTTTTCTGATTTTTTAAACTCTGCCGTGTGTTAAAATCATCATCTATCCTGCGGATTTTCTATATCTTCGTATTTTTTATAATATCTGACCGTGCCCGGCTCAATATTTTGAAGTTTCTTTGAAAAATCAATTCCGAAAATTTTATCCGATGAAATCATATTTTCAAGAGGTTTAAGGACAAATCCGCGTTCAAACATCCTTGGATGAGGCAGATAAAGCTCCGGATCATCGGAAAATATCAATTCATATTCGTCCTCATCTTCCTTTTTTTTTGCGAAAAGCAGAAGATCAATGTCAATCAGTCTGGGTCCGTTCTTGAAATTCCTTTTTCTAAAAAGCGCCGATTCAATTCCGAGACAGGCTCCGAGAAATGTTCTGGGAGATAAATCGGTCTGAACTTCGACGGTCATGTTGAGAAAATCCGGCTGATTTTTATATCCCACCGGCTCGGTTTCGAAAATATCGGATTTTCTTTCTACGCGGGAATTAATCAATCTGTCCAATGACGTGACGGCATTTTTTAAATTTTCTTCCCTGTCGCCGAGATTTCCTCCGATTCCGACTATTGCCGTGCCGCTGTATTTTCTGTTCATCTATTTCATCTATTTATTTTGTCCGTTCGATAGTGACGCCGACCGATTCAAAATTGGCCTTAATCGGAGCGTCGGGCTTTTCGATTGTTATCTCTGTCTTTTTGACATTCTGGAAATTTTTAAAAATCGCGTCGGATATAACCTGCGCTGTTCTTTCAAGCGTGTTGTTGTTTCCGGCTAAAAAAACATTTCTCACGACGTTTACGACATCCGAATAATTTACGCCGTTTTCAATTTTATCGTCGACGCAGATTTTATTCATATTATACCAGCAGGTGATATTTAATATAAATCTTTGACCTATAGTTCTTTCGCTTTTATTGACGCCGTGATAGCCGTAAAGCTCCAATCCCTTAATAAATATTTTATCCATTTCAGCAAACCCCGTGTTTTCGTTATAGTTTATTTAATAATAATATATCAATCTTTAAATAGACTGTTATATACTTTAATTAACTCCGACGCCGATTTCACGTCGTGGACTCTTATTAAGTCTGCTCCCTTTTCAAGAGACAAAAGTTCCAAATACCTTGACGCAATATCTCTTTCGCAGGCATTTTCCTTTCCGGACAGATAGCCGACGAATCTTTTTCTTGAAAGAGCCGTAAGGAAGAATACGTCGGGTCTGATTACGGTCTCAAGATTTTTTAACAGCTCGATGTTATCGCTGTTATTTTTCGCGAATCCGAACCCCGCGTCAAGGCAGATTTGATTTTTGTCTATTCCGAATTTTTCAACATCTTTCAAAATTTCGTCGAAAAATTGTTCTACCGAATAACAAACTCCTTTTTTATATTTTATTTCTGTTTCTGATTTTACGTTAGACGTATGAGTGATTATCCATCCCGCGCCGTATTTTTTAACAAGCGACGCGATTTCAGGATTGAACTTTCCGGATACGTCGTTTATCGCGTCCGCCCCGTTTTCAAGAGAATATTCGGCTGTTTCCGGATTAAACGTATCGACCGAGATGATTTTGTCTGTCATCTTCCTTATTTCAGGCAATACGCGCGACAGTCTTCGCATCTCTTCTTTATCAGTTATTTCTTCCGAACCGGGTCTTGTCGAATATGCGCCTACGTCGATTATATCCGCCCCGTCTTTTAACATTTCTTCTGCGTGCTTTATCGCATTTTCCGGTCTGAAATAAAGTCCGCCGTCTGAAAAAGAATCGGGAGTGACATTCAGTATACCCATAACGTAAGCTTTTGAATCGTCAAGCGTTTTGGCTTTCGCTTTAAATACCTTTCCCGTAAAATACACCTCATTGACATAAAATATAACAAAAAAATATAATAATTGTTAATTAAATTTTACAATTATTTGAATATTTTGTCAAGATAAATTAACATTTCAAAAATCGACGATTATAAAAAATTAAAATTGCAATGAAAAGATAATTGTTATATAATATATAAACGGTTTAACGGAGGTCGATTGAAGATGAGTCTTTTTAACCTTAGAGACGAAAAAGATTGCAGATATGATATGATAGCTTTGGGCGAGGTCATGCTGAGACTCGATCCCGGAGATATGAGAATAAAAAACGCCCGCAGTTTCAGAGCGTGGGAAGGCGGCGGCGAATATAATGTCGCAAGAGGTCTCAGACGCTGCTTCAATATGAAGACAGGCGTAGTGACCGCGTTTGCGGACAACGACGTCGGCAGACTCTGCGAGGATTTCATTCTTCAGGGCGGAGTTGACACGTCGCTTATCAAATGGGTTCCGTACGACGGAACGGGCAGAACCGTCAGAAACGGTTTAAACTTCACCGAAAGAGGATTCGGCGTCAGAGGCGCGAGAGGCGTATCGGACAGAGGAAACACCGCCGTTTCGCAGATGAAGCCGGGAGACGTGGACTGGGATTATATTTTCGGTGAACTCGGCGTCAGGTGGCTTCACACAGGCGGAATTTACGCAGCTCTTTCGGAGAACTCGTCCGCAATGGTCATTGAAGCCGTAAAGGCTGCAAAAAAATACGGAACTGTAGTTTCATACGATTTAAATTACAGACCTTCTCTCTGGCAGGGAATCGGCGGTCAGGAAAAATGCCGCGAGGTAAACAAGGAAATAGCTCCCTACATCGACGTGATGATTGGAAACGAAGAAGATTTCACCGCTTGTCTCGGATTTGAAATAGAGGGGAACGACAAAAACCTGAAAAAACTGAACCTTGACGGATACGAGAAAATGCTCAAAAACGTCACAAAGGTATATCCCAATTTCAAGGTGATAGCGACTACCCTAAGAACAGTCAAATCGGCTACGGTAAACGACTGGTCGGCAATGGTATTCTCCGACGGGAAAATCACGAGAGGAATGAGCCTTGATTCTCTTGAAATTTACGACAGAGTCGGCGGCGGAGATTCCTTCGCATCGGGACTTATCTACGGTCTTATGAAATTCGGCGACCCGTCGGTTGCCGTAAATTACGGAATAGCTCACGGCGCGCTCGCCATGACTACGCCGGGGGACACGTCAACAGCGTCGCTGTCGGAAGTCGAGAACATAGTAAACGGCGGAAGCGCGAGAGTAAAAAGATAATGTCTTCAAATTTTTACGCTTTTCTCAACAGAATGAAATACATCGACAGATGGGCTCTGATGAGAAACACAAAAGAGGAAAATTTAAGTCAGCATTCTTTTGAAGTCGCCGCAGTCGCCTACGCTCTTTGCGTAATAGGGAACAGAAGACTCGGAAAAAATCTCGACGCCGACAGAGCCGCCGCTCTCGGTCTTTTCCATGACGCTCCCGAAATTTTAACCGGCGATATGCCCACTCCGGTAAAATATTTCAACACGGATATGAAAGATTCGTACAAGCAGGTGGAAAAAGCCGCGTGCGATAAACTTATTTCGACTGTTCCTCCCGATCTTGCGTCTGATTTTGCGCCCCTGCTTTATCACACCGGCGAGGACGAATACGTCTTAAAACTCGTAAAAGCCGCCGACAAAATATCGGCTTTAATAAAATGCGTAGAGGAAAGAAAAGCCGGCAACAAAGAATTTGAAAAGGCCGAGACATCGTCAAGAAAAGCTTTGGAGCGGATGAATCTCAAAGAGGCGGATATTTTTATTGAAGAATTTCTTCCTCCTTTTGAGCTTACTTTGGATCAGCTGACCTGATATTAAATTAATGTTTATTTGCAGGTGGATAAATGGAAATAATTCACAATGAAACCATTGACAACATTCTCGACAGGCGTTCGGTCAGATTTTATACCGAAGAAAAACTGACAGACAGCGAGATTGCCACTTTGCTCGAATGTGCAAAATGGGCTCCGAGTTCGAGAAACGGACAGCCGTGCAGTGTGTTCGGCGTCACAAGCTCTGAATTTTTAAGAGATATGAACATAGCGTTCAAAGATTTCGTAGGCTGGGACACTCCGGCTTATACAAACTGGGACAAATCTCCGTTTTATCAGAACGCTCCGGCAATGTTTTTCATTTTCTCGACCGGAAACAATATGACGGACGCCGGAATCATGGTCGAAAATTTGGCAATAGCGGCTCAGGGACTCGGTCTTAATTCGGTAATAATCGGTTCTGTCGGCGGTTTCCTTAATAACGAAGCGTCCGAAGAATTAAGAAAACAAATGGGCGTACCCGATAATCTGAAATTTCAGATATCAATCGCCGTCGGGCACGGGACTGAAAATCCTGTCAAGAAGCCGAGAATTAACGAGAATTTCAAAATCGCCGTCTCGGATTGATACGTTAAATTAAAATATGGCACTAAACGTTTTTTCGCAGATAGATTTTTCGCATCTTTTTGACAATTTTCATCTCGGTCCGGGATACATATTGGCGATATTTCTCGCCGTAATGAGTTTTGTATCCTTCGTCGTTACAACTTACGATAAACTCGCGGCGGAAGCCGGAAAAAGAAGGATAAGCGAAAATGCGCTTCTGATTTTAGCCGTATTCGGCGGCGCTGTCGGAGAGTACATAACGATGAAAAGAATCAGGCATAAAACCAAGCACCCGAAATTTATGATAACTCTGCCGATATTGTGTTTGATTCAGATTGCCGCAGTCATCTTTCTGATAATAAAATTCGGCTGAAATTTTTAAGTTTAAATCTTGCCGCGCTTATTAACTGTATATAGGAGAATAAAATGAAGTTAGGTATTGTAGGTCTTCCGAATGTCGGAAAAAGCACTCTTTTCAACGCTTTGACAAACGCCGGAGCTGAAATGGCGAATTACCCGTTCTGCACGATAGAACCGAACGTAGGAGTTGTGGCCGTGCCGGACGCGAGACTTGACGCTCTCGCGAAAATGTACAATCCAAAGAAGGTAACGCCGGCGATTATTGAATTTGTCGACATCGCGGGACTTGTAAAAGGCGCGTCAAAAGGCGAAGGTCTCGGGAATAAATTTCTTTCGCACATAAGAGAGGTAGACGCGATTGTTCATGTCGTCAGATGCTTTGACGACCCGGACATTACTCACGTAGACGGCTCTATAAATCCTGTGAGGGATATTGACACTATCAATACCGAGCTGATTTTATCTGACATGGAAATTCTTCAAAGAAGAATAGATAAAGACGCAAAGGCGATGAAAGGCGACAAATCCCTTGCCGGTAACGTAGAGCTTTTCAAGAGAATTATGGATTCTTTCAACGACGGCAAGAGAGCCGCCGAAAACGAGCTTACAGAAGACGAGGAAAAAGTTCTTTCAACTGTAGACCTTCTGACCAGCAAGCCTGTAATTTACGCCTGCAACATGTCGGAGGACGATATTAAAGATCCCGATTCAAATAAATATTTCATCGACGTAAAAAACAAAGCCGCCTCAGAGGGAAGCGAAGTTCTGCCGATATGCGCAGAGCTTGAGGCAGAGATTTCGGATCTCGACGGGGACGAAAAGGAGATGTTCCTTCAGGACGCAGGAATAAAAACAGGCGGTCTCGATCTGCTTATTCAGAAAAGCTATGACCTTCTCGGACTTATGTCGTTTTTGACGACAGGCTCGGACGAGGTCAGGGCATGGACAATCAAAAAAGGGACTAAAGCCCCGGAAGCAGCCGGAAAAATTCACTCTGATATGCAGAGAGGATTCATCCGCGCGGAGGTAATTTCGTTTGACGAGCTTATGTCATGCGGATCTATGGCTTCCGCAAGAGAGAAAGGTCTCGTAAGGTCTGAGGGCAAGGATTACGTCATGAGAGACGGAGATATCGTTTTATTCAGATTCAACGTCTGATTTAAGTCTGCAACTGCTCGTGGCGCAATTGGATAGCGCGTCAGACTCCGACTCTGAAGGCTGGGGATTCGAACTCCCCCGAGCAGACCAATATTTATCCCGTCCGTTTTTCGGGCGGGATTTATTAAATCAAAAAAAATAATATTGAATTTATATTCATAATATTTTAAAATATAAATAATTATTTTTTTGTCTTAAAAGGACGGTGCGGTATTTGAAAAAATTTTTAATGGGAAATGAAGCGTCCGGTTTCGGGGCGATACATTCCGGAGTAAATTTAGTATCAGGCTATCCCGGAACTCCGTCAACCGAAATATTGGAGACGGTCGCGAAAAACAATCCCGGATATATACACGTTGAATGGTCGGTAAACGAAAAAGCGGCAATGGAAGTAGCCGCCGGAGCAGCTTACGCGGGGGCTAGCACTTTAGTCACTATGAAGCAGGTAGGACTGAACGTGGCTTCAGACCCGCTTATGAGTTTAGCATATGTCGGCGTAAAAGGCGCAATGGTTATAGCCGTTGCAGACGATCCCGGACCTATTTCATCTCAGACAGAGCAGGACACGAGGACTTTCGCGATGTTTTCAAAGCTGCCTGTATTTGACCCGAGCAATGTTCAGGAAGCATACGACATGATGAAAGACGCGTTTATCATGTCTCATAAATACGGAACTCCGGTATTTTTCAGACCGACTACGAGAATATGCCACGGCTGCGAGTCGATAGATATTTCCGATTCCTACGAGAAAAACGAGGCGGAAGGCTTCGTAAAAGACACAAAGAGATGGGTAATTTTTCCGAGGGCGTCATTTTTAAATCATCAAAAAATCGAAAAGAGAAACAAAGAGCTGAGCGAAACGCTTTCGTCATATAAGTTCAACACCGTTGAAAAAAGCACGTCGAAAAAAGGAATTGCCGCCGGCGGAGACTCTTGGGCTTATCTTAACGAGGTCATCAATATGGAAAATATATCCGGCGTATCTCTTTTCAGAGTCGGAACACCTTTTCCGTTTCCCGAAAAAGCGGCTCTTAATTTCATGGACGGACTCGATGAAGTGCTTTGTATCGAGGAATTGGATCCGGTTATCGAAAGGGCTTTAATTTTTACGGCGGGAAAAAATCACTTAAATATAAAAATTCACGGAAAAACAGATGGTACAACATCGTGCGCCGGAGAAAACACTCCGGAATCGGTGAAAAATTACGTAAATAACTTTCTCGGAATACAAACCGATAATAAGGAGTTATTCACAAATAAGCCGGAAACACCGGCAAGACCTCCTGTGCTTTGCGCCGGCTGTCCGCACAGAGCGTCGTTTTACGCCGTAAAACAGGCGATGAAAGGGAGAAAAGCCGTTTTCTGCGGAGATATCGGATGCTACACTCTCGGCAACGCCGCTCCTCTCGACATGGTAGACACATGCCTTTGCATGGGCGCGGATGTTACTATCGCCCAGGGAATTAAAATCACCGAACCCGATACAACTGCTTTTTCGTTTATAGGAGATTCGACGTTTTTCGCTTCGGGAATTACAGGAGTTGTAAACGCCGTATACAATCACAACGACATAATTTTAGTAGTGCTCGACAATTCCACGACGGCAATGACGGGTCATCAGCCTCATCCCGGCACCGGTATCACAATGACGGATTTTTATCAAAAGAAAAAGGCCGGTATAAGGGAGGACGTAGCGAACGCCGTTTCCATTGAAAAAGTTTTAAGGGGAATAGGAGTTGCTTTCTGCGAAACAGTAGATCCTTTCGATCAGAAAAAAGCGATAGAAACAATAAAAAAAGCGTCCGAGCTGAAAGGCGTAAAGGCTGTTATTTTCAAGTCGCCCTGCATAGCCGTAACAAAACCCGGCGTGCCTTACAAAGTAGACAAGGATAAATGCAGGTCATGCAGAAGATGCGTAACAGAGATAGGCTGCCCGGCTATTTCGTTTAACGACGGAAAAGCCGAAATTGACAAAGCTCTTTGCTACGGCTGTTCGCTCTGCGCGTATGTGTGTCCGTTCGACGCAATCAGAAAGGAGGAGAAATAAGATATGGAAAAAAATATACTTCTTTGCGGCGTCGGCGGTCAGGGTACGGTTTTGGCGTCGAGGATAATAGCTCATTCCGGCATGGACGCGGGGTACAACGCCAAGACTGCCGAAACAATCGGAATGGCTCAGAGGGGCGGCTCGGTAGTGAGCCATGTAAGAATTTCGGACAAAAAAATACAGTCGCCGATAATTCCTAAAAAAAGAGCGGATATGATTATAGCGTTTGAACCGGGCGAAGCTGTCCGATGTCTTGACTACCTCAAAGAAGGCGGAACGGTTATTGTAAACAGCAGACCGCAGAAACCTGTAACGGCAAGCCTTTCAAAATCGAATTACGACGGATCGGACTGCCTCGAATATCTTTTCGAAAACGTCAAAAATCTTACGGTAATCGACGGAGATGAAATTGAGAAAAAATGCGGCTCGCCGAAAGTTTTGAATATCGCTCTTCTCGCGGGCGCGGCGGCGTCCGGCGAACTGGGAATATCAGTTGACGGGCTGAAGGAAGCCATAAAAAAACAGCTTCCGGAAAAATTTCACGCAATTAATTTAAAGATCGTTGATACGGTCGTAAATTCAAAATAATATTTCATTCGGAGGTGAAAATATGGAAATTACCGAATTACAACTGCAGCAGGTAAACGACAGAATAAAGGAGCTCGAAAAGTCGGGAAGCTTTTATGGGCAGAAACTTAACGAGGCGGGAATACACGAGGTTCATTCCCCGGAGGATTTTAAAAAGCTTCCGTTTTCCGAGAAAAAAGATCTGAGGAACGCGTATCCTCTCGGCTTAATGACGGCTCCGGAGGAGAAAATAGTTAGGATTCATTCTTCATCCGGAACTACAGGAAAACCGGTAATAATACCGTATACTCAAAAAGACGTTGACGACTGGGCTACGCAGTTTGCGAGATGTTTCGAGTTCGCCGGAGTCACAAAGCTTGACAGAGTTCAGATTACTCCCGGCTATGGTCTTTGGACTGCCGGAATAGGATTTCAGGCGGGATGTGAAAAACTCGGCGCGATGGCGATACCTATGGGTCCCGGCAACACGGAAAAGCAGCTTGAAATGATGATAAATTTAAAATCGACAGTTATCTGCGCAACTTCAAGCTACGCCCTTCTTCTCGCGGAGGAGATAGAAAAAAGAGGTCTCAAAAACCAAATCTGTCTCAAACGCGGAGTCATAGGCTCGGAGAGATGGAGTAAAAAAATGAGAGACAAAATCTCATCGACTCTCGGAATCGAACTTTTCGACATCTACGGACTGACGGAAATTTACGGTCCCGGCATAGGAATAAGCTGTAAATACAACACCGGAATGCACTATTGGGACGATTTCATTTACCTTGAGATAATCGACCCTAAGACAGGAGAAAACGTGCCGGACGGCGAATTCGGAGAAATTGTAATAACGACTCTCGTAAAAGAAGGCGCGCCGCTTATCAGGTACAGAACTCACGACTTGTCGAGGATAATTCCGGGACAATGCGAATGCGGTTCCAAATACCCGAGAATCGACTCTATTCAGGGCAGAACTGACGACATGATGAAGATAAAAGGCGTAAACGTTTTCCCGTCTCAAATAGAGGAGATAATAGCTGAATTTGACGAGATAAATTCCGAATATCAGATTCACATTTCTCATCTCGACGGAAAAGACACAATGAGAATTTACGTTGAGGCTGTATCGGGCAGAGTAAATTTCGCCGAAACAGCGGAAAAACTCGCTGAGAGGATAAAAAGCAAGATTGGATTTACTCCGATAGTCAAAGTTGTCGAGGAAGGCGTTCTTCCGAGAAGCACGAAAAAGACCGCAAGAGTAATAGACGAAAGATATAATTGATAAAGTTAAACAAAAAAACGGCGTACCGACTGAAAAAGGACGCCGTATTTTTTCGCCGAGAAAAAGCTGCGAGAATAAAAAAACCGTAATTTAAGGGAAAATCTTGAATATATCGAAGTCATCATCAAAGTACGGAGCTGTCGTTGAACGGCAATTCACGTGGAAAGGCGGAGCGGTAACGCCGGGCTCGTAATCCTTCATGTCAAAAATCATACCGTCTTTTTCCTGGCAGATTTCCGAAGTCCTTGAATCAAGCGTCGCTACAATCTCGTATTTCTCAACGCCTAATTCGTTGAAGCACTGTTTTTGAGCCTGCTGTCCGAAATACGCCGACTCTGTCATTACAAGCCGCCCGGCGTTCGCTTTTGACGTCTTTGTCTTTAATTGCGGCAAATACCCTAAAAACGGACAAAAAAAATCCCACAATTCAAGGGAAAATCTTGAATACGTGGGATTAATATTTGATAAAATTTTATCTCTTTGAGAACTGCGGTGCGCGGCGAGCGCCTTTGAGACCGTATTTCTTTCTCTCTTTCATTCTCGGATCTCTTGTGAGGAATCCTGCCTTCTTGAGAGCCGGTCTGAGTGACTCGTCATACTGGAGCAGAGCTCTTGCAATTCCGTGGCGTACAGCGCCTGCCTGACCTGTAACTCCGCCGCCCTGAACGTTGACTATGACGTCGAATTTCTCTGTAGTGCCTGTAAGAGCGAGAGGCTGACGAACGATGAGCTTGAGGGTGTCAAGTCCGAAATAATCGTCGATATCTCTGGAATTTATTGTGATTTTTCCTGTTCCGGGGTAAAGTCTTACTCTCGCAACAGAGCTTTTTCTTCTGCCTGTGCCGTAAAAATAAGCATTTTCAGTCTCGTACATTTATTTTGCCTCCCTCTTATTTAACTTCAACGCTGACGGGCTTCTGAGCCTCGTGCTTGTGTTCCGGTCCTGCGTAGACGTGAAGTCTTGTGAAAGCCTTGCGTCCCGGCGTGGAATCGGGAAGCATTCCCTTTACGGCGTGCTCGACAACAAATTCGGGCTTCTCTTTGAGAAGAGTGCCGTACTGAACTTTTTTCATGTTGCCGATATATCCGGTGTGGTGATAGTAAATTTTATCTGTGTGCTTTTTGCCTGTAAGAACTATTTTAGACGCGTTGATGACAATTACATTGTCTCCGCAGTCCTCGTTGTAAACGAATGTTGGTTTTTGTTTGCCCCTGAGAAGCACAGCGGCTTCAACGGCGACCGAACCGAGAGTTTTTCCGGCGGCGTCGATAATATACCAATCGCGCTTAATGTCGCCTGCCTTGGGCGTATAAGTAGACATCGCATTTTCCTCCGTGTAAAATTAATCTTAAATTGCTTGAATATATTAACACAACCAAATTTAATAGTCAATACTTTTTTCGGTCAAAATTAATTTAAATTTTATATTCTCTGTTTTTCTCGTTTTTTCTTTAGTTTTTATATGATTTGCTCACTAATAATTTTAAAAAATTTTTTCCGGATTAAACCGCTCCTTTTCAGAAGCGGCAAATATGTTTGAAAGTTTAAATCATTCTTCGGTATTTACTACTTTTATACCGAGAACGGAAAGCTGTTCGTCGTCTACATATCCGGGCGCATTAGTCATAGCTTCGGTAGCGTCCTTGAGTTTTGGATATGCCACTACGTCCCTGAGCGATTCGGCTCCGAGCATCTGCATACAAAGTCTGTCAAGGCCGATCGCCATTCCTCCGTGGGGCGGCGCTCCGTATTTGAAAGCGTCAAGAAGGAAGCCGAATTTTTCGTGAGCCTGCTGTTCGGTAAGTCCGAGAAGCTTGAATATTCTGTCCTGAAGCTCGGGATCCGTTATTCTGATTGAACCCGATGAAAGTTCTATTCCGTTCAATACGAGATCGTAAGCTTTTGCCCTGACATTCGCCTTATCGGACTCAAGATAAGGAAGGCACTCGTCGAGTGGAGCAGTAAAAGGATGGTGCATCGCGACATACGTCTGATTGTCCTCGTCCCAGTCGAAGAACGGAAATTCCGTAATCCACAGAAGATTGTAACCGTCGCCGATTATATCAAGTTTTCGCGCCACTTCGCATCTGAGAGCTCCGAGAGACGTCAGAACGACGGATTTTTTGACGTCGGCAACTATCATTATCACGTCGCCTTTTTCGGCGCCTGCTTTTTTAATTATTGAGTCCATTGTTTCCGACGATACTTTTTTGCCGAAAGATGAAGAAATACCGTCGTCTGTCCATCTGACCCACGCAAGACCCTTCGCGCCGTTTCCTTTTACGGAGTCGGTAAGCTTGTCAAGCTCTTTTCTTGACAGAGTCTTGACGGCGTTTTTGGCGCATATTCCTCTGACGGCGCCGTCTCGTGAACCGAGAGCCGAATCAAAAACGGCAAATCCGGAATTTTTTACCTCATCCGATAAATCGAACAGCTCCATTTCAAACCTCGTGTCAGGCTTGTCTGAACCGTAGCGATCCATCGCATCCTTATATTTGAGTCTGGGAAGATGTTCTGGAACATCTACGCCGAGAGCCTCCTTAAATACGTATCTTATATATCTTTCGCCGACGTCGAGTACGTCCTCCACATCGACAAACGACATTTCCAAATCTATCTGCGTAAATTCAGGCTGGCGGTCAGCTCTGAGGTCTTCATCCCTGAAACATCTCGCGACCTGGATATATCTGTCGAATCCGGCGACCATAGAAAGCTGTTTATACAGCTGCGGCGACTGAGGAAGAGCGTAAAATCTGCCGTTATGAAGCCTTGACGGAACAATGAAATCCCTCGCGCCTTCGGGCGTGGATTTTATGAGCATCGGCGTTTCAATCTCAACAAATCCGTTGTCATAGAAGAAATCCCTCGTAAGTTTCGCAAGCTTGTTCCTGAAAAGAAGATTTTTCTGTAGAACAGGGCGTCTCAAATCGAGATACCTGTATTTAAGTCTCGTAGTCTCTGCCGTCTTGCAGTCGTCCGTTATTTCAAACGGAGGAGTTTCGGATTTTGAAAGTATTCTGAGTTCAGTTACGAATATCTCCACATTACCGGTGGCGATATCCTTGTTCTTTGATTTTCTTTCACGCACATTTCCGACAGCCGCGAGCACATATTCCGACCTGACCGAAGACGCTTTTTCAAACACGTCCTTTTCTGTCGAATCGTCAAACGCGAGCTGAACTATTCCCGTTCTGTCGCGCAGGTCTATAAATATGAGTCCTCCGAGGTCTCTCTGTCTCTGAGCCCATCCGAAAACGGTGACTGTCTTTCCTATGAAGGAATCGGCGACTTCACCGCAGTAGCAAGTTCTTTTTAATCCAGCTATCAATTCCATAATGCCTGTTTTTCTCCTTAAACAAATGGTTGTTCTTTATTATCTTCCGCGCCGGATACTTTTCCCATTAAAGAGTTCAAGTCTGTAGCGTCCGTTCCATCGGGAAAAGATATGTTTTCGCACATATCGTTTATTCTCAGTCTTTCAAAAGATTCGGCGAAATTTTTAAGCTCTAACGAAAATGTCTCGCCTGTTTTCATTTTTTTTACCGAGACAGCGCCGGATTTAATTTCATCGCTTCCTATTATACATGTGAAAAGCGCACCTATTTTGTTTGCGTATTTCATCTGCGCTTTGATTGACCTTCCGACAAGGTCGATCTCGGTGGAAAATCCGTCTTCTCTCAATTCCTCGGCGTGACGCATCGCGGCGATTTTTGCGTCCTCGCCGACAGAGCCTATATAGATGTCGGGAACAGGACATTCGAGCAAATTCACACCCTGCGCGTCAAGCAGAAGGTTAAACCTCTCAAGACCCATCGCAAAACCTATGGCAGGCGTCTCCGGTCCGCCGAGCTGGGAAATAAGTCCGTCGTATCTGCCTCCGCCCAAAACCGTACCCTGAGCGCCGAGACTGTCGGAAACAAACTCGAAAACCGTTCTCGTGTAGTAGTCGAGACCTCTCACAATAGAAGGATCGACTTCATACTGAATATCAAGACAATCGAGATATTTTTTGACAGATTCAAAATGTTCCCTGCATTCGTCGCATAAATAGTCAAGAATTTTAGGCGCGCCCGAAGCTCTTTTCTTGTCGTCAGGATCCTTGCAGTCGAGAAGCCTCATAGGATTTTTTTCAAGCCTTGTCTTGCACGTGTCGCAAAGCTCATCTTTGAAAGGAGTGAAATAATCTCTCAGAGCCTTCTGGTATCTTGCCCTGCACTTGGGGCATCCGATTGAGTTTATCTTAAGCTTCAATCCGTCAATTCCGAAGAAATCAAATATGGCTCTCGCAAGCGAAATAACCTCGGCGTCAGTCTGAGGCGACGATGAACCGTAACATTCCACGCCGAATTGATGAAATTCCCTCAGCCTTCCCGCCTGTGGCTTTTCATACCTGTAGCAAGGTGTTACATATGAATATTTCTGAGGCATCGGTTCGTTGAAAAGTCCGTGTTCTATGAACATTCTTGCGGCTCCCGCGGTTCCCTCCGGCTTTAAGGTTATTGACCTGCGACCGTTGTCCTCAAATGTGTACATTTCCTTTTGAACGACGTCGGTAGTTTCTCCGACTCCCCTGTCAAAAAGCTCGGTGTGCTCAAATACGGGCGTGCTTATTATTTTATAGCCGTAATACGAACTTATATCTGTCAGATTTTTTTCAATAAACTGCTCCCTGAAACCGTTTGAAGGAAGAAGATCCTGCGTTCCCCTCGGAGCTTTTGTGATTATCGCCATTTTAATACTCCAGAAATTAATATCAGCGTACGAAAATATTTCAATAGTTTATATTAACAGAAATCAGCTTTTATTTCAATATCAATTAAAATAAAATAGAAAAAAAATCCGGCTTGCGCCGGAAAGGTTTTGAAATATCTATAAAAAAATTATAATTTTCTCCAATTGAGGAGACCCTGCTGAAGTCCCATGATAAGAGGCTCCGCTGTCGCAATATTTGTCGCGACCGGAATTGTATGAACGTCGCACAGTCTTAAAATCGCCGACTCGTTAGGCTCGTTGGGCTTTGCGTTAAGCGGATCCCTGAAAAACAGAAGAAGATCTATTTCATCGCAGGCGATAAGAGACGCTATCTGCTGAACGCCGCCCTGAGAACCTGCCATTTCAAGCTCAATCGGAAGACCTGTCGCCTCATGGACAAATCTGCCGGTTGTGGCTGTCGCAAACAGATTATGTTTAGAAAGAATCCCACAGTAAGCTATGCAGAACTGAGTCATGAGCTCTTTTTTTGAATCATGAGCGATTAAAGCGATATTCATTTTTACGGGGTCACTCATATGCAAAAACTCCTTCCTTGTGTTCTAATTATGATTTATACCCTTTAATATATAATTATCATTTAATATAAGCTTCCGCCTTCGGAACAGATTGATGACGCAGGAAAAAGCCTTTCACATTAAATTTAGTTTAGTTTATCATAAAAAAAACCAAAATGCAAGAATTTTTATAAAATTTCTTTAAAAAATCCAAACTTTGTTTTATTTATTAGTTAATTTGCAACAAATCGGATTCGGCAAATTCGCAGGAGATAAATTTTTACAGCTTATTGACAGAGAGAGGGACATTTGCACCTGAAATACGCCTCGCGACTCTTGTCACGGCTCTGTAAAATTTTGACTTTCTGCCGGGTGAAACATTAGTCACAGAAAGATAAGTAAGTTTTTCGTCCTCGGGCAGAATACCCAAAAGTCTTATCCCCGAACGGTCGATAGTTCCGTCGATATTGAGAAGCTTAGATTTTTTCGCCGCTTTTTTATCAAATCTGTTTATCAGAAGTCTGATATTATCTTCTTCTATGCCGATTGATACGCACTCGTCGAAAGTTTTTGAAGCGCAGTTTACAGACACTTCGTCCGGCGTCGCGACAATTATCACCTTGTCGGCTGCCGACGCGGCTCTTTTAAATCCCGAATCAACTCCGGCGGGGGAATCTATAAGTATATAATCATAATTATCCGACTGCGAATCTATTATTTTTTTTATGCAGTCAAAAGATATATTATCGGAGTAAACTCTCGGCGACGGAAGAAGGTCGGGCTTATTTTCCTTTTTTATTACAACGTCGTCGAACGAAACGCCGGATTTTCCGATATCCGACCAGTCTAAGACAACTGATTCAGACACGCCAAGCATTATATCAAGCGCACCGAGACCTGCATCCGCGTCAACAAGCAGAGTTTTCCTTCCCGTAGAGGAAAAATACCCGCCTATCGCAGCGCATGAGGTGGATTTTCCCACTCCTCCCTTGCCGGATGTGAAAAGAATTACAGCTGCCATTTTATCACCGTTGACGATTATTTATCGTATGAAATATTATTATACTATAAAACATGAGTATTGTCAAATTTGCGATTAAAACCGGAAAATGTTTACGCTTTGCCGCAAAAGATTAATTTTGTGCGAGGTGCTTCAATTTATTATCTGAGAAGAGTTCCCGTATTTTGTCCGGACACGACCTGCGTTCTTGTTGAGAAATAATAATTGTAGATATCCGCCGCCACCTGAGCAGTCGCCGAGCCTGAATCGACATTTTCGACAATGACCGCCACTACAATCTCGGGATCCTCATAAGGTGCGAATGAAATAATAAGACCGTTGTTTCCGGAAATATATTTGCCGTTTACAAGTCTTTTAACCTGGGTGGTACCTGTCTTAGCCGCCACGTTTTCCGGTATCTGAGAAAACGTCGACGCAGGCGTGCCGTATTTCGCGACCCTGTACATGCCTTCTTTTACAATATTAAGATTTTTCTGAGAAAAACCGGTGTTTTCAAGGGTCTTTGTTCCGGCGTCGTAAATCTCTGTGCCAGTTGACGGATCTGTAATATATTTCACAAAATGACAGCGATGTCTCGTGCCGCCGTTTGCTATAGTCGCACAGTAATTCGCAAGCTGCATTATATTGAAAAGATTGTCCGACTGACCGATTGCCGCCTGAATAGTATCGCCCATCTGCCACACGGAACCGATAGACTGTCTGTATTCCCTGCCGGCGAGAATGCCGTCCGATTCCGACAGCTCAACTCCGGTAGGCTTGCCCAATCCCAATTTTCTGCAGTATTCGTTCATGCGGTCAATTCCGAGGCGTTCACCGACATTGTAGAAATAGATATTGCACGAATTTTGAAGAGCATCTCTAACAGTCTGATTACCGTGAGCCGAGAGGCAGCCGAATTTCATATCATAATATTGAAAAACAGACGAACAGTAAAACTCCGTGTTGATGTCTATTACACCGCTCTCAAGCCCCGCTATAGCCATAGCAGGCTTGAAAGTGGAACCCGGCTCATAAGTGGACTGCAGTACTCTGTTGATAAGAGGATTGCCGTCGGCTTTAAGAAGCTTTGAATAATTTTTATAATATTCGTTTAAATCGTAAGAAGGATAAGTTGCGGACGCAAGAACCTCCGACGTATCAGCGTCGAGAACTACGCAAGCTCCGGCGGCTTCAAGACCCGTACTCGTATCTACAAGCTGTTTAACCCTGTTTTCAAGAGCGTTTTGAGCTACTCTCTGCAGACCCGCGTCAATAGTCAGAACTACCGTATCGCCCTGAGACGGATTTACCGAATACGACGTGTCAACAGAACCGTCAGACGAGACTGTGACTTTTTGTATTCCCTTTTTGCCCCTCAAATATTTTTCCATCGCACTCTCGATGCCGAACTGACCTACGACGTCATCTACAGAATAAGCGTTTAATTTGAGATTCGCCTTTTCCTCGTCGCTCAATGAAGAATCATCAAGCTCCTTATCAAGCTTTTCTTTCTGTTCATTGTAGAAATCTTCAGATATAACGCCTGTTTCACCTATGATGTGAGGAGCTATGGTGCCGTCGGGAATTTCCCTGTATGACGTTATCAGAGGCTCAACTCCTGCCAGCTTGTCGGAATTTGCCTTGATTATAGAAACCGTGTCATCTGACACGTCGTCCGCGAATGTGTAAGGAGAAGATACGGAATATCCTGTTCTCCACATCTCGTACTGGACGGAAGCGAGTTTTCTCTGAGCAGAGCGGTCGTATTTATCGAGGTCGTACATTTCCGAAAGAGCGTACAGGCAGTCGTCCGCTGAGGCGTATGAATTCAAGTTGAGATAATTTTTCGACTTCATCGCCTTTATGTCGGAATCCCTGTCATTGGCGAATACGAAATTGCCGTTTTTGTCTTCAACGATCGGAAGATTGTCGGTCCACTTCTCGTTTCTAGACTCGAGAAGGTTTATAAGGACGTAAATTTCCTCGTTTCTCTGTGTCTGTTTTGAAGGGAAAAACGCGGCGTTGAATCTAAGCGCGTTTCCCTGTCTGTTTGAAACGAGAGCGACTCCGTTCCTGTCGAGAATCTCACCCCTCGGAGCGTCCACGGTCACGTTATAAGTCTTTGAAGAGCCTGACGCCGCGCCTGCGTCGGGGCCTACCGCCATATAATAAAAAAGAAAAACGACGAACATAACAAGCACCGCCAGAAACACGGCGATGCCGAACCTCATTCTTCTTTTCTGAGTTTTATCAAGACTGTTTTTTCTCATCTTATTTTATTTATCTTACCTCATCCGAAGTATGTCGCTTTCTTCCTTGTCGTCTGTAAATTTTTCGTGAACGGCCTTTACAATATAATATGTGATAAACGAAAACAGCACCGTGATTATAGCCGACGGCAGATAATATGTCAAAAACCGTACAAGATTTTTGTCGCCTACCGGCATCCAACTATCAAAAAACCATGAAAAAAAAGCGTATAAAAACGTCGCCGCAGAGCTTAGCAAAAAAAACGTTTTTATTTTGTTCATCATATAATACCTGAGCAGAAGACCGGAGACACATCCCGCGGCAGTCATAAAAAGAGCGCCTATTCCGTCTGGACCTGCAGACATAAAGTCGGAATAAGCTCCGGCAATCAATCCGAATACAGCGCCCGACAACTCGTAGTCAAACATCCCGATCGATATAATCAGCGGGACAGTCAGAAAAAAAGAGCAGCCGAAAATTTTTGGGAAAAGACCATCCGTAAATTGCAGCGCGCAGAACAGCAGCACAATAAGAAGATATAAAAAATATCTTCGGAATCCGCGGTTTTTCTTTTTTTCTTTTACGCTAATATCTTTTTTATTATACATTATTTATTTAAATCCGAATCGTGGGATTTTTTTTCTTTCAACCTTTCTTCTTCGTAGAGTTTTCGTTCTTCGAGACTGTCTTTTTTTGACTGCTCCCTGAAAAATTTTCTCTTTTCTTTTCGTCCCGGTCCTATTATGCCGACACGGTAGAACACGGAGATAAACATTCCGACAAGTCCGCCGATAGTTCCCTCGATTAAATCGGTCATTGTGTCAACAAGACCTCTTTCGCTGATCAAATCGGACGTCTGAAGCATGTAGCCGTAGACTCTGTCCATTGTAAACTCATAAAATTCCCACGCCGTAGAAATGCTTATCGCAAAAAGCAAAGCGGATAACGCGGCGACAGCCGGCTTAATGTGGTGCTTTTTGCCCTGCATAACGGTGATGAAATCATACCAGAACCACGACGCCATAAATCCGGCGAAGAGATGGGAAAAATTGTCAAGATACTTTATATTCGTGTTGACGTTAAGCCAGTAGATCAAACAAGACCATACGAGAAAACATGACAAAAGCGTCTGAGAAAAATGGTCGAGACGGGAAATAAACGACTTTCCGCCGATGAGCTGAAAAAGATCCCAAAGATGAGTAAAGCCGAGAGCGAACATACCCATGAGGTATTCGGTCACGGAATCGGTGAAAAGCCCGTAAATGCCGAATGCGAAAAGGAGACATCTGCAAATAATCCATATCACATAATGGGAAACGGGCGGTTTTCTTATTGTATTATTTTTAAACAGAAAATTCATACGATTATTTAATAATTAATATTCAAAAAATAATAAAAATTTAAATTTTTCATAATAATCTTATCACATTGGTGAAATCATTTCAAGGGAAATTAAAGTATCGAAGACTATATTTCGTTTGTAATCAAATTGAGATTTAATGTCGATACATACAAAAATTAATGACTGGCGGTATTGACATTTGATGAATTTTTAATTATAATTTATTTGAAAATTAATATTTTAATAAAACTATTGTTTTAAAGTTCTGATTTTTCAGAGGAGGACAAAAACATGAAAAAGACTTTATCCGTATTTCTTGCCGTTTTGCTTTCTGTGTCTTGCTTCGCAGGCTTATCGGCGGTATCAAGCGCCGCGGATACGCTTTCCGGCAACCTGTCCGATATGACTATTGATCAGGTAGTATATGTAAGCGGCACGGCGACCGTACCCGAGGGCGTAACGGTGACTATAGCGGACGGCGGTTCTATTGTCGTTCCGAGCGGCGCTTCACTCAAGGTAGGCACAGCAATGACGAGCAATTCGGTTAGCTCCGCAAAGGTCTCAATAAAGGACAGCGGCACTCTTCAGATTCAAAACGGCGGCAGCGTAACAAACTACGGCACAATATTGACCGACGGCGCGAACGACCAAGCGATTTATGTAGGCAACAACGCCACGTTCGTAAACAAGGTTTATGTTCCCGGCGAGTACAAAGTTTCGTATTCAAGCAGCGACGGAACATACGATCATTCTTCGCACACTGTTACATACAAGCCCGCTTATCTTCTTTCTTCAGACTCATCCAAGTTTGATTCTGACGCGGCTTACCTCGACTATTCAAAATACACATCTACAGGTTCGTCAGGCGCGACGGTATCCGTTCCTTACGACGCCAAGCTTTATGTCACAATCAGAGCGGAAGAGGGCGGCTCCGAGGCTCCGTTCATTGACACAGGCAGAATGCCTCTTTCGACAAACGGCAACATCGTTGTAAAATCGCTTGAAACATCCGATTCTTCAAGAGCCATTGACGACTGCACAGGTATTTGGGCGTTTGAACTTACATCAGCCGCGTTCATCACCGTTCCCGACGCGTCAAAGAGATATTCAAACTGCGTAAGACAGTTCACAATCACTCTTCCCTACACTGATTCTTATTACACCGAGGCTTTCGGATATGAGGGCAAAGGTCTTCACGACGTAACAGTAAACTACGGTTCAACGCTTTCATTCAGAGTAGTTCTCTCAAAGGATTACGACAAGTCGGATGTATCCGTTTATTTCGGAACATACAAACTTACAAAGGGCGCAGACGGATATTACACCATCACAGGACCTATACTTGTCAAATCCACTAAGCAGCCGGCTTCGGACGACGAGCTTGATTCAGGAACTTATTCTACAGACCTATACGAGATGTCACCGACGGGCGGAATTCAGCAGAACGGTACAATCATGGTTCTCGGCGTAATTTCAAACAAAACTCAGGGAACTATAAACAACGTACTCAGTCTTATCAAACAGATTTTCCAGATAATCAAAGAAGTTTTCGAAGATATTTTCGGCAGCTTCTCGGAGATGAAAAATATCTTCTCCAAATAATTTGATTTTTAAAAATACTAATAATCGACGGGCTGCTTTTCGGCGGCTCGTTTTTTTTGCGTTTTAAGTTTTGCTTTTTATTTTTTTAGAGTCTTACGAAAATTCTCGAAAAAACCAAAACGATATTTTTCGGCGTCTTTCTCAAAGAAATTTCACGGAGAATAAAAAATCATCACTCTCGTTTTTGCTTATCGTTTTTCTGTCTGAACCGAAAATTTTCAAATAAATAAATCGAAATTAATACGAATTCGTTTTATTATGTTATATTTTTATTCAGACGAAAAAAAATTTTTACGATATAATGTTATAAAGTAAACCGAAACTAAAAATATCCTTGAATATAAGTATTTAAGATAGTATAATATCTATGCGACTTAGCGCATAACAGGAGGTTGATATTATGCAGCTGATGATAGTTATTTTGACGAAAACAGAAAAAATGCCGCAAATTGTCTCAAATCTTATGAATGAAAACCTTGGAGATCCAACGGTGATAGACTGCCAGGGTTCACTCAAAATATTGGACGATTCCGACGTCGAACCGCCACCGATTTTCGGCTCGCTGAGATATATAATGAACAGAGGGACTAAAGATTCCAAAATGTTGTTCCTTGTATTAAAAGACGGGGACGTTGAAAAGGCGAAAAAAATAGTAGACAAAGTGGTAGGCGGTCTCGACAAGCCTAATACCGGAATATTATTCACTCTGCCGATATCTGACTGGGCGGGTCTTCATGAATAACGCACAATAAATAATTAGGATAGCTCGTTTTAATCGGGGAAATAAAATGAAAGAAATTTTTTATCTGAGTCTGGCGATGGCGGTAGGACTTGTATTCAACCGTCTCGTAAAGCTTGTTCATCTTCCCAACGTAACAGGTTACGTTGTAGCAGGAGTTCTTTTCGGCCCCTACGTTTTTAATCTTCTTCCGGCGAAAGAAGTAAGTTCGCTTTCGATAATTTCAGACGTCGCGCTGGCTTTTATAGCGTTTTCCATAGGCTCGTCGTTTGAGATGTCAAACCTGAAAATAATAGGTTCAAAGTCAATATTAATAACTGTTCTCGAAGCATGCGGAGGAAGCGCTTTTGTAATTGCATTTTGTCTTATCTTCGGATTTCCGGTTCCTGAGTCGCTTTCGTTGGGCGCTATTGCCGCCGCGACGGCACCCGCCACTACTCTTCTCGTAGCGAAACAGTACAAGGCCAAAGGACCGGTCACCCAGATGCTTCTTCCTGTCGTCGCGATGGATGACGCCGTATGTCTTATTCTATTCTCGGTTCTGTCGTCAATTTCCGCGGAGATGGTAAACGGCACGGATTTATCTGTGGCGTCTATGCTGTTAAAGCCTCTTAAACAAATTGGACTTTCGCTTTTGATAGGCGCCGCTATGGGCTTTGTCGTAGCTTTCTGTTCAAAACTTTTCAAATCGAGAGCCAACAGAATATCCGTTATTATAGCCTCGCTGTTTTTCTGCACCGCGCTTGCCGACAAGCTAAATCTTTCGCAGCTTCTCGTCTGCATGATGGAAAGCGCAATAATGGTAAACTTCTCGAAGGAAGCTGATAAAATGCTCGACGTCTGCGACAGATGGACGCCTCCCGTATATATTGTTTTCTTCGTTCTGTCGGGCGCGTCGCTCAATTTCAAGATACTGCCGACAGTGGGACTTATCGGCGTAATTTACGTTATAGCGAGAGCGGTCGGAAAATACTGCGGAGCGACTCTCGGAGCCGCTGTAACAAAAGCAGACAAAAACGTCATAAAATATTTGGGATTTACTTTATTGCCGCAGGAAGGCGTGGCAATAGGAATGAGCCAGCTGATTGTAAATATTCTGCCGAAATACGGCGATGAAATACGGGCTGTAATACTCTGCGCCATGTTGGTTTATGAGCTGACGGGACCGATACTGACCAAGTTCGCCCTGAAAAAGGCCGGCGAGATTACAGAGCCTGAAAGAAAAAAGAAAAAGGAGACTGCTTAAATTATGAAACTGCCTGTTGGAATTCAGTTTTATTCGGTAAGAGACGAAGCTCAGAAAGATTTCAGAGGAACTCTTCAAAAAATTTACGACATGGGATACGAGGGCGTTGAGTTCGCCGGACTTTACGGCAACAGCCCCGAATCGGTCAGAGATATGTGCAGGGAAATCGGAATTGTCCCGATATCATGCCATGTTTCTCTTGATGAGATGATGGCGGACCCCGAAAAAGTAATAAGAGATTATCAGACCATAGGGTGCCGCTACATAGCTATTCCGTACCTCCCGGAGGACAGAAGATACGACGCCGAAAAATGGCCGGAGACAGAAGAGTTTATAAAGAAATTCGGAAAAATGTGCAATGAAAAAAGGATTACTCTTCTATATCACAACCATGATTTTGAATTCAAGAAAATTAACGGAGAAGTAGGTCTCGACTACATGTACCGCGTGATAGACGCCGAGCTGCTCGAAACTGAGCTTGACCTGTGCTGGGTAAACGTCGGCGGAGAAAACCCGGCGGAATATGTGATGAAATATTCAGGAAGAGCTCCTGTCGTCCACATCAAGGACTTTGAAATGAAAGGCAAAGAAAAGCCGAAAAAGCTTTACAACCTCATCGGAACGAAAAACGAAAACGAAAAGACGGACAACGGCGGAGATTTTCAGTTCAAGCCGATAGGATACGGCGTTCAGGACTGGGAGAAAATACTGCCCGCCTGCGTAAAAGCCGGAGCTGAATGGTATATAGTCGAGCAGGACGAGCCTGACAGGGGCAATACGTCTCTTCACGCAGCAGAGCAGTCTATTGAGACTCTCAAAAAAATAAACAAATAATGACTTTTTTGCCGAAAAGTTTAAAAACGATTTACATATTATTATTATAATTATGTTATATTAATTATTTGAACATTCACTCGGAGAATAGATTAATGGATGAAGTCAGAATAGGCGTGATAGGTCTCGGAGGCAGAGGTTTGAGCATGATGTTCGCGTTGACAGATATTGCCGGCGTTTATGTGCCTGCTTGCTGCGACAACTACGAGCCGAGACTCGAAAACGCCAAAGCCGAACTTGAAAAAAACGGCAAACACATGAACATCTACTCTGATTACCGCGAGATGATAGAAAAAGAGGATCTTGACGCCGTATACATCGCAACAACTTGGATTACTCACTCAAAAATAGCGATAGACTGCATGAATTCGGGTCTTCACGCCGGAATTGAAGTTGGAGGCGCGGCGAGCGAATACGAGGTGCGCGAACTCATCAGAACGTCGAAAAAAACAGGCAAATTTACAATGATGATGGAAAACTGCTGTTACGACAGAAAAGAAATGGCGGTTTTCAACATGGTGAAAAAAGGTCTTTTCGGCGAAATAACTCACCTTGAGGGAGGATACAGACACGATCTCAGAGACGAGATAGTCCTCGGCAGGGAAAATCATCACGGCAGACTTGCCAATTTCAAATTGAGAGACGGCGAACTTTACCCTACTCATGAGCTGGGTCCTCTTATGGAGCTTATTGACATAAACAGGGGCAACAGATTTTTGTACCTTACGTCAATGTCGTCCAAATCCGCCGGTCTCAACGAGTGGATAAGAAAAAACAAAGGCGAGGACTACGACCTTTATAAGTACAGATTCGGCTGCGGCGACGTCACAACCACAATGATTAAATGCGCCCGAGGCGAAACTATACTTTTAAACCACGACTGTTCCACGCCGAGACCTTATTCAAGAGCCTACACGGTAGAGGGAACAAACGGCATTTTCGAGGAAAGTCATGACGATCACAAAGGCTGGATTCATCTTGACGGCGACGACGGATGGCTCGATTTCGATGAAAGCTATTACGAAAAATACGCTCATCCTCTCTGGAAACTTGACGAAACAGAGAACGCGAAAATAGGTCACGGAGGAATGGACGTTTTGATTCTTGAAGCGTTCGCGGACGCCGTGAGAACCGGCGACGCTCCTATCGACATTTACGACACCGCTACTTTAATGGCTGTAACTTACCTTTCGGAACAATCCGCCGCAATGGGCTCGGCGCCTGTTCCTTTCCCGGATTTCACGGACGGTTCGTGGATTTCGCCAAAGCCTTACAGAAGATCTAAATACTGCCTCAGAGAAGTCTGCGAGGATCTGTTTTAATATATAAATCAGGAAATTATTTTTGTGAAGGAAGAAATATAAATATGAATTACTACATTGGAGTGGACGGAGGAGGTACAAAGACCTTTTACGCTCTCTTTGATGAAAACAAAAACATCATCGACTCATGTGAGACGAGAGGTTCAAACCATGAAAACCTGAGCGGAGGTTTTTCCGAGGCCGCAGAAATCATATGGAACGGTTTTTCATCGCTTATAAGAAAGAACACTTTAAAACCGTCTATGATAACAGGCACGCTTATGGGTCTCGCCGGCATAGACCATAAATTTCAGCATGACGAAATGTTCGCGAAGCTCAAAGAAAAAGGAGTCGAACGCTTCGACGTATGCAACGACGGATATATTGTAATTAAGGCGGGCGCTCCAGACGGCGTAGGCATCGGGCTTAATCTCGGAACGGGCACTTGCTGCAACTCGATAGACTCGAGGGGCGAAATGCTCCAGTTGGGCGGTTTCGGAGAACTTTCCGGGGACTGCGGCAACGGCGAATGGATAAGCGAACGTGTATTCGCGGCGATTTACAGAGATATAGTTCTCGGATGCCACAAGACGATAATGTCAGATATATTCTGCAAAAAAGCCGGAATTTCAAAGACGGCGGAGGATATAGGCAAAGCTGTAACGGTATTCGACTCCCCCGATTTAAACAAGTACAGAATTTATCTTACAGACACTCTTTTCGAGGCCGTGGAAGCAGGAGACGGAGAAGCCGATGATATTCAAAGCTATATGGCTGACAGATGCTCCGATCTCATTGCCGCTCACGTAAGAAAGATGAAATTCGAGCCGGGAAAAATTCACGTCGTTCTTTCCGGTTCAATGCTTACCAAAACAAAAAATGATTCCTTTATTAAAGAACTTCTCAGAAATTCCGAGGACAAAACTCAGAGAAGATTTGATTTTATAAAGCTTGACAAGCAGCCTGTCACCGGCTGTATTAACTGGCTGCTTGAATCAAAAGGCGCATAAAATTTTAATTCGGGAGGATATTTATATATGAAAGAAATTAATGTAACTGTAATCGGTTCCGGCTCGACTTATTGTCCCGAGCTCGTAGACGGATTTTTGAAGAGAAAAGATTCACTCAAGCTTAAAAGGCTCGTCCTTATGGATATCGACGAAAGAAAAAGAACGATTGTAGGTTCTATGGTACAGAGAATGCTTGATCACGTCGGTTCGGACTGCGTTCTTGAAATGACAGACGACCTCGACTATTCTCTTCAGGGAGCAGATTTCGTCGTAACTCAGATAAGAGTCGGCAAACTTCACTGCAGATACCTCGACGAGACTATCCCCGTAAAATACGGATACATAGGTCAGGAAACCACAGGAATAGGAGGATTTTTCAAGGCGCTCAGAACTATTCCGCAGATAGCGCACATCACAGAGAGAATAGAGGCTATCTGTCCCAACGCGTGGCTGATAAACTTCACCAATCCGTCGGGAATTATAACGGATTACGTTTTAAACAACACAAACGTCAAGTGCATAGGGCTCTGCAACGTTCCCATAGATATGGTTGACTCCGTAAAAGAAGCCGTGGGCGACGACTGCGACATCACTTATCTCGGACTTAACCACCTTTCATGGATAACTTCCGTTCTTGACAAAGACGGAAACGAGAAGCTGTACGATTTGTTCAACGAGGGATACGCTCCCGCCGTTATGGCAAACATTCACGACGACGGATTTGATGTCGACTGCTTAAAAGCGGTAGGCGGCATTCCTTCAAGCTACCTTCAGTATTACTATGACAGAGATGCGAAATTAAAGCACCTCAAAGAGGAACCGGAATGCAGAGCGAGAGTCTGTATGGAAATAGAGGAGGAGCTTTTAAAACTCTATCAGGATCCTACGGTAGTCACAAAGCCCGCGATACTCGATAAAAGAGGCGGTCACAAATATTCTCTTGTAGCCTGCTCGCTTATAGACGCGATAGCAAACGACAAGCAGGAAAAACACATAGTCAATATCAACAACCAAGGCGCGCTGCCGTTTATGGATGACGACGACGTAGTAGAGATTGCCGCGACTATAGGCGCCGACGGAGCTAAACCGTGCGCGATAAGACCGACATGGACAAGACATATGGTAGGTCTTATGAAAGTCGTAAAGGAATACGAAAAACTGACTGTCGAAGCCGCAATGACAGGCTCGGACGACGCGGCTATGAACGCTCTTTTAATTCATCCTCTTCTCGGCGATTACGCGAGAACGAAGGCCTGCTACTACGAGATGAAACAGGCAAACATGGAATATCTTCCTCAGTTCTGGCGCGGAGAGAAAGTTTTAAACAGAAAAAAATAATTTGCGATAAAAGTCCGCGTTCCGCTTTCGGGGACGCGGCGTTTTTCATGTAAAAATGAGGTTTTTTTAAGAAAACATAAGGGTAAAATTATATCATTGTTCATATAAAAGCTCAACCGTGATTCTGAAACGCAGGCGTTTGGAACTTTTTGCAGCAAGTCTTTATTTTAGCTGTTTTTATGCGAATTTTTTTAATTCCCGACGCTTCTTTTCATACAAAATTACTATTGATAAATTACCCCCGCTGGTATATACTTTTACAGTGGTTATTTTAGACTAAAGATAAACAAAAATAGGTACTTTATTTAAAGGAGAAAAAAGTTAATGAGTTCACTTAAAAAAAAGACAGTCGAAGATCTCTCCGTAAAAGGGAAAAAAGTGCTTGTACGCTGCGATTTCAACGTCAAAATGGACGGCGAAAAAATCGTTGACGACAAGAGAATTGTCGCGGCTCTGCCCACGATAAAATATCTGCTTGAACACGGAGCAAAGGTTATACTCTGCTCGCATCTCGGAAGACCGAAGGGCGTGTTTGACCCCGCGTTTTCAATGAAGCCCGTGGCGGAGAGACTTTCAGAGTATCTTGGTCAGGATGTAAAACTTTCCAAAGACGTAGTTGGCGACGACGCTCACAAGCTCGCGTCCGAACTCAAGGACGGAGAGGCTATGCTTCTTGAAAATACAAGATTCGAGCCCGGCGAGACAAAGAACGACCCCGAACTTTCAAAGAAATTCGCGTCTCTCTGCGACATCTATGTAAACGACGCGTTCGGCACGGCTCACAGAGCGAACTCATCTACGGCGGGCGTAGCGGATTACGTATCGGAGTCAGCGATCGGCTTCCTTATGCAGAAGGAAGTTGAAACCATGGGCAACGCTCTCGAAGATCCCAAGAGACCTTTCGTCGCTATACTCGGCGGCGCGAAAGTTTCGGATAAGATAGGCGTTATAGAAAATCTTATTGACAAATGCGACACATTAATCATCGGCGGAGGAATGGCTTACACGTTCTTCGCGGCTCTCGGCAACAATGTAGGCACATCAATATGCGAGTATGACAAGCTTGACCTCGCCAAAAACCTTCTTGAAAAAGCAAAAGAGAAGAAAGTAAACTTCCTTCTCCCTGTAGATAACGTCATAGGCAGAGAATATAAGCCCGACACAACATACATGAGAATTTACTCCGATTCCATTCCCGACGGCTGGATGGGTCTTGACATCGGCAACACGACTCAGGAACTTTATTCAAAATCAATAGAAGGCGCGGGAACTATAGTCTGGAACGGACCTATGGGCGTTTCAGAATGGGATAATTTCGCGGCCGGAACAATAGCTGTTGCTACAGCTGTCGCCAACGCTACTGAGAATGGCGCGGTTTCAATCATCGGCGGCGGAGATTCCGCGGCAGCAATCAAGAAGCTCGGATTTGCCGACAAGGTAACTCACGTTTCGACCGGCGGCGGCGCGTCACTTGAATTCTTAGAGGGCAAGGAACTTCCCGGCATCGCCTGCATTGACAACAAATAATTTATAATACGGCAATTTAAACGGCGGGCAGAAAAATATTTATAAGTTGCTTCGCCGTTTTAAATACGTTTTTATCGGGTATTTTTTCCGATGTGTTTTAAATAAACGGAGGATATATTTAATATGGACAAGTCAAAAAGAGCTGCCGTAATTGCCGGCAACTGGAAAATGAACAAGACGCCGTCTGAGACAACGGCTCTCATAAACGAAATGAAGCCCCTCGTAGCCGGAGCTGACTGCAAAGTTATATTATGCGTGCCTTATATTGACGTTTTCGCGGCTCTCGACGCTGCAAAAGGTTCTAACATTGAAATAGGCGTTGAAAATGTTCACTGGGCTGAATCCGGAGCGTTCACCGGCGAGGTTTCCGCTAAAATGCTCACTGAAGTTGGCGTTCCTTATGTCATCATAGGCCATTCCGAGAGAAGACAGTATTTCGGAGAAACTGACGAGACGGTAAACAAAAGAGTAAGAGCCGCTCTTGACGCTGGTCTTAAAGTAATACTCTGCGTAGGCGAAAGACTCGAGCAGAGAGAGCAGGGCGTAACTGACGAAGTAGTCAGAATGCAGACAAAAATCGCTCTTCAGGGAGTGACAAGCGAAGAACTCAAGAATATTATAATCGCTTACGAGCCGGTTTGGGCTATCGGCACGGGAAAAACAGCTACTCCCGAGCAGGCTAACGAGGTCAACCACGTAATCAGAGTTTTAATTTCCGAACTTTATTCTAAGGCTGATGCAGACGCGTTCACCGTTCAGTACGGCGGTTCAATGAACGCCAAAAACTGCGACGAGCTTCTCGCTCAACCTGACGTAGACGGCGGACTTATCGGCGGAGCTTCGCTCAAAGCTCAGGATTTTTCGATAATAGTAAAAGCCGCAAGCAAATAATTTGATTTTGCCCGGACTTGAATGTTCGGGCTTTTTAATAACAGCAAATCACAATTAAAAAGGGAGAGAAAATAAAATGGCAAAAAAACCTTATCTGCTCTGCATAATGGACGGGTTCGGATATAACCACGACGATTTTGGCAACGCAATCAGAAAGGCGAAAAAGCCCAACATCGACAGACTTTTGGCCGAATGTCCGCATACTCTTATTGGAGCGTCTGGGCTTGACGTTGGTCTTCCGGACGGTCAGATGGGAAATTCTGAAGTAGGTCATACAAATATCGGCGCCGGCAGAATAGTCTATCAGGAACTTACGAGAATTTCAAAATCTATTGATGACGGCGATTTCTTTAAAAATGAGGCTATGTTGGGCGCTGTGGATCATGCGAAAAAAAACGGCGGCGCTCTGCATATTTTCGGTCTTCTTTCTGACGGCGGAGTACATTCGCACAATACACACCTATACGCGGCAGTTAAACTCGCAAAACTAAACGGACTTGAAAAAATATTCGTCCACTGTTTCATGGACGGCAGAGATACTCCTCCAGAGTCAGGCGTAGAATATATCGCTGAACTCGAAGACAAACTGAAAGAAATAGGCGCAGGCTCAATCGGAACGATAGAAGGGCGTTACTACGCGATGGACAGAGACAAAAACTGGGACCGCGAGCAGAAAGCTTACAACGCTATCGCGAAAGGTGAGGGAAATAAATTCACAAGCGGCGTTGAGCTTATGAAAAAATCTTACGCCGACAAAGTAACAGATGAATTTGTAATTCCATCTGTAAATGAGAACTACAGTCCGATTAAAGACGGCGACAGCGTAATTTTCATAAACTTCCGTCCGGACAGAGCGAGACAGATTACGAGAATTTTCGTAGACCCGGATTTCAGCGGCTTTGAGAGACCGATGATAAACGACCTCTACTTCACGACTATGACGCAGTACGACGCAACTATGCCAAACGTACATGTCGCGTTCAAGCCCGAGACTTTGGTTAACACGTTCGGCGAATATATTTCAAAGCTCGGCATGACTCAGCTCAGAATCGCCGAGACGGAAAAATACGCTCATGTAACTTTCTTTTTTAACGGCGGAGTTGAAAAACAGTACGAAGGCGAGGACAGAATACTTGTAAATTCCCCGAAAGTCGCGACTTACGACATGCAGCCGGAGATGTCGGCTTACGAGGTCACGGACAAAATAGTTGTCGCGATTGAATCCGGCAAGTATGACGCAATTATATTAAACTTCGCCAACTGCGATATGGTAGGTCACACAGGCGTATTTGACGCCGCCGTAAAGGCCGTGGAAACGGTTGACGAATGCTTGGGCAGAGTAGTCGACTCGATTACAAAAATGGGCGGTGAGATGCTAATAACCGCAGATCACGGCAACGCGGATAAAATGATGGAAAAGGACGGAACTCCTTTCACGGCTCACACGACAAACCTCGTTCCATTAATCGTTGTAAATCACAAAGTCAAGGCTTTGGTACAAGGAGGCAGACTCTGCGACTTGTGCCCCACTCTCCTTCACATGATGGGTCTCGAACAGCCAAAGGAAATGACGGGCAGATGCCTTATCAAAGACTGAGTAATAATACTTCCAAAATAAATAATAAAAAGACAGACGAAATTTTTCGCCTGTTTTTTTTATTTAATCAATCGGTTTTTCCGGATTTTTCATTTTAATAAAACAAGCTTTTTATTTCTCAACGAGGAAAAACTGTCAAAAACGCCGTTTAAAATTAAAACGATTTCCGTCCTATTGTTTTTTTATCGAAATCTTCTATTTGACTATAACTGAAATGAAGATATTACGCCGCGGAAAAGACGCCGGCGCGAAACTGCAAAAAGACGAGCCGGAATTTTACCTCCGGCTCGTTTTTATCTACTTATCTCGGAATTCAAAAGCTTTGCTTTCAGAACAGATGTGTCAGTTTATAGAAGAACTTGACTATCTTATTGATAAACTCAACAAATCTCTGCCAGAAACCTTTAATTCCGAATGTCGAGGGTTCGGCTCCGTTCAGAACGCCTTCGGAACTGAAATGATATGACTGACCGTCGATAACGACATCGCCTTTAGCCTCATATCCTGTCTCAGGATCGAAGTAGTAAGTCTTGTCATTGATTGTCTGCCATCCGTAGAGTTTCTTGAACTCTTCAACAGCGTAGAATGTGCCTTCATCGGTATCTACGAACGCGCCTGTCACATATTTGCCGTTTTTGTCAAACGTATAATAATATGTGTAGGAGCTTCCCGAATCCTTGATGCCGAATTTGCCTGATGCCGTTGCGTAAGGCTTCCTATTTGTTGCACAAAGATAAGCTTTTGAGCCGTCGGGCATTGTCTTTGTCAAACGCCAGTAGAAGTAATACCAGTCGTCGTCAATCTGAATCCAGCCTTTCTGCCACTGTCCGGCGAAGATATAGCCGTAGGCTTTATAATCTACTCCGTTATGATTCTTTGTAATCTGGACAAGGTCTCCTCTTACAAGTATATGGTCTTTGAAAGTATAATTATAGCCGTCAATTTGCTGAGAACCGTCTACCGCGTTTCCTTCATCGTTGAAGTAGTAGTTCTTATCGTTATGAGTGAACCAGCCCTTCTTAGCGGCTCCGTCGATATAATAGCGGACATTGCCGTCTGTTGTTTTGAGGAATCCCGTGTAGCCGGATACGCCGATTTGCTTGCCGCACTTATCGCAGATAAGTTTATCACCGTTCAATACGTAATCATGAGTACATTCTGTCTTTTTCTTTGTGTAGGAGTCGAGTATCTGAACTGTCGGATTGCCTGACTCGTCAGAACCGGTCATATCGTATGTAGTCATGGTAAACTCCGTATCGGTAGCGTTTACCGTGATGAAAGTAGCGTTGTACTCCTCGGCGGCGTCTTTACCTCTGATTACTTCAAAGTTGAACGCCGGGTTGTTGATTGCCGAATACGACTTCTCGCCTGTCGAGCCGGAAATAACGTAAGTAGTTCCGTTACTGTCAAGCTTATCGCCGATCATGGCCTTTGTTCTCGCATAAGAATGATCGTGACCTGCGAATACGAAATCAATTCCGACCTCGTCTATCATAGGAACAAATATATCGTGAAGTTTCTCGTTGCCTACTCCGGGGTTGGTGTAGTAAATGGGCTGATGCATTACAAGAATCTTCCAAACTGATTTTGCGTTTGCGGCGTCGGATTTAATCCAGTCTGCCGCTTTCTGATAATCGGACGCGCTTGTACAGTAATCCACTACGGCTACATATACATTGCCGTAAGTCACAGAGTAAACGATAGGAGCTTTTTCTTCCGTCTTTCCGGGAAAATCGAAATAATTCGCGGCGTTTATAGCGTTATCATCTCCGTAATACTCGTGATTGCCGAGAACGTGAATTGTATCGGTATTTCCGAGGAATCCGTCTGAGAAGACTTTGTTGATTTTCGTCCACATTCCGTAGTCTCCGCCGTTGTCGCACGCGTCGCCGAGCTGCGTTCCGAACGCGTATTTTACTCCGGATTCCGAAAGATATTTAGTGATAAGATCCGTATTTGTCGTATCATTCGCCTGAGTATCGCCGATTACGAAGAAATTTGTATCTACGCCGGGGTTATCGGTCGTGAAAGTCTTGATATCCGAGAATGTCTCGCCGTCGCCTACTTTCGCGACATATTCCGTATCAGGTTTAAGTCCTGTAATAGTTACGGTATTTTCAAGAACCGTATAGTTGGTAGAAGCGGATCCCGATGATTTCATCTCGGTCAAAACGCTCCTGCCGTCGGCAGTCTTAAATGCCGATTCGCCGTCTTTATCATACGCGGATTTTTCCGCATAGAGAGCTAAGGCCGCATGTTTTGCTTTGAGCGGATTCGCGTACCATCCGAACGACTGCGTGGTGGAAGGATTTTCGGAGGCGTTTTCAACGACGTACATCGGAGAAGCGTCTTCATTTCCGCCGGCTTTGTACGACTGGCTCGTATAGATAAACGACGTATCTGTATCCTTCTTGGCGTAAACACTGAACGAAGTTACTGCGTCGAGGAAGAGCGCGGTTGTGACTTTGCCCTCGGAATCTGTCGTTCCTATTACAGAATTATCCGCCGAGTTATAAAGGTAAGCGCCTGTTACAGGATTGCCGTCCGAATCTTTTACGTAGAAATTGGCGTTTTCCTGTCCGACTGTAAATACGTCGGATGTGACATGAAGAGGAGCGTCAACTTTTGATGTTACTATGCCGCCGAACGAACCGAGTGTTCCGTCGGAGAATGTGAGAGCTCCTTTCTGAATCTTGTAAGTTACGCTCGTATCCTCGGGAACGTCGGCAGGAACGTTAATTGAAAGCGTCGCCGCGGTGCCGTCGTCTTTTGATGTGTCGGCATCTGCTTTTCTTTTTACTTTGAAGTTTATTGTATCGTTGATGTCGCTGTAATGAGGAGTGCCGTCAAGCTCGTAATTCGCGGAAGGAGTTACGGTGAAATCTCTCCAGTATTTTACGAATGAAGAAAGTATCTTTACGCTGACATCCGCCTCCGTGAGACTTGAAATGTCATCGGACGACACGTTCATAGAATATGTTCTTCCGAGTACCGGGTTATCGTCTACCGCCTTAAATTCGGCAGTTTTAATAGTCTGCTCTTCATCTGACTTAACTGTGAAATCTCTTGTTACGGTTGAGACATTTCCGAATTTGTCAGCCGCTTGAATTGTAATAGAATGAACGCCGTTGGGAAGTTGCGCGTCGTAGTAATACATCTCGTCATCAGGCTCGTTTACATAACACTTGCTTGTGACGTCAACTCCGTCAATCAACATTCTGCAGGCGGAATCGTCGATGCCTGTGGCATATTTGCCTTCAGCGTCTTTGTAGCTCGCCTTGAATGTATTTGTATTTGATGTGAGAACTGTCTCGCCGTCCTTTATTTCTTCGCCGCCCGCGTTAACGCTTGTAATCTCGGGGCTGCCTGTATCGTCTGTGTTAGCGCCGTAAATTAAAGTCCAGTTGTCAAGGTATACATGAGCCGCAGTAGGCATGTTTTCCGCACTTCCGGCTCTCTGGAATGAAACCCAGAAAAGTCCGGCGCCCTGATACAGATAAGTATCAAGAGAAGCGAACTCATCAGATGTGAGATCCATCTCACAATACTGCCAGCCGGATTTATTGGTGTCAACTTTCAGCTCCTTATAGACAAACTTATTATATTTGTAATAGAAGTTGCCTTCCTCATTATATTGCGCTTCATGGTCAGTTGCATCTGTCTTTGTGTAAGAGCCACAGTTAAGATAAAGATGAACGCCGCTTCCGAGCGCCCCTTCGGGAATATAGATCCAACATCCGATTGCCGTAGGCTTACCGTAGAATGTGTCAGGATGAGTGTCTCTGAGGTAGAAGTTCGCGTTGGAGCTGGCATTGTATGACGTAAAGTCAAAATCAATTCGCAGCGATTTATTGCCGAAACGTACAGGCTCGCCGTCATCCGACGAAACAGCGCTGACTTTCATTGAATTCTGTCTGTCGTTTAAAGCTGTGTTTATCCATCCCGCAAGCGGATAGCCGGCCTGATAAATAGAAACGTAAGTCGGATAGCCGTCCTGATATATATTCGGGAATGAAAGCGACGGAACATATTTATCCGTACCCTTTGCGGATTCATCTGTCGTATACTCGAAATCGTATAAAACATTGGGTTTTGCGCCGATGACAATATTGATATCCGATTTTACGGACTCGTTAAACTTGCTTGTCGCGGTCAAAACGCCCTGAACCATTTCTGTCGAATCGATAGTGTGAAGAGTAAGTCCGTCATGAGATGAAAACGCCTTGTCAATAATATCGTTTCCGGATGAATCGACAGCTGTCCAAACTATGTCGCCGTCTTTCTGATTTACCTCTATAGACTTATAAAGAGCCTGAAGAGAGAAAGTAGTGTCAACATCGTATCCGAGAGATACGTCTTGAGATGGAACATAGAATTTGTCGGGGATTACTATTTCATTTGAAATAGAACCAGTTATTTTTCCGTCGACGATGTAATCGACAACTACTTTGCCTGTCTTTTTATCATCGGCTTTGAAAAGTCCCGTATTTTCGTCGATAGAGCCTATTCCGCTTTCAGATTGCTCGTCAAGGACGAATTTTCCGTTTTCGGGAAGCGAGACGGCCGCTCCCGAAGAATCAACGCCTGAAGCCGTAAATTGAATTTCGGAACCGGGAGTGTAATATTTGTTATTGGGAAGAAGTACGGCGTGATCAAAAGTTCCGGAGGGTTTAGCTGTACTTGTGATAAGGAATGAAGAAGAAACTCTTCTTTCGTTGCCGTCGGAAGGTGAATTGTGACAATCAAGTTCTTCGCCTTCACGTCTTGAAAGAAATGTTGAGGATCCGCCGCCGTCGAAATTGATGACGTCGGTGCATCCCATAGCCATCATTGTATTCGCAACTTCGGCGTATGTCTGTCCGCATGAAGAGGGAGCCTGACGTCCGTCAACTACGTAGAAAACAACTTCTCCGTCCGGCTTAACGCCGACAGCCGTTCTGGGAACATCGGATCCCGTCGCATATGAATTTTCCGTAACAGCCGATGTGAACTGTGAATTAATGACAATCGGAATACCTGCGGTAGCCTGCTCAATGTCCGAAATTACAGAACTGTCGGGGTTATTCGGGAATATCCTGTACGAACCGTCTTTCATTATAGCGAAAACGCCCCTGTAATTAGAATCACAGTCCTGATATTTGACGCCGTCCATAATGAAAAGTCCCGAAGGAGCGCCTGTCTGCATATTGAAGAACGATGCGTTGACGCCGCCGACGACCTTTACTCCTGTGTCCCTCGTGTACGCGGCCGCCTGGTCTCTTGTGGACTGAAGTCCGAGCTTTTTGCCGTTATGGTCGTTATACGATGCGACGATGCCCGTTGTGGAATTGTTGAGATTTACAGTCAGAACAAAAGCCTTTTTCTGGTTAGTGCCCTGAGCGTTGTTTAAAATAAGGTCAGTCTCAGTAATTCCCGACGCTATCGGGTAATTCGTCTGCGATGTAAGAATACTGCCGCTTGGGAGCTTGGACGTGTCAATCGTCGGATTTGCCGGGTCGGTATTCGTGTTCTCCGCCATAGATGTGACAGGGATAACGCTTGTAAGAAGCATTATCAAAGCCAGAAGAATCGATAGGCGGGCCTTCAGTGATTTTTTCATAAAAAAACCTCATTTCCTGCTATAGTCTTTTGTTGGTATAAAATTTTTCCGCTTCAATTATTTTTTTATTGAAAACAGATTTTTGAAAAATTTATATATTTTACTGAAAAACGCAGATATTTTTTCAAATAATCTGACGTGCAGCTTTTTCTTTTCGCCGTATACAGCGTAGAAAACAGTATCACCGGTCACTGTATACTGATCGCCGGGAGCGTACATGGCGGTTGTCCCCTCGGGCTCTGTAGTCCAACCGAGAAGAATATAGTCCGAATCGACATTTTTGAGCGTCGCCTTATCGCCGCTTGAATATACGTTTGAATCGACGGCTATCTTATTCATTCCCTTGACGTCGTACCTTATTTCATATCTGTCTGAAGAAAACGCGTCGTTCAGGAAATTGAATCTTGAATTCATGAAATCGGCGACAGCATCTGTTTCTTTCTTATATGACGCTGCAGCCGCCGTCCGATCGGATGTGGAAAATACATTCCATCTCAAAGCGTTCGCCACGGCAATGGAAGTGCAGTCATCTGCGTATTCAGCGAAATCAGACGCTATGCCGGAGTAATTAGGACTGAAATCATTTTGCCATATTTCTTTTACCTTGGCGCAGAAATCAAGGTGATTCAAAGCCTGAGCTTCAAACGATTTGTAATAATCTTCTGGAGTTACAGTCTCCGCGTTTAACACCATGTTGCTGTTAGCTGCGTAAAAGCCTGTAGGATCTGCGGGATCCATATCTACTCCTCTTTTTGACTGGTTTGAATTCCAGTATTTCAGCGAATGGTCAAGATCCCAAAGAGGTCCGAAACAGAATTTTCCGCCTACGTCCTTATAGATATAGAAGCTTGAAGAGCAAACGTCAACTGTTTTAGTGAACTCATGAATTATATAGATACGTGCAAGAGAGTCGATATCAAAATAATCGGTGTAATATTTTCCCTTTGAATTATATCCTGTAGGAGAATAAAGGGCTTCGTAAGCTTCGTTGAAATAATTTCTGATGTATTCGACCTGAGCTTTTGAAGCGTATTCCGGGGATTTGATAACTACTCCCTGACCTTTGTCTGTGACGAAACCCGAAACTTCCGCACGATACCTGTCAAGATAATCGAGTTCAAGAAGATATCCGCCGGTGATATCGTCGGGGTCTGTCGGTATATTTACATATTTATAGGAATTGGGCGCGATTGAATTTACGCTGCCGCCCCTTGAATAAGTCTCAAGAGCGTCCGCGTTCAGATTTTCGGTATCGCCCTCAAGGTCTCTGATTTCAACCCTGTTGTCGCCAATCTCAACTTTTTCAGTTATAGTGTACGCTCCGAGATATTCTCCGTTTACGTAAAGATTCAACTGAACTACGTCGGACGTCGTATCAAGTCCGATTTTTGTACCCATCTCGTATCCTATTTTATTTCTGAGAAGAGTATTATCGGTAGCATTTGCGAGAAGACACCATTTTTTTGATTTGCCCATTTTGAAGAGATTTGCTTTCTTCGCGAGCTTTATATTGAACGGCTTTTTATCATGTCCCCACGTCTCGTTGCCCCTGCCTTTTATATAGTCAAGGGCGCCGTTGTAAAGGTCTTTTCCGTCGGAATCAATTACCTCTATGTTTCCCGGCTCTTTGTATTCTTTGTCCGCGTAAACATTATCAAGAGTGCCTGATTGCGTATTGATAAATATTGCAGGATAATTGGACATCTCAATAAACACGAGATTGTAAGATTTGCCGCCGGATGTCAAAACAAAGTTATCGCCCTCGGAAAAGACGTCTGTGGCTTGACCGGACTTCAGCTCTTTTCCTGAGACGAATACGGAATCAGTGGAATCAAAATAGACCTTGAGATTTGTTCTGTCGGTCTTTCCGTTGGCGAAAATATAGTAATTTCCGTCCGACGACTTGTACCATTTTGTCACGCCGAGATCAGTAGACGTGGCGGAGTTTCCGTTCAAATCGACCGAGAACGAAGTAATGGGTTCATCTGTAGATGCTGAATCCTGTCCGTCCGCGGCAAATGATGCCACTGCAAAAAAAGCTGTTAATAAAACTGCGAGCAATATACAAGTCAAAAATTTCTTTTCTGATTTCATTTAAATACCTCACAAAAAAAAATAGTTTATATATCGGTCATATATATACTACAATAAAATTGTAACATATTTATATTATAAAATTATGCAGGAATTTAAAACTATTGTGAACAATTTGTTAATTTGTATATTATGGCATAATTTTTAATTTATTTTAAGTAAAGATATGAAAATTCAAATAAATTTGGGATCCTATGAAAAAAATTTAAACCGACATAAAGTTTAAATCATTTTTATATTTTTAAAATATACGTGAATTTAATCGTCTGCCGCATCGCGCATAAGGCAATAAAAGTCTCCGAAGATATATTTCTCCGGAGGTTTCCGAAGATAAATTTCCGCGGAAAACAATATAATAATTATACATTAAAAATCATTTTAATAATGCCGAACCGATTTCGATAATCAATACACATTTTTACCCAGTTTTTCCTCAAACATGTCTGAAAATCTTTTCGCGTGGCGGTATGCCTCAAAAATATAATCGTGAAAAGACATTGCCTCGTACACGTCGTTTGTGTGCCTTGCCGGACGGTTTTTTTTGACAAATTCAAACGTCAAAGGTTCGGAGAATTTAAGTTCGGCGAGTTCGTCCGCGATTTTATTCCAGTCGGCGACTCCGTCAAAAGGAAGTTTATGATTGTCGTCGCAAAAATTTATCTCTTTTTCGGTCTGACCGAGATTATCGTTTAGATGTGTGCAGAAAAGATATTTTCCGTATTTTTTCAAAACATCCTCGCCTTTATTGTAGCACAGCATGTGACCCGAATCAAAGCAGAAGCCTACGCCGTCGATTTCTCCGAATCTTGAGAAAACAGCGTCTAAAAATTCAAGACCTTCCGTATTCTCAAAGGCGATATTAATCTCATTTTTGACTGCATAGTCTATTATTTCGCCTATTCTGTCAAGACCGAGTGACGTAACCTCGTGGTTATCCATGCCGATTATCGCATGACATACAACAAGATCTACGCCGAAATTTACGCAGTCGTCGATTGTGGATTTTATATCCTCCGTCATTCTGCCGGCCTTTTCGCCCAGTCTGTCGTAAAATATATCGTCCATTCCGTAAAACGGCGCGTGGATAGACTGAAGAAACAGTCCGTTTTTCGCCGCCGACACAGCGATTTTTTCCGCGTCAAGATTTCTGTCCCAGTCAAAGAATATTCCGTAAAATCCCGCAGATCTGATGACAGGAATCTGATCCGATATACTTTCGGTAAGATCAGATTGAAGATTTACACACAGTTCGCCTTTCATGAATATCGCCTCTTTGTTTCTCATTATAGATGAATTATAATATTATAGCAACAGCAAAAATAAAAAAAATCGTCAAAATCGGTACAAATAAAGTTCTCCGCAAAAAAACGGCGGAATAAAAAAATAAATAATTGTATATTTGTTGTGTAAATGGTAAAATAATAAACACCAAACCAAAAATAATATAATTAAAATCAAGTTTAGTATTGACATTTAATGCAATTTGTTGTAAATTTAATTATAGCAATTATTAGTCAAAGGGATACGGCTGAGTGAAGGATTTTTTATCATTACGTATCTATTTGAATTTTAGGCGGTTTAATTTTTTTTTTGCACGGATTAAAAACAGATAGACTTTTGTTTATCTTGAGAGGGGTACTTTGAAATATGAAAAGAAGCCACGAATATGATTCTCCGGTTCTCTCGAGAATAGTATCGGTAATCACAGTATTAGCAATCTGCATCTGCTCGGTATGCACATGTCTCACGACATACAAAATGACTCAGCTCACAACGGGCGGTGGTTCCTCCAACACCGGAACGAACACAAACACCAGCACGAACAATGGAAGTAGTAACGCCAGTAGTTCGGCTACACCTTCGGCTGAGACACCAACAGCTGCAAACAGTGCGACAGGAAGTGGTTCCAATAATACTAATAGCGATGCAAGCGCAGCAGCAGGCGACGGTTCTGATCCCGCGGCGGTTCTCGCGAAATATACCGAGGTAATGAACAATTCAAAGAAAGCCGTAAAGACTTTCAATAAGAAAGAGTGGCAGGAGCTTCCTTCCGTAGACCTCGGCAATTCAATGGTAACAAGCATAGCACAGCCTATCATAGATAAATATATGACTCCGGAAGCGGATGCGGAAGAGCAGTCTCACGACAAACCGGATCAGTTCCCTGTCATTCACGCAACAGCCGGATGTCTTCTTACAGACGCTTCGGCTATCAAGAGCGCATCTATGAAAGACAACGGAGACGGAACAGGTACAATTACTTTAGTTCTCAATGATGAGGAAGGTCCGGAGCCCTGCGCGGAAGGAGCGACATCAGCATCTTCAAACACCGGCGCCGTATTCTCGCCTATCAGCAAGAAGTCGATCAATGATGAGCTTGCAAAGATTTCGGCTATTAAAGTAAACAGCTTCGACCTTAACTACCACGACTGCACATCAACTATAACGTACAACACCTCAACAAATCAGGTTACCGATGTAAATCAGGTAATGAATATATCTATCAAGGCTAACGTAAAAGTTACAATAGCTACTGTTGACGCATCAGGCGAGCTTATTGATACAGTTCATATCTACAACATAACATACTGATAAATATTCTGACTCACAAATAAGGCGTTCGGTGAAAACCGGGCGCTTTTTAATTTAACATTTTTTCCGAATTCAGCGAAAATTATTTGAAATTAAGGTGAAGACAATATCATAATTCATATTTGAAAATATCATTTTTTTGCTTGACTTAACTTCCAATTAATGGTATTATTCCCATATAATTACATATTAATATATTTTGGAGATGATTTTTTTGAAATCAACCGGAATCGTCAGGACAATAGATAAAATGGGCAGGTTCGTCATTCCGAAAGAACTTAGGAAAACGATGGATCTCACAAGTCCGGCCGACGCGCTTGAGGTATTTGTAGACGACGACAAAATTGTATTAAGAAAATATTCACCTTCCTGCATTTTCTGTCAAAGTCTCGACAACGTCGTTGATTACGCCGGCAAAAAAGTCTGCGCTGAATGTATCAGAAAATTATACGAAAAAATCGACACGTCGGAAACCGCCAAAACTGTTGCGGCTGAGCAGTAATTTTTTTAAGAAGACAGCCAAGGCTTTCTTTTTTTAGCATGTCCGTTTTACGATTAAACGTTCCCAAAAAAACGCCCTTTCAATACGGCAGATAGCCCGAAAGAAACGCTGTTTTTGTAAACGAAGGATAATCTAAAAAGACGCCCTTTCAAAACGGTCGAAAGCCGGAAAGAGCGCTGTTTGAAACAAAGGATAGTATCAAATAAAAGACGCCCTTACGGACGTCTCGTTTTTATGGAATTTAAAATTAGCCGCCAATCATAGCTTTGACTTCATCGGCGAGATTGTCGTTTCTCTTCTCAATTCCCTCGCCCTTAGCGTAGCGGACAAAGCCTGTTACTTTGAAGTTTGCTCCGAGTGACTTTGCAACCGACTCAACATACTGCGCAACAGTAATTTTGTCGTCCTTGATGTAGGCCTGTTTTACAAGGCAGTTTTCATCGTAGAATTTGTTGAGTTTGCCGGGAAGAATCTTCTCTTTGACGGCGTCGGGTTTGTTTGCGAACTTGGGATCGTTGTCCATCTCCGCCTTGAGAACTTCTTTTTCGTGAGCGAGAACGTCGGCAGGTACGGAATCGGGGTCAAGATATGAGGGCGACATCGAAACTACCTGCATAGCTACGTTTTTGCCCATCTCTTTGAACTTGTCTTTAGCGGCGGTATCGGCGTCTGCGTCGAACTTAACAGCGGCCGCGACAGTTCCGCCGGCGTGTACGTATGTGACAACTGCGCCTTCAATAATTTCAAAACGTCTGATCTTAATGTTTTCCTTTATAACAGCTATTCTCTCTTTGAGTACATCGTTTACGGTTCCCTCTCCGTCGCCGGCGTATTTGCAGGCGAGAAGAGCGTCTACATCCTTCGGTCTCTCTTCGACTATAGTCTTTGCTACGCCGTTTACAAACGATACGAAAAGATCGTTAGACGCGACGAAGTCGGACTCTGAATTTACCTCGAGAATTACCGTTACGCCGTTCTCCTGATATGTGGAGACCAAACCGTCGGCGGCTACTCTTGAAGCCTTTTTATCGGCTATTTGAAGTCCTCTTTCTCTGAGAACGTCAATCGCCTTTTCCAAATCGCCGTCTGTCTGCGCAAGAGCTTTTTTGCACTCCATCATGCCGATGCCTGTCTTTTCACGAAGCTCTTTTACCATAGCAGCTGTAATCTGTGCCATTATATTTTCTTCTCCTTTATGTAAATTTCAAAAAAATTCGGAATATTTTCAGGATAGACTAACCTCAAAACATTCCGAATACAACTTAAATATATATTTGGAATTATTCCTCTGCGTCAGCTTCCGCAGCGTCCTGAGCCTCTGCCGGAGCTTCCTCTGCTGCTTCATCTGTCTCCTCGGGAGCGTTCTGCTCGCCCTGATTTGCCTCTATAACAGCGTCAGCCATAGCAGCCGTAATAAGTTTTACAGCTCTGATAGCGTCGTCGTTGCCGGGGATTACATAGTCAATCTCGTCGGGATCGCAGTTTGTGTCTACGATAGCCACAATCGGGATATGAAGCTTTTTAGCCTCTGATACCGCTATTCTCTCTTTGTGAGGGTCAACGATAAACATTGCCTTGGGCATTGTCTTCATGTCGGCGATGCCGCCCATGAATCTTTCAAGCTTATCTTTCTCGTTTTTGAGATTGGCGACTTCCTTCTTGGGAAGCATATCGTATGTGCCGTCCTCCTCCATTTTCTGGAGCTGATGAAGCCTTCTTATTCTGAGTTTGATTGTCGAGAAGTTGGTGAGCATTCCGCCGAGCCATCTCGCATTTACGTAAGGCATTCCGCAGCGCATAGCCTCCTCCTTGATAGAGTCGGAAGCCTGTTTTTTTGTTCCTACGAAAAGAATCTGACCGCCTTCAGCCGCTACTTCGTGAACGAAATTATAAGCCTCGTCAAGTTTCTTGACTGTCTTCTGAAGGTCGATGATATAAATTCCGTTTCTCTCCGTGAAGATGTACGGAGCCATCTTGGGGTTCCATCTTCTTGTCTGATGTCCGAAATGAACACCGGCTTCAAGAAGCTGTTTCATTGATACTACTGCCATAAATTTTTCCTCCTTAAATTATCGCATGAAACAGCGTAAACGCGCGACGGTCAGCAGTAAATGACCGCAGGAGCGCTATTTTCACCCGCTGTATCATGAAAATTTCTAAAAAATTATATCATAACAAATTATGAAATGCAACTGTTTTCTTTTATTTTATCGTAATATTTATAAAGTGAATCAGCAAATTCTCGGAAGAAGCTCGCCCTGTGGTTCGGGCAGAAGAGTCTGGGAGCCGATTTCCGTATTCATAATGACTTTTCCGGGGTAATCGGATACAACTTCACCGATGACAGCCGCGTTTTCGGAATACTCGCCTTTATGAAGCGTTTCAATCAGTTTATCCGCGTCCTCCGGCGGGCATATTACGACTAAAGTACCCTCGCACGCGAGGTAAAGCGGATTTAAGCCGAGCATTCCGCATAAGCCGGAGACTTTGCCGTCAACGGGAATTTTGTCCTCGTCAAGGACAATTCCCGCATTTGACTGACCGGCTATTTCATATAAAACGGTACCGACGCCGCCCCTTGTGGAGTCTCTGATTGTGTGAATATTTTCTGAAACAGAAAGCATATCTTTCACTGTTCCCCAAAGCGGCGCGCAGTCTGATTTTATGTCGGAGTCAATTCCGAATTCGTTTCGAGCGATAAGTATTGCCGATCCGTGGCGGCCGATGTCTCTCGTAACTATAACTTTGTCTCCCGGCTTCGCGTTCGCCCCGGAAAGATTTACGCGTTGCGTAATTCTGCCTATTCCGGTGGTCGTGATAAATATTTTGTCTACCTGACCTTTCCCCGCTACTTTTGTGTCGCCGGCGGCGAATTTTATTCCTGCTTCGGCGGCTGTTTTTTCCATATAAGACGTTATCTCCTCAAGTTCAGAAATCGGAAAACCTTCTTCGATAACGAAAGCGGTGGCAATATAAAGCGGTTCGGCGCCCATGCAAGCGAGGTCGTTTACAGTTCCGCAGATAGAAAGTTTGCCGATATTTCCGCCGTTGAATTTGTACGGAGATACGATGAATCCGTCGGTTGTAAAAGCGATTTTTTCATTTCCGACGCTTAAAACAGACGCGTCGTCGGACGTAAGACACGGATTTTCAAAATGTTTTTTAAAAACTTTGTCAATAAGCTCGGACGTCTGTTTTCCGCCCGCGCCGTGATTTAATGTTATAAATTCTTCCATTTTCTTTTTTTCTGATTTTAAATTTGAGAATATTTGTAATAAGCTGAGCAGGCGCCCTCGGACGACACCATGCAAGCGCCTACGGGATGTAAGGGATTGCAGATTTTTCCGTACAGCGGACATTCGTTCGGCAGGCAGCCGCCTCTCAAAATATCTCCGCATCTGCAAGCCGGATTCGGTCTGCCTTTGATATCGGGGACAGACAGCTTTTTTTCGGCGTCAAATTCCGAATATGAGTCGTTAAGTTTAACGCCCGATCCTGGAATAATTCCGAGACCTCTCCATTCAGCGTCGCAGGGAATCAAAGTTTCAGACATCAATTTTTGAGCCTTTATATTTCCCTCAGGTCTCACTACTCTCGGATAGCAGTTTTCAAAAAACGGCTCGTCTTTTTGCAGATTTTTCACGGTGACGCTGAGCGCGGTCAAAAGTTCGCCTGCCGTAAATCCCGTCACGACTCCGGAAACGCCTTCATTTTTAAGCTTTTCGAGCGTCGCAGTACCTGTTATAGCGTTGACGTGACCCGGGTAGAGAAACGCGTCCGCGCTGTTTTTAAGAGCCTCATATGCGTTGGGCATAGTCTTATTTGACATGAGAAGAGAAAAATTACCGACATTCTCATTTTTCGCTTTTTTGACCGCGAGACAAGCTCCGGGGGTAGTCGTTTCAAATCCGACGGAAAGAAAAACAACCTGCTTATCGGGATTTTCTTTCGCAATATTAACAGCGTCAGACTGGGTGTACACCATTCTGACGTCCGCGCCTTTCGCTTTAGCTTCGCCCAAAGACATCTCTGTGCCCGGAACTCTTATTAGATCGCCGAACGTGCAGATTATTGCATTTCTTTCAAACGCGAGAAAAACAGCCTTGTCTATATATCCGACTCCCGTTACACAAACGGGACAGCCCGGACCGGAAATCAATTTAATTTTTTCGGAAAGTATTTTCCTTATTCCGAGACGGAAAATCTCGTGCGTATGAGTGCCGCAGACTTCCATTATCCTTAACGGTCTGCCGTCGTATGTCTCGAGATAATTTTTAGCTTCGATTAATTTTTCGTTCATGATTTTTTATCGGAAAGAATTTCTTCGGTCTCTTCGTCTGAAGACGATGTAATCTTCGCTATAGCTACGCCTGCGTGAACCATAACGTAATCGCCCGGCTCCAGATCGTCAAGCAGAGCCGACGAAACTTCCCTTTTCGCCCCTGTGGCGTCAACTACGGCTGTGTCGTCATCAACCGACAAAACCTTTGCCTGAATACCTACACACATTTTTAATTTTCCTCCGAAATTTGCTTTTCAAATTTTATATTATCACTTATTAATGTTAATTAAATATTTAACTATGGTTTCTTTTTACATATTCATGCCGTAATAAGCCTGTCCGAGAGCAATGCCGCCGTCGTTAGGCGGAATCAAAGAATGAATATATACGTCAAAACCGGATTTTTCAAGACCGGACTTTACAAGAGACAGAAAATATATATTCTGAAATACTCCTCCGGAAAGACATACTCTGTTCACACGGCTCTTTTCTCTTACATTAATGCAGACGTTTACTACAGACGACGCGAGCATTTTATGAAAAAGAGAAGCGAGGTAATGCCTGTCATAGTTTTCGAGAGCTTTATTCGTGATATCTTTAAAAATAATATCCGTTTTTGCTTCGCACAGTCCGTCCGATCCCCGCCCGGAAAGGAACGAATATTTTTCTATATCTTTTTCGGAAAGACAAGGCTCAAGATCCGTTATGTTTCCGTCGGAATCTGTCTCGGCGAAAGATTGAAGAGACGAAGCCGCTTCGGATTCAAACGTCGATTTTCTTTTTATTCCGAGAATTGCCGATACAGCGTCGAAAAGCCTGCCGGCGCTTGTAGATTTAACGGAATTAATATTTTTTTGAGCGCAGACTTTTATCAAGTCGAAAGTTTTTTTGTCGCAGAGACCGAGTTTTTCGGCCGTTTCGTAATTTTCAGTCATCGCGGCGGCTATTCTGAAACCCTCTTTCGCGGAAAGATCTCCGCCGACCTGATAAAAAGGTGAGATATGTCCCGCTCTCTTGTAATTTTTCTCATCGCAGACAAAAAATTCTCCGCCCCATACGGTTTTGTCGTCTCCGTAGCCTGTTCCGTCAAATGAAATCCCCAAAACCGCGCCTCTTAAATCATTTTCCGCCATGCAAGATAAAATATGGGCGTAGTGGTGCTGAACCCTGACCAAAGGAAGCCAGGTTTTTTCGGCGGCAGAAACGCTGTTGTAGAGCGGATGTTTGTCACATACTACCGTATCGGGCTCAATTTCAAGAAGCTCTTCCATTCGTCCCACAGTCTCCTCAAGCGCGTTGACGGTTCTGATATCCGCTAAATCTCCGACATAAGGCGACATGTAATACATATCGTTTTGGGCTAAGCAGAAAGTGTTTTTAAGCTCGCCTCCTATTGCCAGAACTCTGCGTGCGGAAGAAAATGAAGTGATGACGGGAAGAGGAGCGTATCCCCTTGAACGTCTTATCATATACGGTTTGCCAAAAAAGAACGACACAACGGAATCGTCGGCTCTTATTCTGATTTTTCTGTCGTGAGACAAAACAGCGTCGCAGAAAGATCCAATCTCCTCCAAAGCTGTCTCGTCGTCCCTGCAAATCGGCGCACCCGAAACGTTTCCGCTCGTCATGACGAAACAGTCGGTCATACCGTCGTCGGCGACAGTATTATTTGAATCGGAATTTGGAAGAGAGAAAAGAAGCATCTGAACAGGCGCATACGGAAGCATTACTCCCAGAAATGGATTGCCGGGAGCGACGGCTTCAAATTTAAAGCTCTTTTTCTTTTTCAGTAATATTATCGGCTTTTGATATGAGTCGAGAAGTTTTTTTTCCTCTTTGGAAATCTCACAGTATTTCTCCGCCGTTTCCATATCTTTCATCATCACGGCAAACGGTTTCTGCGGTCTGTTTTTAAGTTTTCTGAGTCTGATTACAGCCTCGCTGTTTTTTGCGTCGCAGCAGAGATGAAACCCGCCTATTCCTTTGACCGCGACGATTTTTCCGGACATTATAAGCTCTCTCGAATATCTGACGGCGTCGAGACCGGTTATGTCTTTTCCGACTATATAAAGCTTTGGGCCGCAGTCGTTGCAGCATACCGGCTGAGCGTCAAAACGTCTTGACGACGGGTCATAATATTCCTTTTCACACTTTTCGCACATCGGAAATTCCGCCATTGAAGTGCGCTCGCGGTCGTAAGGCATGGAATCGAGAATAGTAAGTCTCGGTCCGCACTGAGTGCAGTTGATAAACGGATGAAGGTAGCGTCTGTTGGTCTTGTCATACAGTTCCCTTTTGCATTCCGGACAAGTCGCTATGTCGGGCGAGACGAAAATATCGCCGGTCTCGTGTTCGGAACCGATTATTTCAAACGACGAATATTTATCGAGATCAAGAGTCTTTACGTCTTTTTTTAAAATAATCGAACGTTCCGGATTTTTCACCGTAAGGTCTGACATGAAATTTTCCGCATTTTCACCCTGCGCGTATATTTCGACATATGAGCCTTTGTTCGATACTGTTCCCTTTACAAGATAAGAGTCGGCGAGATTTTTGACGAACGGTCTGAAGCCGACGCCCTGAACTATTCCGTAAAGCCTGATGAGATATGTTTTCATAATTTATTATATTCAAAAAACGTCGTTCGGTTTTTCCGCCTTTATTTTAATCCGTCAGACGTCCCGATACCGAAAACGAAGGAAAATCCGTAAATTCGCTTGTTTTATTCAATGCGAATTTTCTGTATATTTTTTCAAAAGCGGCATCGCCTATAACCTCGTCAAATTCCGAAGATGAGATCAATTCTGTCAGAGAATCTTCGTCCGAAAGTTTTATAATATCATAATCCGTTTTTCCTTTTGTCATGAAAAACGAGGCGAAAGTCACTTCATTGTTGTTTTTATTTAAAATATCTTTTAACTTTTCAAAAATGAATTGCCCGGTAATTACAAGAACTTTTTTATCTTTGATATTTTCGCATTTATTTTTTATTTTTTCGGGGATGTATATGCGGTCTTTTTCATACGGAATATCAAATTTTGCGCTGAGATATTCGCACGCTTTTACAGCCGACGGAGAAGCCGCGACAAGCTTTTCACATTCTGACGCTTTTACGATTTCGTCAAGCCCGGAATTATATCCGAAGCATACGGCGTTTTCAAAGCCCTTTACATTCCTTATTTTTTTGTCCGCGTCAAGGCAGGAAAACTCAAGAGGCGTCACTCCGACTACGCCTGTTTTTCCCTCTACGGCGTCAAATTTCTTTTCGGCGAATGTTTTGAAAAGGTCAAGGTAGGCTTTTTCCTCGCCCGAATCAAAATATTTTGTTCCTGTCGTCTCTACACATACCGTTTTTTTGCCTGTCATCTCTTCAATCATCTGTCTTAAAGAGTCAAAATCGGTTCCGATTATTGCAGGCGCCGGGGTCCCTACGACGGCGCAAAATTCAGGGTCAATTTTTTCGCACGCCGCTTTGAGTTTTTCGGCGAGAAGCTCGTCCCTGCCCATAATCGCGTCCATATCCCTCAGACCGGCGGAAAATACGGCAGATTTTTTTGTCATCCATCTCGGTTCGTCAAATCCGCATATATTTCCGGCGCATCCGCCGGCGTCGAGAACAGCGACTACGCCACCAAGCTCATAGAGAACAGATACCGCCCCCGACTGGTCGGGAGAAAACGGAGAGATCATTTTGTATAAATTTTTCATAGACTGTTTATTTCTTCAAAAAGCTTTCTTACTCCTGCAAATCCGAACGGCTGTATTTCATCAGCCCACAATATTTTTTCCGCGTTTGAATGATAATAAGAAGCGTCTTTTCCGACAGATATGTCGCATTTATTCTCATTCTCATCGTAGAAAAGCATCGACGGTGAAAGATTCGAATATACTTTCGTATCAGGAGAAATCGCGGCGATTTTTTTTATCATACCGTAATTGTATTTTGAAGGCGTACCGAAAATTTCCGACACTTTAAACCCGTACCTCAATAAAGACAAAGTCAAATCAAACGCATCCGCGTTTAAAGTCTCGCCTACAGAAAAAACGGGATTTTTCCGCTTTGCCTTTTCTATTTCCGATTTTGCGGAGGAATAATATTTTTCGGTTTCAGCCTTCGCGCCTATCGCGGAACAAAGAGATCTGTAAGTTTTATCTATCTTATCTATATCGTATGTTCTGACAATTTCGATATACGGAATGCCGAGACGCTTCATCATATCGTCGGCGGCGTAATTTGAGCTTGAATCGAGAACGAGTGAAAAATTCGCCCTCGCCATGTCATAATATTCGCTTATATCTTTACACCTTGAAATTTCACGAATTTTTTTTATTCCCGCGCTTTCGAGTATTTCAAAAAGCTCGCTCGACCTGTCTACCGGCGAAAAATATCCGAGAATATTAATCTCATCGGGGCGTCTTTCCTTTTTTTTCAAAAGCGAATAGACCGATTTTCTGACAGATACCATTGGCGGCAGAGTTGAATCCCTCGTCAAAGCGTACATATAGCAGGCGGCGACCGGCAGACCGCATTCATTTTCCGATTCTTTGACAAGAGCTTCCGCGTCTGTACCGAGAAGAGCGTCTACACACGTTACGCATATCATGACAGCCGACGGTTTTTCATCTCTCTGCCCGGCTATTTCACGGCACGCGCGCGGAATTTTTTCCTGATACCTGCCCGTTATTATATCGGTGTCATCAAGCTCGAGAAAATAAAACCTGTCCGAATAGCCGTCTCTTACGCTTTCAAGCGTCGTGTTTCTGCCGCAGCATCCGGGCGAAACAAGAAGCATTACAGAGCCAGGAACGGAAAGTCCCGCTCTTTTTACTCCGAATCCCGACGCGCCTGGCGAATTGAACGCGAGCGATGCGGGAGACGAATAAATAAGATGACTTGCGCTTTTGTACAAGTCGGGAATCATGTCGGGTCCATATTCGGCAAGACAGCCGGTTGTGAAATATTCTGCATTATTCATAGACGATATTATTTAGAAATTATTTTTTTTACGAGATTTTGAAAATCCGATTTTCTGCTTAAATCGGGTATCTGTCCGAGAAAGCATCTGCCGGAAAATCCGACGGACGGCAGGGATACGAAACGGCAGTTTTTCGGAATGATAGGTTTATAAAGATTGTCCGCCACTGCTGTCTTAAAATTTTTGTATATCTTTTTTTCTTCATTTTCATCGGATACTGAGAAATCATTTTTCCCGAGAAAATTTTTATCTGTTTTCAACGGGCAGATTACGGACGAACCGATATTGAAATCGTCATAAAGCGCCGATGAAAGCGAAAGAGAAAAAACGGACTCGCCCTCAATTACGATATCGGGAAAACCGGAACCGAAATCTCGGTTGAACAGATTTATATTTTTTCCTGATTTCAAAGCGTCGGCAAGCTTTTCGGAAAATTTTTCGCCGAAAGGAAGACCCGCCGCGTAATTCTGACCGAATTTTTTATTCAGATATTCACACGCTTTTATTCCCGAATATGATACCGCCAAATTCGCGTCCGCGTCCGGAATTTTCTCAATGTCCGGAATTTTGCAGCCCATTGAAAGGCATGAATTTAATTTCATTTTGTGTTTTTCAAGAAAATCGGAAATTGATTTGATGTGAGAATAATCAGTCATATCAATAGGTGTCGCGCCTATGACATTTACGAGAAAATCGCCGCTTTCTTCTGAATGTTTTTCTATTGAATAATATTTTACGAGTTCGTAAAAAGCTTCCTCCTCGCCGGAAATATAGTCGTTCATTCCGTTTGTATGAAAAGCGAACGTCTTTATACCTGTTCTTTTTTCCGTTTCATAAGCGAGGGCGTCGAAATCCGTGCCGACCATCATCGGCATCGGAGAGCCGCATATCGCTATAAATTCGGGATTTAAACGTTCTGCCGTATATGCGAGATCGGATATGACTTTCTCGTCATTTCCCATTATCGCGTCTTTTTCCGTAAGTCCGGAGACGTAGAACATAGAGTCAAAATCAGCCCATCTCGGCTCATCGTGAGTAGTATATGTAGAATTACATCCCGACGGATCGTGAATTACCGTAAGTCCGCCGAGCTCAAAAAGCGCTGACGCGACTCCAGAAGTGTCGGCGGCGTAAATAGACGTTATCGAGGCGTGTCTCAGCATAAGCAGGAATCACACTCCAATCCCTTTATTGAAACGGTTTTGAGCATATCCTTTTCGTTTAAGAACGCGTCGGTCAAAAGATTCATCGTCTTTTCAATTTCCGAAAATCCGTAGCGTCCTTCTCCCTCAACAGTATTTACGAAATAACCGGTATCCGCAAAATAAGCGGCCTGCTGTCCGAACGCCAGGATTTTATTCTTTTTACTTTCGGCCGAGATAGTATTCATAAATCTCATAGCCGGGTCGTGCAGAGGAGAAACGGATATTTCCGGAGATATTTTTTTGAGTTTGTCAAACGCCTTTTCTTCGTCAGATGAGACAGCGTCAAGATATATTTTTGTCACATTGAAGTTATTTTCACAGAGAAAAAGAGCAAGCGACACAGGCGCTGTTGTAGACAAAGCGTCAATTTCAATCGGAACGGAACCTAAAATCTTTTTCGCGTTTATAACGGATTTTGCCGCTCTTTCTTTGTATTCGGAAAAGTCCGGCAGAGGCAGATTGAGTTTGGAAAAAAGCAATTTGTAATTTTCTTCGGTCTTTTCAAAATCGTAAGTTCTCGGGATATAAACAAAATCCGTTCCGAGTCTTTTTTTCAACTGTTTCGCCGCCGGAATTGCGGCTTTATCGTACAATATATTAAGCCGAGAATTGCCCATTTCGAGAAATTCGCCGTATGTTTTGGCTTCGGTGATATCCCTTATATTTATTCCGGCGTTTTTCAAAGAAATTTTCAGCTCGGAATCGTCGTCTGTTTTGAAATTGCTGCCGATAATATTTACTGAATTTTCGTCGCACCCGGTTTTTTCAAGGCAGGAATATATCTGACACCTCATAAGCTCATCGGGAGATAATGATTTTCTTCTGACAGGCTGCATATATCCCGTTATAAATTTAATATCGGGAAATTTTTTATTCATGGAGTCTGTGATCATTTCTATATCCGAACCGGCGAAAAGGTGCATGCAGGAGTAGACGAGCACTACGGCTTTCGGTTTTTTGTCCATGTTGGAAATTATGTCGTCTGCTCCCGAAATAACGTCGTCTTCAAGTCCGCCGTCAAAAAAATCATTTTCACATACGGATATCCATGAAAGCCTGTCCATACAATTCATCTCGGCTGCCGTTAAAACCACTCCCCTGAGACATCCCTGAGCGCAGATATATATCTGGTGGGATTCGGGAATCAAAAAAGCAGTCTGAACTATGTTCCATTTTCCCCTCGCCGGAGAAGAATAATCGAGTGTTTCTTTAAAAGACGTCGGATATTTGAAATCAGATATTTTTATTTCCGGCACAGAGCGTTTTTGATTGTTTGCGCTTATTATCATTTTTTTAAATCGAGAAGAATATTTTCCGCGAGAATGCGGTATTCGTCCGCTATATCGGAATCGGGGAAAAGCTCCACAGCCGTTTTCCCCTTTTCCTCTGCTGTAAGTATCAGTTGAGAGCGGTCTATCGCTCCAATTATCTTTGAATCGAAATCAGCGCAAAGCTCTTTTACTTTTTCATCCTCGTTTTTCACATTTCTCCTGTTGAGAATAAATCCTCCGAGCGGGGCGTATCCTCTCGACGCGAAATTTCTTGAAGCCGCAGCTATATTGGCGGCAGCGTAAATTGACATATTCTCGCCCGATGTGACAATGTATATTTTATCCGCGTATCCTTTTCTCATCGGCATTGAAAATCCTCCGCAGACAACGTCGCCGAGGACATCGTAGAAAACGACGTCGGGATGGTATTTTTCGTAAACGCCTTTATCCTGAAGCTTTTCAAGAGCGGTGATTACTCCTCTGCCCGCGCACCCGACTCCAGGCACCGGCCCGCCGGCCTCAGCGCAGAGAACTCCCTTGTAGCCTTTGATTATCATATCGTCGAGCGTAAAATCATCGTCTTTTTCTCTTATCAAATCGAGGACGGACGGCAGCCTTACTCCTCCGTGAAGCGACAAAGTGGAATCCGCTTTAGGGTCGCAGCCGATTTGAAGAACCTTTAATCCCTTGTCCGCGAGACATGCCGACATATTGGAAACTGTCGTGGATTTTCCTATTCCGCCTTTTCCGTAAACAGCGATTTTTACCATGATGATTAAATTCCTTGTAATTTTAGTTTTACTACAGCGCCGACAAATAATCCAACAGATTATTCAAACTTCGGCGTTAATATGTTTTCAGTCTTTTATCTTAGACGCAAGTTCCGGAAATACCGATAAGGCTCTTTTTAAAATGCCGTGCATATATGCTATTGATATACCGTAATTTGTAAAAGGAACGCCCTGGTCGTGAGCGCATTTCATTCTGTACGTCAATTCTCTTGACGGAAGCATACAGCCTCCGCAGTGAACAACAAGCCGGTATTTTGAAAGATCCTCGGGGAAATCTCTTCCGGATGACCAGCTGAAATTGAGTTTGGCCCCGCTCGCTTCGGTGAGCCAGCCGGGCATTTTAACTGTGCCTATATCCTCGCACTGTCTGTGATGCGTGCATCCTTCCGAAATAAGAACATTGTCTCCGTCTTTAAGTTCGGATATAGCCGTAACGCCTTCCACGGCGCCTTCCAGAAAGCCTTTGTATTTAGCCATTAATATGGAAAAAGACGTGAGCGGAATGTTCTCGGGGACTAATGACGACACTATCTCAAATGCCTGAGAATCGGTAACGACAAGCGATACGCCTGGTATCTGTTCAAGCGCCTGCTTTAAATTCGTCTCCTTTACTACTACGCATATCGCGTCCGAATCAAGCGCGTCCCTTATTCCCATCTGTTCGGGAAGAATCATCCTTCCTTTAGGAGCCGCGTCGTCTATAGGCGTTACCAAAATTACCGTCTCGTTTTTTTTGACCAGCCCCGCGAGAAGGTCTGTTGAAAGAAGCTCATTTTTCATTAAAGAAGCGACTTTGTTTTTTAATTTTTCAATTCCCGTCTTGTTTTTAGCCGAAACGTATATGTGCCTGTCGTCGTCGGAAGGAATTTTTTCGAGAAGGTCGGATTTATTTTCCGCGATTACGTAAGCTATTTCTTTTTCCTCAAAAATTGAAATAAGCTCTTTTTCAAGATGCGTTAAAGGCGATGCAGCGTCTGTAACAAGCACCGCGATGTCGGTTCTGTTGAGTATTCTTTTCGCGGCGTGAACTCTTTTTTCTCCGAGAGAACCCTCGTCGTCATATCCTGGAGTGTCTATTATTACGACAGGTCCGAGAGGCAGAAGCTCCATGGATTTTTGGACAGGGTCTGTCGTAGTTCCCTTAATATCGGAGACAACCGATAATTCCTGCGAAGTAAAAGCGTTTACAAGACTTGACTTGCCGGCGTTTCTGAGTCCGAAAAAGCCAATGTGAGTTCTGTCGCCTGACGGCGTATCGTTTAATCCCATAAAAAATACACGACCTCTCAAAAAAATTTTTTAAGAAACCGTGCAAAATATTAAATTCAAAAATAATTTTGAAAAAATCTTTTAACATCGGTTTCTTTCATATCAATAAAATTTTTATGTCAGAAAACCAAAAATAAATTAAACAGAAGACTAAAATACAAACCCAGTCCGAAAAAATTTAAGTCCTAATATAAAAACGATATATAAATTCAATATCAATATACGGTTTTGGCGGTAACCGAATCTATTCTGCCTATTTTTCCGGCGAGAGAATTTATCTTGTCCTGCGGAGCGTCAACCGCTATGCAGATGATATTTACGCCCTTTTTCTCATACGGTATTCCCATTCTGCCTATGATATATTCGGAATACTCGTGCAAAACAGAGTTGATCTCTCCCGATTTGTCATTTCCGTGAGCTATGATAGCCACAACGGCAACTTTTGTCTCCAATTAAAACGACCCTCTTTTTATTGATTGTTTTTATTATACTAAAAATACATATATTTGTCAATTAATGTTAATAGGCATTATATTATCAGTAGACGTAAATAAATCAAAAAAACTTGAAAAATATCAGAAAAATTAATCAGTTAGCAGTTGACAACTCAAAATAAAAAGTGTATTATATAGATGTTAGCGGAGGCTAACAAACATATTAATTGAATTTTTGATTGAAAAATTTAATTTGGGAGACAAAACGATGTACAAAACAGAGCTTGAAATTGAGGGTATGATGTGTTCTATGTGCGAGGCTCATATTCAGGACGCCATCAGAAAAATTTATCCGAAAGCGAAAAAAGTCAAAGCCGACAGACACAAGAAAACGGCAAAATTCATTTCGGAAGAAAAACCCGACGAAAACCTTTTGAAAAGCGCAATAGACTCCACCGGCTACGAGCTGAAAAATATAAAAATCGAGCAGTGCAAATAAAAATTTTCAAATATTGATTTCATGTTTTTCTTTATATTATAACTTTTGATTTCTTCTATTTTTTACACACCAAAAGGAGATCCCCGGAATTTTTTCCGGGGGTCTTCTGTTATATTTAATCTGATTGATGTTTTAAATATCATTTCCCATGTCGCACGTGTAAACCCATTCGACTTTGTCTCCCGATTTCAATTTGACCGACGACGCGCCCAACTCGGAAACTTTGCCGTTTACTTTGAACATCCAGCCCGACGATGAACCGCAGTCAAATTCGTAGAGCTGGCCTATTCCCTCGATATATTCGGTTGAATAGACCGAAGAATAAGTATATTCAAGCTGTATAGAATATTTATCGCACGCTTTTTGAAGAACATCGAAAACCGTATCGCCTTTTTCAATTTGTATTTTTGTATCCGGAAGAATATACCCGTCCGCGGGAACATAATTTTCTTTGCCGTGTTTAAGAGAGTCCATATTGTTTAAAATCGTCGAACAGTTGATTGAAACAGTAACCTCGTCATTTTTTTTCTCCGTTGTCTTAACCGTTTCGGCTTCACAATTTGAAACGGATTTTTTCGCTGAATGACGCTCCGCCTCTTTTTTCGCTGTCGTCTTTTCGGATAACAGATTATTATTTTCGTCTTTATTTTTTTCCGACGGTCTGGAACAATCATTTTCTTCGGCTGTTGACGTTTCTTTTTCTTTATTTTCCCGAAATGAGAAAATTTCGGCAGAACTTTCTTCTTCCGAATATACTTCGGTTGAATAATCTTCGGACCTTTTTCCGCACGAAAAAAAAGAAAAACAGAATATCAACAATATCGCAAATACAGCAATCGATTTTTTCATATTTAATTTTTCTCCTCAAATATTCCGTATTTCTTTTTCAATCTGTCAAGCCTTTCTGAAACAGGCTTTAAAATCAGAACGAGTACGGCGAATGTAGTTGCGGCAAATATCAGGTTGAACGGAGCGCCGGCGAGATATACCGAGAATACCGTTTCAAAAGATGGAGACGATATGTAAAGAGCCGTGTCGGTATCAACTGTAAAACCGTAGACAATAAACTGAACGAGTGAAAGTATAAACGGAAATATAATTCTCCTTCTTTTAAGGCTTTCAGATTTAGCGATAAGACCGCATATAAAACACGTAAGACCCATGCCGAGCATCTGAAAAGGCGTCCACGAGCCCTGACCGAATATAAAATTTGAAAGGAACATCGACAGCGCGCCGACCAAAAAACCCTCTTCCGCTCCGAAAGAAACGGCGGCAATTATACAAACCGCTCCTATCGGTTTAACCTGAGGAAGAAAATAAAACGCCGCCCTTGACGCTACCGCCGCCGCAGTAAGCGCGGCCGTGGCGGACACTTCTCTTGAAGCGTTCTGCTTTTTTTCAAACCTGATGAAAACGGGAAGCACCGCGATAACAGATAAAACAGAGGCGAAGAGATATATTTTGTCATTTCCGAAAAGGAAATACGACATCAGAACAAGCGCCGGACACACGGCGAAAACTATCAGGTAAATAATTGCGGTTTTGATTATCTTTCTGTCTTTTACCATTTTACCAAAAATTCAAACCTGTCGATATATTTTCAATAATGCTTATCAGAAAAACTAATCCGGCGGACAGTTTATATCTTCGTTATTTTTTTCAAAGCCTCATCAGCCGTTACGGCGTCGTTATATTTTCTCATAATTTTGCAGGCGTCGGTAGTGAAAAATCTGCTTTCGTACAGAAATTCTCTTGCGCCGAGCAAGCCGGAAACATTTTTGTCGAAGAAAAAGCAGATTTCATCGGCAGTCTCGGAAAGAAATTTCATATCGTGAGTTACTAAAAGAACAGTCCTGCCGGAGTCTGTGAAATCTCTGAGAATCTTTTCAAAATCAGAGACAAACAACTTGTCCATTCCCTTTGTCGGTTCGTCGAGAATAAGAATATCAGGCTTCGCGAGGAATGTTTTCGCCGCCGCCGCACGCTGAATTTCTCCGCCGGACACGTCGAACGGATTTGAAGAAAGAATATTTTTAATCCCGAACTTCTCTGATATTTCGTATACTTCTTTTTCATCGGCGGAAATTTTTAAATTATCCTCTATTGTCTGCTTAAAAAACAGACTCAGAGGCTCCTGCGGCAGAAGCGCGGTTTTTCCGTTGACAGTCAGTTTTCCGCTCTGCGGCTTGTAAACTTTAGCGCAGAGTTTCAAAAGCGTGGATTTTCCCGAGCCGTTAGCGCCGACCAAAGCGGTTATTTTTCCTTTTTTAACAGATAATGTCGTATTCTCGATTATATTGCAGCCTTTTTTTTCGTACCTGAATGATACGTCTTTCAATTTTATGGCATATTCTTTTTTTTGTCCGCTGTCATTTTCGGGTTTTGGAAAACACGACTTTGAAACGGAAATTTTATTTTCGCTTAATAATTTTTCGATGTCGTTTTCGGCGTCCCTGACGGTAAGCGGCAGTTCTCCCGATAAAAACGGATTTAATATTTTCATCGAGTCCGGCGCGACGGCTTTAATAAACCCTGTTTTGTCTTCTGTTGACATGATATTTTGCGGTTTTGCTTCTCCCGATATCTTTCCGGAGTCGAGAAAAATTATTCTGTCCGCAAACCGCAGAGGATACTCCGGATTGTGTTCCGATAAAATTACCGTTATCCCCTGTTCTTTATTAAGTTTGTCTACGGCGTCATAAAATTTTTCAGAAGACGAAGGGTCAAGATTTGAACACGGTTCGTCGAGCAGAAGAGTATTCGGCGCCATTGCGATAACGGCGGCGAGGTTTACGAGCTGTTTTTCTCCCCCGGAAAGCGTGTCGGTTTTTCTGTTCCAAAGATCCGAAATGCCGAGTTGAGCGCATGTTTCGCCGCACATCATTCTGATTTTTTGAGGCGGAAAGCCTAAATTTTCACACCCGAAAGATATCTCGTGCCATACTGAATCGGAGACTGACTGCGCATCGGGAAACTGATTTACGTATCCGATTTTTTCTGTCTGCTCTCTGAAAGGGACAGTATTTAAATTTCTGCCCTCGAATTCTATTTTTCCCGAAAATTCACCTTTGGGAGAAATCGAAGTTTTGAGCATCCTTATAAGCGTCGTCTTTGACGAGCCGCTGAGCCCGGCTATAATCACAAATTCTCCCTCTTTTACAGAGAGAGAAATATTATTAAGCGCTTCTTTTTCCGACAACGCATATTTAAACGAATCTATACTGATATTATATTTTTCCAATTTTTATTAGTTATAAAATATTTATTGACAATTTGAAATTTTATCGAATTTTTTGTATTTTACAACTTCGCTTAAATTAAAAATAAGCGGAACAGTAAGCAGCAGAAAATAACAAATGAAAAAAATCAAGGAGACCGCATCTGTTTTACGCATTTCAAAATAAGGGTTGTAAATTACTTCGCCGTATCCGGATAAAAGTCCGGCTGCCGTAATCAAAGCGAGAACGACGGAAAAACAAAGAATTATCCTGTCTGAAAACGAAAAGATAAATTTACCGTATCTTGAGGATTTTTTAAGTCCCCATCCCCTTGAAATCATTGAGTCGGATCTTATTACGCTTTCCTCGACAGTCCTTGAAATCATAGACGCAAGAATAGACGCGGAAAGCATAAAATTTTTCTTTCTGCCATCGGAGCCGTATTCCCCTATTCCGGCAAGCGCCTCTCTCGTCTCTCTGAAACGCCTGCCGATTAAAGGAATTTCCCTTAAAGCCATGGTGACTGCAGCGCCTGTATTTTTCGCTTTGGAACCCAAGACGAAAATAAGCTTGTCGGATGTGAAAATGAAATTGAAAGAGTCAAATATTAATATGACCGCGGAGACGTCAATCCCCGTGACAAACCCGTATATAAAAGGCTCAAGGCAGATATTGTTGCCGCCTTTCATTTTAAATAAAACAGTCTCGCCCCAGTGGGATGTAAAACCGTTCAGCAAAGTTATTACGACGACGGCTGGAAGGCAGATTTTAACAAAAGTCTTTAAAACGTCAATTCCCTTATACGATATGTCGCACGCAAGCGAGCATACGGCAGAAATCGCGAGGTATACGGGGTGTTTCGCCGAAAGCGAGAAAACGAGAACGAAAACATAATAAATTATCGCAACCGGCGGATAAGTATCGGAAAAACGTTTCATAGAAAATAAAGTGAATGAAATAAAGACAGAATTTTTCCGACGGACGAAAAAATTTCTTTTATTAGCTTTGAAATACCGGAAAAATCAGGCTGCGCTTTTATTTTGTATATATATTCGGAATCGTTTTTGTAATAAATAAAGCCTTTGTCGTCGCATATTACAGGACAAACGGTAAACCCGTTTTCGGGAGCGGAAAAATAAAGTCCTGAATCCGAAAATTCGCCGCCGGAATAATCTATTTTATAAAGATTTCCCAATCTTGAATTTACGGCGAAAATAAGGCTGATTGCCGAATCATCTTTTAATATCTCCGCAAATCCCGATTGAGGATATCCCGGTACGTCTATTGTCTTTACGGGGTTTAAAGTTTCTTCGTCAAATATTTCGACTTTTCCGGAATTGATATTTTCGCCTTTTACTCCGACTGCGACATACGAGCCGATGATTTCGGGAACGCAAGTTGACTGACCCGAAAGCTTTCTTTCCTTCAAATCGCAAATTTTTCCGTCCGAAAAAGAAAACGAATACAGATAGCCGGCCTTTGACACCGCGAAAAATTTTCCGCCTAAAAAGTCCGGGACAACCGATGCGCGGACGTCGCCTTTTACCGTAACAAAAGAAGATATTTTTCCTGTATTTTTATCTGCGGCGTATATTTTCGACTCGGCGTCGTCTTCGTATGAACCGTTGTCGGAGCCGAAAATGACGTAATCTCCGCAAAAGGCAGGTCCCGCCATATAAAAGCCGCCGGCGTTTTCTATTCTGAAAATAAGTTTTCCCGTATACTCGTCGAGGCATACAAATGCGCCTGTATCTGTCTCGGAATACCAGAACGACGCGTATACTTTTCCGTCCGAAACGGAAATTTTCGTATTTGACTGACCCGACGAATCGTCTTTATAACTCCATAGCTTTTTCATGGTTCCGCTGTCTACGCAGTCCACATATCCTTTATTTAAGGGACAGAATACCAAGCCGTCGGAAAAAGTGGGAGATACGAGTCCGTAGCCCGCGCTGGCGGAAAGCTCCGCCTTTGGCTCGGCTGTTTCCTCAAGGTTTTTGTCAAGCTTTAAAAGATATTGTTTTTGTATTAAATAGATATTGTCCTCGGTTACCTCGGGGACAGACGGGGCGTCCGCGTAAGACGTCCCGAATTTTTTTGAAACAGACGCTTCCGCCGCCTGCACGGATATAAATGCAGACAGTGCAAGGATGACAGCAAAGAAAATTGAAACAAAACGTTTCGAAAAAGAGGTATTCATCAATTATTTAAAAAGCTTCGCGAAAAAATCCGCTATAGTTTTGAAAAACTTAATTATATGTCCTATAAACGAGAGCTTGATATTAACCTCAGCAAATGAATTTGATACAGCAGCCGATGAACCGTCAGCCGTCGCGGATGAGGATCCCTTCGCCATAATTATGTAGTTTTCTGTGTCCTTTTTGCTTGTTTTAACAGTCAGCTCGCCGTTTGAGTCCGTTTTGCCGAGAAGGGCTGATTTTCCGTCTGTAATTTTGTAAATCTCGACGCCGTCGACAGGATAAGTAGCCGACTTGACCGCATCGTCTCCCGACATCGCGACATAGCTTGAATAACCCGTCACTTTGACCTTGAAACCATCGCCGGCCTTGACATTTTCCGGAGCTTCGACCGACGTAATATAATCCGAATATCCTGTCTTATCGTAATAGACGCTGAGATTTATATGATCTCCGTTTTTAATTTCCATTTCGTCTACAGAATAGCCTGTATATCCCCATGAAAGAAGAATATCGTCGTGGGGCATAGAGCCGTTAACGGTTATCATCCACGGGCCGAAACTTGAAAAAGCCTTTGACATGTAGCCGGAAGAAACGGTGAGGGAATTTTTAACTCCGTCCTCGCTTCCGTATACAAGGTAGCTCGCGTCGGCTATCGCGTCAAGAGCCGTTACGTAGTCTACTTCGTTTCCGTTGTGATCCGAAGCGGCGTTTTTATAACCGTACTTTACGGCGTCGCCCTTGCTTACGGTTATTTCCTTTTCCGCCATTATCACTCCGTTTTCATATGAAGAGGACTGATCGACGGCGCTGAAATAAACGGTTACGCTGTCATCAGACGCAAATGAAAAAAGGCAGAGAACTCCGGACATCATAAGAACCGAAAGAAATACGGATAAGATTTTGGAAAGGTTTGTTTTTTTCACAATTTTACACCTCATAAAAAAATTACGACCGCATTTTATTGCGGCCGAAAGTAAAAGAAATAAAACCATATCGCTTTGATACAGTTCATCATCTCTTCCGACCCAAAAGACAATTAAAATATGATATGCGATTAATAACGTTTTTTCCGAAAAACTTAAATCGTATAAATTTCGTCTTTCAAAAAATTACCTCGTTACAAATACGGCATTCCGGCTTTAACGGCAGTAGTTGCGTTCAAAAGAACACCTTTGTCGGCTGTGTCCGGTTTTCACGGAGCTTTCCCGTATACGCAAATTGTCATTTTCATTATAACAAAACAGCAATTAATGTCAAGCATAAAAAAACTTTGCGCGTGCTTCGCTTTTCGGAAAAAATTTTTTTTAATCAACAAAAAAATTTCCTGCCGGCAATTAAATGAAATTTAAATTCATTAATTAATTTATAAAATTCTTGAATTTTTTCTGCGCGGGTTGTTTATGTTTTGAATTTTACATTAAAATGAATACATTACATATATATTAATTTTTGTTGATATAATTAGCTTTATGTCTTTCTTTTTTTCAGCTGTATTTTTATATTTGGTAAAATATTAATAATTTATAAGAGAATATAAACTGCGATATGCCTTTAAAATATGTATTTATTTTAAGTATAATGAAATATTTCACATATATTTTAAACAACATATTTTAATTTTGTTTTTTATTGAACGTTTTGTACATTATTTGTTTACAATTCATTAACAACTTGTTCACATGTTGGTGATATGATGAACATAGTTCAACAATTTTTCTTTAATTTATTTATTTATCTCTGACAAATTTTTGTGATTTTGACCTATATGACGTGGTTGTAAATTCGTTGAAGTTACAAGATACGCATATTTGTTTCGGCAATTCACATTCATAATATTATTATTGTCAACGGAGGAAATATATGGTTTTTATCGATTCAAATTTGTGCAAAGGCTGTATGTTCTGCGTAAAGTTCTGTCCCAAAAAACTGCTCGAACAGGGCTCAGACAGGAACAAAAGCGGATATTATTATCCGTTTATAAATAATCCGGAAAAATGCGTATCGTGCTGCCAATGCGCCGTAATCTGCCCGGAGGGCGCAATAGAAATATTAAAGGAGGGGAAATAAATAATGGCGAAGGAACTTGTAAACGGGTGCATCGCTATTGCCGAATCGGCAGTCAGAGCAGGGTGCAGATTTTTTGCCGGATATCCTATAACTCCTCAAAATCACATTCCGGAATATTTTTCGCACCGTTTGCCGGAGGTGGGAGGCGTTTTCGTTCAGGGTGAAAGCGAAGTCGCTTCAATAAATATGGTATACGGCGCAGCTGCCGGAGGAACGAGAGCGATGACGAGCTCGTCCGGTCCTGGAATATCTCTGAAAGCCGAAGGCATATCGTACCTCGCAGGAACTCAAATTCCTGCCGTCATAGTAAATATAAGCAGAGGAGGACCTGGTCTCGGTTCCATACAGCCTGCCCAGCAGGATTATCTTCAAGCGACTAAAGCGTTGGGGCACGGCGGATTCAAAACTATTGTCTTCGCTCCGGCGACTCTTCAGGAGGCTGTGGATCTTACATACAGCGCTTGGGATTACGCCGAACGCGACAGAAATCCGGTGTTCATTTTAATGGACGGCTGTTTAGGAAACATGATGGAGACTGTAAAATTTCCGGAAATGAAAGAACCCGACAGAAATTCCACTTCAAAATGGAATCTGTACAGGGCGAAGGACGTCAAAAGGTCCGACAGGGTGCTGTCGCCGTATTTCCCCGATGCGATTCTTGAAATGCAAAACAAATCGAGAAACGCTATGATGAAGCGGTGGGCGGAAAATGACGTAAAGGTCGAAGAATTTATGATTGACGACGCGGAATTTATCGCCGTAGCATACGGAATCGCGGCGAGATCAGCAAAAGAAGCGGTTATCTGTCTGAGAAAAGAAGGATACAAAATAGGTCTTATCAGACCGATAACGCTGAATCCTTTCCCGTCGAAAAGCTTCAACAAGCTTGATTATTCAAAAGTCAAAGGCTTTATCGACACGGAGCTTGCCATACCGGCTCAGATGAGAATTGACATTCAAGCCGAGGTTCTCGGACGGGCTCCCATTTACGAATACTGCCGTTCCGGAGGCATTTTATTCGACGATGAAGCCGTATACTCAAATTACAAAAAAATAATTACGGAGGCTTCAGGCAATGGAATATAAAAGACCGGATACTCTTAAAAAAACTCCGAGCGGATTCTGCCCCGGCTGTATGCATTCACTTGCGACAAAACTTATTGCCGAGGCTGTTGAAGAGGCAGGACAGAAGGAAAACTCCGTTCATATCGTTCCCGTAGGATGTGCGACGCTGAATTTAGTATATTGGCAAGGCGACATTCTCGGAGCGGCTCACGGAAGAGCGCCTGCCGTAGCCACAGGCTTCAAGAGGACTAATCCCGACCGTCTCGTATTCACTTATCAGGGAGACGGAGATTTAGCCGCCATTGGCTTAGCGGAGATAATAGGCGCAGCGAACAGAGGCGAAAATTTCACAGTAGTGTTTTTCAACAATCAGACTTACGGAATGACAGGCGGTCAGATGGCTCCGACAACGCTAATAGGTCAGAAAACAACTACCACAATATACGGAAGAGACCCCGCCAAAGAGGGCTACCCTATGAAGATGTGCGAGCTTCTCTCAACTCTCGAGGCTCCGGTATTCATAGCGAGATACGCGCTTAATACTCCGAAAGGATGTACAGACGCGAAAAAGGGACTTAAAAAAGCTTTTGACATTCAGATGGGAAAAGGCGGATTCTGTTTTATAGAGCTTCTCGGAAATTGCCCTACAAACTGGCATCTTACTCCGCTTGAAACTCTCGACTACATGGAAAATAATACCGTCAAATATTTTAAACCGGGAATATTCAGGGACAAATACAAAGACGAGGTGAAATAAAGATGAAAAAAACTCTTGTGATTTCAGGCTCGGGCGGACAGGGAGTTATGAGCGCCGGAATTATCATCGCAGAGGCGGCCGTTGATTCGGGCAGGAATGCCGTATATCTTCCGGAATACGGACCGCAGCAGAGAGGCGGAACCGCAAAATGCACGGTGATAACGGACGAAGAAGAAATAGTTTCACCGCTCGCATCAAAATGCGACGTTCTAATAGCTCTGAACAGTCAGTCTTATTCAAAATTTAAAAAAGCTGTAAAGCCCGGCGGAACTTTGATTGTAAATTCAAGCATGACAGGACAGACAGAAAATATTGACGGCTTTAAAATAATCAACGTGCCGGCGGATGATATTTCGTCATCGCTCGGAAATATAAAAGTTTCAAACATAGTCATGATAGGAGCTCTTTTAAGCTCCGGAGCCGATATAATCGGAAAAGAAGAGATGACCAAAACTCTCGTTCAAAAATTCAGTTCAAAAAGCGGCAGCGCGGATATAAATCTGGAAGCACTGAATGCGGGAATAAATTACAGAGAAAAATAACATTTTAAATTCAGACAGGAGAAAAAAATATGACAGGCGAGGGAAAATGGAAAATACATATCAATATGCTCATATATAAAGGCGATATTGAAATTGTAATTTCGGATGACAACGGAAAATGCAAGGTTGATTTCATTATGCCGGAAAAACTCAGCGGCATTAAAGTAAACGTAACAGACGTTAAAGTTCAGGAAAACGAATTGAGCGGCTCCGGCGTGCTCGACATGGGCAGAGGAAGGACTATGCCCGCCGAGGCAAAAGTAAAAATCGACGGCGATACGATGTCGGGAACCCTCAGCCTGCCAAAGCTCAAAAGACAAATTCCGCTGACAGACGGGCGGAAAATATCAGATTGAAATTAATTTTAAATTTCAGGAGGAAAAAAATATGGCTAAATACTCATTTGACACCATTACTTTAGGAGAGATTCTCGACAACGAAGATGCTTCCAAACTTTTCTGGGAACTTGTTCCGGAGGCGAAGGATTACGCGGATATGCTCGAAATGGGGCGTCCGCTGACTATTTCGGAGGCTATGCCCTACATCGAAACTATCGCAGACGGTCTCGGAATAGAAAACGTACAGGATAGAGTCGAAGATTTCAAGACTAAGCTTGAATCGCTTTGAGAAGGAAAACACAACCAGAAAAGAAATTAAAACGAAAAAAATAATCCGCGCCTTCAGGCGCAAAATTAAAGAGTAAAGAGAATAAATAATATCATGGAAGGAAAGAAAACTTACTCCAACGCCTCGCAGCCCGTAAATCCCATGCCTGTCGCCGGAGATAAAAACTGCTTTGAATTTTACTTGGAAGCGACATCGCAGTACGGAGAATACGATGCTTTTCAGCATTTGGGATATAGGGGAAAAAGAAGCGAATTTTTAGAGGACGTAAACTCCCTCGCCTATTATTTTCAAAACGTGCTGAAAATCGGACGCGGCGACTGTTTTACTGTTTTTACTCCCACAAATGTGGAAAGCATAACCGCGTTTTACGCCTTGAATAAAATAGGAGCGATAGTAAATTTCGTTCATCCTCTTCTTCCGACCGAGGCGCTGAAGGAATCAATGGAAGAATCGGATTCCAAAGGCGTGATGATAATGGATCTTCTTGCGAAAACCCACGTCAAGACGCTCAACGAGTCCGGCGTGCCTGTGATAATATGCAGAAATTCCGATTACGCTTCTAAAATAAAAAAGCCTGTCACAAGGCTCGGTGAAGGAACAGTGACGGCGCTTTATCCAAAATTGAAAAATCGGACTGAATACGAAACAATAGTAAACAGGTACAGAGGTAAATCTGTCGAAGGAATTAAAAACAACGGACTTGATACTGCCGTATATTTAAACGGCGGCGGAACTACGGGAAAAAGCAAGACTATAAAACTTTCGTCAAAAGCTATTAACGAAAATGTTCACTGTCTCGGTTATATAGATCACATAATAGACCCCGGGGAAGAGGGTGAAATAATTATTTTACCGTTTTTCCACGCGTTCGGTCTTGTGGTGGCGATGCATATGACAATGTGCAACGCAGCGAGAATCATACCCATGATGCAGTTCAACGCCAAGAGAGTAGTACGGCTGTACAAGGAAAACAGAATATCCGGAATAATAGGCATTCCGAATATGTTCAAAAAACTTTACCATACTAAAGGATTTGACGGCCCTCAGCTTTCAAATACGAGGATGATGTTCGTAGGAGGCGACGACTGTTCAACAGCGTTCATAAATAAATTCAACGATATGCTTGAAAAAAACGGAACGACGGCGCGCCTTAGACAGGGCTACGGATTGACCGAGGTCGGTTCCGTCTGCTGCGCGAACACAAACTGGGTTTACAAAGAAGGCTCCGTCGGCAAACCTCTTGAAGGCGTTGAGATGCAGATATGGGACGATGAAGGAAACGAGCTTCCGGACGGACAGGTGGGAGAAATATGTATATCGGGTCCCACCATAATGCAGGGCTATCTCGTCAAGGGAGGAAAACCCGACGAGGGACTTTATTACAAGGACGGCAAGGCGTGGGTGCGTTCGGGAGATCTCGGATACAAAGACGATGACGGATTTTTCTATTTCTCCGGAAGGAAAAAAAGAATAATTATCATATCCGGCTACAACGTATACCCAGTAGATATTGAAAATTTAATGGACACGCTGCCTTTCATAAGGGAATCATGCGCAGTAGAGGGATATTCAAGCGAGGGAAAACCTCTCGTAAAACTGTACGTCAGACTTTTCAGCCCTGCTTCGGACAAACAGAAAGAGGACTACAAAAAAATTATTACGAAGACGTGCGAACAAAATCTTTCAAAATTTTCAGTGCCGCATGAAATAATATTCAGGCAGGATCTTCCCCATACTCCGCTTGAAAAAATTGATTTCATGAAGCTTTCGGAAGAACAAAAAACCGGATAAAAAATAATCGGAAGCATGAAATAAAGCTTCCGATTTTTTTATTTATTTTCATTCTTTCATCTCGTTTTCAATCCACGTCATAAGAAGATTTACGATTTTTTCCTGCTGCGATTTGGAAAGCTCTGTATTTTGAGGAACTTTATACCATTTATTTAAGCATCCGCGGCAGCAGCAGGCGCAGGCGTGCTGAGCTATAAAAACAGGATGATTATTCATAGGCGTCTGACGCCCGTCGTTTGGAATAAAAGACGGCGCAAGTCTTTCCGATATAAATTTTTCTGCGTCATGTCTTATTTGATCCATTCCTCTTTTTTTTACGTAGTCCTTCATCTTTTCATTCAGATGAAAAGACGACCTGAATTTGGATTTGGAAAGCTTATAAAGCGCGTCGTTTATTGTCTGCATAATCCGGCAAGGCGGTAATCGCCTTCAAAATAAATAAGGAGAGTCCCGTCTTTAACCTCGACTGAAGATTTCCGACCTATAAACTGATTTGAGACGGTCATTATATGGGTAGACTCTAAATCCCTGTCTTCTATTGTGTAAAGAAAGCCTTTCTCGGTAACGCCTTTTGACACATCGGAAAAAGACACAAGACCCATAGTCCCTTCAAGTTTTTCCGAAAATTCTATTTTGCCGTTTGAAACGGCAGTTATCGCACTGTTTCCGTCTACGAGAAAACATTCGCGGCCTTTTTTAGCTTCGGCTCCCAAGACGCATAAATTCGCCATAGTGTGATCCCACCTTTTTCCGCCTAACGCGCCGAATATAACAAATCTTCCGCAGCCCCTCTCCTCTCCTGTCTTTACAGCGAAAGACAGATCGGTGTCCGCTTTGAAGACAGAAAGACCTATAAGCTCAAAATCGCCGTTTCCGTTTTCCGGAACGGTTTCGAGCGAATCGAAATCGCCGACGACGATATCGGGCTTTATACCGTTTTCAACCGCGTTTTTGTAGCCGAGGTCGCAGGCGACGACTATATCGCCTTCATTTTTTTCGATTTGAACTTTTCCGCAGTCGAGAGCCGCGAATATAAAACATGTTTTCATAATAAATAAAATTATATTCCGCTTGAAAGTTTTGTCAACCGGCGGAATAATTCATACTGTATTACCTTCTTGAAAATATCCGACGAAAATGATAAAATTAATAATAATCAATAAAACAGCGCCGTACTCACTACGGATAATTATTTAAATTTTCAAAGGTGATAAATTTATGCGAGACGTTACTTTAGGCGTGGAATTCGGTTCCACAAGAATTAAAGCTCAGGCGATAGACGATAATTTCATCCCGGTGTCGTCCGGCGGATTTACATGGAAATCAACTTATGAAAACGGAATATGGACTTACAGTCTTGACGACGTGAGAAAAGGCTTTATCGAAGCTCTTTCCGGTCTTGACAGGGATCTTAACATAAAATCTCTCGGCATTTCCGCTATGATGCACGGATACCTCGCTTTCGATAAAAATTGGAATCTGTTAGTACCTTTCAGAACATGGCAGAATACGATAACTGCCGAGGCCGCCGCTTGCCTTACGAAAGAATTTGATTTCAACATACCTCAGAGATGGTCAATAGCTCATCTTTACAGAGCTATTTTAAATGATGAAAGTCATGTAAAAGACATAGCACATATCACGACTTTGTCGGGATATGTAAATTATATGCTGACCGGAAAATTTACTCTGTCTGTCGGCGATGCGTCAGGCATGTTCCCGATAGATCCCGAGACATGCGATTTTGACGAAGAAATGCTTAATAAATTCGACGAACTTATTAAGGACAGAAATTATCCGTGGAAAATAAGAGACATACTGCCGAAAGTTCTTACGGCGGGAGAGATTGCCGGATATGTCACCGAGAAGGGATCCGAATTTGCGGGAGGTCTTATCCCTGCCGGAGTAAAAACGGCTCCGCCCGAGGGTGACGCCGGTACAGGAATGGCTGCTACAAATTCAGTAGCTCCGAGGACGGGAAATATTTCAGCCGGAACTTCGATTTTTGCGATGGTAGTCCTCGAAAAACCTCTGTCAAAAGTTTACGAGGAGATAGATATTGTTACTACACCGTCCGGAAAACCCGTCGCAATGGTACACTGCAACAACTGCACGAACGACACAAACGCATGGGAATCAATTTTTAAAGAGGTTGCCGCTCTGACAGGGAAAGAAATGACGGACGACGAGATATTCCCTATGCTTTATAAAAAGACTCTCGAGGGAAGTCCCGACTGCGGCGGCGTAGTGGTAGTAAATTATATGGCAGGAGAAGGCGTGACTCATTTCGATGAAGGCAGACCAATGGTGATAAGACTGCCGGGATGTGATTTTACACTCGCCAATTTCTTCCGCGCTCAGCTTTACTCCACAATGACCACGCTTAAAATAGGCTTGAGAATACTCGAAAACGAAAATGTAAAAATTGATTCTCTCACGGGTCACGGAGGCCTTTTCCGCCACAAAGGCATAGGACAGAGGTACCTTGCCGCCGCATGCAATACAAAAGTCACATGCATGTCCTCAGCCGGCGAGGGCGGTCCTTACGGCATGGCTCTTCTGGCAAAATACATGGACTATACCGATATGACGCTTGAAGATTTCCTTGAAAAGAAAGTATTTTCATCCGCCGAAAAAACTTTTGAGTCTCCTCGGAAAGAAGATGTCGAAGGGTTCAACGCTTATCTTGAACGATTTGAAAAAGCTCTTGACGCCGAAAAAGCCGCAATCAATCAATAAAAAATAAAGCCGGTCTTTATGACCGGCAAAAATTTTTATTGTAAATATTTTTCGTCCGTCTTCATTACGGCGGAAAACAAAATTTATCAAAACGCTTTAAGTCTCCTGTATACAAGCGATATCGGCAGGCCGACTATATTGAAAAAGTCACCGCTTACAGATTTGACAAGAAGAGATCCTTTGCCCTGTATTCCGTAAGCTCCGGCCTTATCCATAGGCTCTTTTGTCTTTATGTAATTTTCTATCTCCTCTTTTGTCAAGTCAAAGAAAGTGACGTCCGACCTGACTGAAAAAGTCTCGGACTTTTCGTTTGAGCAGATAGTTACTCCGGTATATACCGAATGAGTTTTTCCCGAAAGCATTTCAAGCATACTTTTCGCATCGTCCTCGTCCTTTGGTTTGCCGAGGATTTTATCGTCTATTGATACGACTGTGTCGGAACCCAAAACAGTATATCCGCTTCCCTTCATATCAAGAACGTCAAAGGCCTTCAGCTTAGACAGATATTTTACAGCGTCTGCGGGTCTCATTCCTCTCGGCAGAGTCTCATCTGCTCCCGACTTCACGACTTCAAAGTCAAACCCTGCCATCTCGAGAAGTTCTTTTCTTCTCGGTGAACCCGAAGCCAAAATAAGCTTATTCATATATTTACTTTTCTCCATTTGATTTTAGATATTCGCCCGAGATAACCATGCACTTATCTCTGTCTTTGGTCTCCTGCATGATAAGGTCGTCAAAGCTTGCGAATTTGATTTCAGGTCTTATATAGTCGATAAGCGATACCTCGATTTTTTCGCCGTACAGATTTCCCGAATAGCCGAAAATATTGGTCTCCGACCTTTCGGACGAAATTCCCGCCGTAGGCCTTACGCCGATATCTGTCATAGACGCGTACATTATGCCGTTGACGTTCGCGACGGAAGCGTAAACGCCTTTTTTCGGAACGGTGAAATTTTCTTCAAAAAACTGGTTGATGGTCGGAAATCCCATCTCCCTGCCTCGCTTGTCGCCTGTCACGACCTCGGCGGAATACGAAAACAGTCTTCCGAGCATTTTATTGGCTTCTTTTATGGAGCCGTTCTTAATTTCTTCTCTTATTCTCGTGGAACTGACTGGTTCGCCTTTATAATCAAGCTCGCCGGCTACCACTGTTTTTATACCGTATTCGGAACAGATTTTTTTCAATACCGCAGTGTCGCCGGAATTTTCCGAACCGAATCTGAAATTAAATCCGCACGAAACAAGTTCTGCGCCGAGCGTGCCGACGAGTATTTTTTTCACAAATTCCCGGGGAGATAAATTGTAAATCTTCGAAAATTTCAAGGTGTAAGTATCAAAGCCCGCCTGTTTCAGAAGCTGCTCTCTTTTTGAATCGGAGATAAGTTTGGTGGGGCAGACGCCTGTGAGAAATTCGAGCGGATGAACGTCAAAAAGCAGGACAACAGGCCTGATATTGCCTTCTCCGTATTTTTTCACATTCTCGAGAACTTTCATATGCCCTATGTGAAGTCCGTCGAATGTTCCGAGCGCAACGCCTGACGCCAATTTTTCTCATCTCCTATGATTATATTTATAAAAAACAAAAATCAAAAAAACAGTTTCTCCGGTTTAAGACCGTCGGAGCCGAATGTCCCGAGACCCAAAAATTTTTTTTCGGGCGAGTAGACCCTGTAAAGTCCGTTTTCATTCGATGAAATACGGGAAATATTTCCGCCGTTTAAAAATCTTACAGACTGCTTTTCCGAAAGAAATATATTATTCAGGTACGAAAATTCTTCTTCCACTGTTATAAGATAATCTGAAATATTTCCGCTTTTAAGCTCGTCAAGAGTATGAGCCTGAGATATGTCGAATCCGTCGGAAGAAAGACGCCTCAAAGAGACAAGAGATGCGCCGCAGCCTGATTTCCGCCCTATATCATATACCAAAGAACGTATGTATACTCCCTTTGAACATTCGACTGTAAAACAGATATCTCCGGTTTCATCTTTTTCTATATCGGATATTGAGAAAATATTGATTTTTCTTTTCTTTCTCTCGACTTCAATTCCTCTTCTCGCGAGGTCGTAAAGCTTTCTGCCGCCGACTTTGACGGCGGAATACATGGGCGGAGTCTGTTCGCTTTCACCCAAAAAAGAATTTATTACGCTGACGGTCTCTTCAAAAGGAGGAATATTGTCGTTTTCGGAAACAACGTCTCCGGTTATATCGTAAGTGTCCGTTTCAACGCCGAGTCTCATGCCGGCGCGGTATTTTTTCTTCGCATCAATGCCGACAAAAGGTATAAACGACGTCGCCCTGCCGAAAGCAAGACAAAGAACGCCCGTAGCCATTGGGTCGAGCGTTCCGGTATGACCGGATTTTATCTTTCCTTCCGATATCAGTCTTCTGACGTCGCTCAAAGCTTTGAACGAACTCACGCCGCCCGCTTTGTCTAGGACTATAAAGCCGGAAACATCAGCGCCTGAGACATTTTCAGTCAAAGCAGTCCAGACTCCTTTAAATACTCTTCAACTTTTTCGAGAACAAGCTTTTCCGCCTCTTCCTTCGTTCCTTCCGCTGAACATCCCGAAGCGGCAGTATGTCCGCCGCCGCCGAGAGAAGCAGCGATAGTCTGAGCGTTCGCAGGCGGATTGGTTCTGATCGAAACCCTGAACATACCGGGAGTTTTTTCCTTCATCGTTATTCCGACTAATACTCCTTCGATCTGTCTTGTGAGTGAATTGAGCGCCTGCGTCTCGGTGTCATCCGCTCCGGTTGATTTAAACATATCGTTCGTCACCGTAATCAATGCTGCTTTTCCGTCAAAGAAGAAACGCATCGAAGAAAGAGCTTGTCTTTCAAGCTCCGCGTAAGCTTTTGTTTTTGTCTCAAACTGAACCCTGTTGATTTTTCCGAGATCTATTCCGGTTTCGGCGAGATCAGCCGCGGTTCTCAAAGTCTTAGCTGTCGTGTTGCCGTATCTGAAACAACCTGTATCTGTCGAAATTCCGATATAAAGACATTCGGCGATATCTTTTGTTATCGGGATTTTCATCTCATTTAACGTATCGAAAACGACTTCCGCCGCCGCCGCCGCCGAGGAATCGGCGTATGTCTCAACGGCAAAATATGTATTTGAAACGTGGTGATCGAGATTTAAAGCTATCGGCGTATTCTTTTCTATTCCAGCCGTCTTTACTCCGAGTATATTTTTGTCTGCAGTGTCAACCGATACATAATAATCGGGCTCCCCGTCGTACCAGTCGACGCCTTCGGACAGATATTTGTCACTGTCGGAATATTTTTCAAGCTCAACTTTTACCTTTTTGCCTATCGAAACAAGTCCTCTCGCAAGTCCGTACGCGCTGCCGACCGCATCACCGTCGGGATTTTCATGGGCAAGAACACATATTTTATCCATAGTCATGAGTCTCTCGGCGGCTTCCGAGAGATTCACTTTTTTCCTTACGAATGTGTTTTCCCTCTTTATTCTCTCGTTTTCTTTTTTAAAGTTTTCCCACAGCTCAATTCCTTCGCGGACGGAATCATCCGCGATAAACTTGAGTTCCGGCGATTTCCTTATCCTTAGCCTTGATGAAAGCTCTTTTCTGATAAGTCCCTGCGCGTGTTCAAGACCTTCGCACGCTTTTTCGGCCGTCTCGGGTCCTTCCATGGCGCTGACATAAACTCTGCCGAATGAAAGATCCGGAGCAAGCTCTATTCTGACTACGGTCAAAAGTTTGTCTTTTACTCTCGGGTCTTTCAAGTCTCTGATGATTGCCGTGATTTCTCTTTTAATATCCTCGGCGTCTCTTGATTTTTTATATGAAGCGGGCATTTTTACTCCTGTTTTCGGATTATTACTGGGCTACTTCCTGAGATGTGTAAACCTCAAAGATGTCTCCGTCCTTAATATCGTTGAATTTGGAAAGGCTTACGCCGCATTCGTATCCCTGGTTTACTTCCTTAGCATCGTCTTTGAATCTCTTGAGCGACGAGATAGTGTCCTCCTGGATTACAATGCCGTCCCTTACGACTCTGACATTCGCGTTTCTCGTAACTTTTCCGGAAAGGACGTAACAACCGGCGATAGTACCGACAGAGGAAATCTTAAACGTATTTCTGACCTCGAGTTTTCCGATGTCAACGTCCTGATATTTCGGCGCGAGCATTCCCTTGATAGCCGCGTTTACATCGTCAATAACGTCGTAAATTACCATATACATTCTTATTTCGACGTGGTCTCTTTCGGCGTTTGATTCGGCTACGGCGTCAGGTCTTACTCTGAATCCGATGATTATGGCATTTGATGCGGCGGCGAGCATTACGTCCGACTCGTTTATAGGTCCTACGGCTCCGTGTATAACTTTTACTTTTACCTCGTTGTTTGAAAGTTTTTCAAGCGACTGAGTTACGGCCTCGACGCTTCCCTGAACGTCAGCCTTGACAATTACGTTAAGTTCCTTTACATCGCCTTCGGCAATGGTGTCAAAGAGATTGTCAAGAGTAACTCTTCTCTGGGCGTTGAACTGCTCGTCCTTGATCTTCTGCTTTCTCTGCTCAACCAAATCTCTCGCGAGTCTCTCGTCGGATACCGCGTCGAACTGGTCGCCGGCAGACGGAGTTTCCTGGAGACCGGAAATTTCCACGGGTACGGAAGGACCCGCCTCTTTGACTCTGTCGCCCTTGTAATTTGTCATAACTCTGACTTTGCCGACAGAAGTACCGGCGACGATAGTGTCGCCTTCTCTTAGAGTTCCGTTTTGAACAAGAAGTGTGGCGACAGGGCCTCTGCCCTTGTCAAGACGCGCTTCGATAACTGTTCCCTTCGCCGCTCTGTTGGGATTCGCTTTAAGCTCTTTCATCTCCGCAACAAGCAAAATAGAGTCAAGAAGCTGGTCAATTCCCTGTCCTGTCTTCGCCGAAACGGGTACGCAGATAGTATCTCCGCCCCATTCCTCAGGCACAAGACCGTAATCTGTGAGCTGCTTTAAAACCTTGTCGGGCGACGCTCCGGGCTTGTCCATTTTATTAATAGCGACAATAATAGTCAGGTTCGCCGCCTGAGCGTGGTGAATAGCCTCAATAGTCTGCGGCATTATTCCGTCGTCTGCCGCGACGACCAACACGGCTATATCGGTCGCCATAGCTCCTCTCGCTCTCATTGCTGTGAAAGCGGCATGACCGGGAGTGTCGAGGAAAGTTATCTTCTGTCCGTGGGCGACAACTTCGTAAGCGCCGATATGCTGAGTAATTCCGCCCGACTCGGTTGCCGTGACCTGAGTATGTCTTATAGCGTCGAGAATAGACGTTTTGCCGTGATCGACGTGTCCCATTACGCATACTACCGGGCTTCTCGGTTCGAGATTTTCCTCCTCGTCCTCGGAAGTATCTATTATTTTATCCTCGATAGTCACGACTACTTCCTTCTCGGGCTTCGCGCCGAATTCGGATGCGATAATCGCCGCGGTATCATAGTCGATATTTTCGTTTATTCCGGCCATTACGCCGTAGCTCATAAGCTTTTTGATTACCTCGGCTGCCGTAACTTTAAGCCTTGCCGCAAGATCCCCGACAGTGATTTCCTCGGGAATTTCGACCTTGAGATGCTTTTTCTGCCTCTCGTTCTCTATTCTCTTTAATCTCTCCGCCTCGGTCTCTCTTCTCGGCTGGCGCATTCCCTGCTTGCGGTATTTTTTGGATTTCTGATTAATCTTTTGTTTTTTGTAAGAATCGGAATCCCTGCCCCTGTTCTTTTCGGGAGAAAGATCGTAATACTTTTCGTCGTATTTGTCGAGGTCTATGTTTGACTGGCGTGTATCTATTGTCTTTCTTTCGCCTTTTGTCCTCGACTGAACCTGACCGCCGTTTGATTTTTTCACATGCTTTTCAAACGGTTTGCCCGTCTTTGAAACGTTTTCCTTATTTTCCTGAAGTTTATTCTCCTCTTTTTCCGTCGACTCGGCTGCCTGAGCTTTGCTTTCAGTCTTAGATTTTTCGGAGCTTTCGGTTTTCCCTTTTTCTTCTTTTTCCGTCTTTTCTTCTTTTGACGTTTCATCGGATTTCTGACTTGTCTTTTTGATATAATCGTCAAAAGATTTGACCTGGTTGTCAAGAGTGAACGCGTCTAAAACAACGTTCAATTCGTCTGTATCAACAGATGATTTCTGTTTCTTTTCAACGCCTAGGTATTTTTTCAAAATATCACGGATATATCCTACGTCAACGCCGAGATCCTCCGCTAATTCGTTTATCTTCTTAACTGTCTTTTTTGCTGCTGGCATACTCATTCCTCCCTCTCAAAATTCTTCATTACAAGTTCACACAGATTTTTGTCATTGACGGAATAAACAACGGCTTTTCTGCCTGTGGCGGCTTCAAAATCGCCCGACGAGTATTCCGATTCTATTACTTTTGTCTTTTTGCCGGCGAGGTTTTCCATTTCTTCCGCAAGCCTTGCGGAAGCGTCCTTCGCAATAACAACCACTCTCGCCTTATTATTCCTCAGGGAATATTTTACGTCGTCATGACCTGCGGAAAGCTTTCCCGCGCGTCTTGCGAGTCCCAGGGAATTTAAAAATTTATCGTCAGGCAAGACCGCTCATCTCCTTCTCAAGTTCGTCCCATATTTCATCGGGCGGCGACACCGAGAGTTCTTTTTCGAGCCTCCCGGACTTTCTCAGCTTTTTCAGACAATCGGGATTTCTGCATACATACGCGCCTCTTCCCGATTTTTTTCCTGTCAGGTCGATAGCGATGTTCCCGTCAGGGTCTCTCACTATTCTTACAAGTTCGTTTTTCGGCTTTGTTTGATTGCAGCCGAGGCATCTTCTTTGAGGAATTTTCTTTTCCGTCATTAATTTCTCCTGTGAATTTGACTTGGAATCTTAAAGGACTTTCCTGTTTTCCCCGAAATATCCGTTATCGGATCTAATATCTATTTTCCAGGATGTAAGTCTCGCGGCGAGCCTGACATTCTGACCCTTGTTTCCGATAGCGAGCGATAACTGATTTTCGGGGACAGTCGCCTGTGATTTTTTCTCGACTTCCGAAATTATGTCCACGTTTTCAACTGTCGCAGGTGAAAGAGCCGCTTTTATATACTCCTCCGGATCGTCGGAATACTGAATAACGTCTATTTTTTCACCGTGTATTTCTTTAAGTATCTCGTTTATTCTCGCCCTGTTGGGACCTATGCAGGCGCCTACGGGATCAATATCGGGGTCGGACGAAAAAACAGAAATTTTAGTTCTTTTTCCCGCTTCTCTGGCGACTGATTTCACCTCGACTTTTCCCTCCTGAATTTCGGGAATGAAAAGCTCGAAAAGTTTTCTGACAAAGTCCGGATGAGATCTTGAAAGAATAGCCCTCGGTCCTCTGTCCGTCTCCTTGACGTCCACAATGTAAACTCTTATTTTGTCGCCCGGTTTTAACGTTTCGCCCTCAATCTGCTCGTTTTTGGGCAGAACGTCTTTCGTATCGCCCACTTTGATCAACGCCGAGCCGTCGGGCTTTATGTCGAGAACCTCAGCGGATATAATGTCGTGTATTTCGGCATTGTAGCCCTGAAGGGCTTTTTCATGCTCAATCTCTCTTACGCCCTGTCTCAAAACGTGTTTGAATGTCTGCGCGGCTATTCTTCCGAAATTTTCAACAGACATATCCGTTCTGATTATGTCTCCGACTTTCGCGTCCGGCTTGATTTTTTTCGCGTCCATTTCGGCTATCTGAACAGACGGGTCAAACTTGGGTGCATCGGGATCGTCGTCGCCCTCGAGAGGATTTCCGTCGTCGTCCACAAAAGGAAATGCGAATTCATCCGACACGACCTCAAGGGCAGAATAAAGCTCTATCGTTCCGTTTTTCTTATCTATATTGCAGTGAATGCTGTCTTTTCCGCCGGCAGGAATATTTTTTACGCTCGCCGTAATTAAAGCACTCTCAATTTTTTTGATGAGAGTTCCTTCCGGAATCTTTTTGTCCTTTTCAAACGCGTCGATCGAATCAAATAATTCTTTGGCGTTGTTTATCTTTTCCATTTTCAGTATTCCTTTTTTATCAATATTTTTTTCACCGGAAAATTGTCGTCCGGCTCGAAATAATCAAAAATTAAACAGATCAGGTTTTTGACTTTACTTAAAAATCAATCTCGTCTTTTTATTCAGTCGTTTCCGAAACCTTCGAAATCGTCGAGTTTCACATACGACACAAGTTTTTTATCAAGGTTCATTACGCCGTCTTCGCCTGCGTCGATTGTGATAATTCCGTTGTCGTAATCTATGAGCGTTCCCTTGAAATTCTTCTTTCCGTTCACGGCTTTCGGAAGCTTGAACATCACTTTGGAGCCAATGTATTTTTTGAAATGCCAGTCTCTTTCAAGCTTTCTCTCTATTCCGGGAGACGAAACCTGAAGACTGTAGCTTTCGTCAATCGGGTCGAGCTCGTCGAGCGGTTCGTCAACAGCGTGGCTCAAATTCACGCAGTCGTCCATCGTGACGCCGCCTTCTTTGTCGATAATAAGCCTTAAAATAAGAGAGTCGCCCTCCTTGACGAGCTTGACGTCCCACAGCTCAAGACCTAAAGAATCGGCGTAAGGTTTGACTAAAGTCATGACAGAATCTATGACTCTTTTTTTCTCTGTCACCTAAAATACCCCTTTTTAAATTTCTCAAAAAAATCGAACGGACAAAAGCCCGTTCGAGTAAATATAATTTACTTTCACAGCTATTACTTTACACCAAAAACGGAAAAATGTCAAGCGAAATCGCAGTTTACAACTCCCGACACAAAAAATTTGTCGATTTTCATAAAATTATATAAATAAATGTTTGACGAAACAGAAAAGCGGTTATATAATAGAAAAAAAAATATTATTAGGAGAAAAAATTCATGTTCACAATGGGCGGCTTTTATGTTGTAATTAAAAAAATCTGGATACTAATCACGATTATCGCAACCGTTATCGCCGGGTCTGCGGAAAAGAATCTGCCTGCGCCCGACGGAGCTCAGGCTGTTTCAAAACAGGTATACGTCTTAAACGAAAAAGACTACTGTTCTCAGGGCGTCACAAACGACGGCGAATATTATTATTTCAGCGGAACAAAAAATCTTGCCAAGGCCGATATGAAGACCGGCGAAATTTTCAGAGTGACGATGAACGCCATTCCTTCCGAACTTAAAAAAATGGGATGCAACCACATAGGCGGCATTTCATATTATGACGGAAAAATCTACGCGGCGATTGAAGACGGCCCCGATTACAAAAATCCGTTTATCGCGGTATACGATGCAAAGACTTTGAAATATACCGGCAAATATTATTCCCTTCCTCAGTCTCTTCACAAAGAGGGAGTGCCGTGGTGCGCCGTCGACGCCGAAAACGGCTGCCTTTACACCGCGGAATGGGAAAACGCCGAAGTATTGAATGTATTCAGTTTAGACGATATGAGTTTAATCAAAACTGTTCCGCTTTCGGAATCCGTAAATAAAATACAGGGAGCGGAAGTCTGCGACGGAAAATTATATATGTCAAGCGACGAGGACGGAGCGAAGAAAATTTATACCGCCGACCTTTCAACAGGCGAAGTATCGGTTCTTTTCGCAAGAAATGTCGGAGAAAAATTTGAAGCGGAGGGCATGACCGTATATAAGGATTCCGACGGGCAGCTCATTTTCTGCGTGCTTGACAGAGGAATAAAAAGAGAAAGCATAAACCTTACAAAATATAAATTGACCGAGTAATATTTCCGGAATCAAAATTTTCACAAGATTGACAAAGATTTTATAATCTGTTAATATTTCGGTATATAATTTTCTATTGTATTTTGATATTTCAGGAAGCGGAACATATATATGTATATAAATAAATATGAAGTTAAAGAAATCGCGCCAAAGGTATACGTTATAAACGAGTACAATCTCGCGACAATGTTCGTAATCGAGGGTGAGGATCAGGCCTGCTGCATAGACTGCGGTCTCGGAGCGGGGGATTATCTTTACGTCATAAGACAGCTGACGGATAAGCCGGTAATTTTAGCATGCACGCACGGTCACTGCGACCATATCGGCGGAAGAGGTCAATTCAAGACTTTGAGAATATCGAGAGGCGACTCGGAGATAATTAAAAGAAATAATATCGCGAGAAGGTTCGGCTACCTGCTTTTATATTATATCAAAGGCGATGTAAAAGTGCCGATAACCGATATTAAACTTCATCCCACCAAAAAAGAACCTATGACGATGTTTTTAAGACAGGACGACACTATAGGCCTCGGCGGCAAGACGCTCAAAGTAATAGCAACTCCCGGACATACCGACGGCTCGCTTTCGTTCCTTGACATTGAGGACAAAATCCTTTTCACGGGCGACGTGCTCAACCCGACAAACGTTTTATGGTTCAAAGAATCCGATTCCGTAGAGACATTGAAAAAGACTATGGAAAAAGTAAAGTCGCTTTCCGATGAGTACGATTTTATATATCCTTCTCACTCGATGGAGCCTTTGACAAAAGAGCAGTTTGAAAACGGAATGAAAGCGTGCGATGAGATTTTGAAAAAGCAGAATTCATTCCTGCCCATCCTTCAAATCAAAAACGTAAACGGATATAAAATTTATTACAGGATGAACAACATCCGCTGAAAAATCAAAAAAGGCGGTTTCTAAAATCGGAAACGCTTTTCAATAATAAATTAAAAAAATCAGGAGGAACAAAAGCAATGAAATATGTATGTGACGTATGCGGATATGTTTACGACGAGGCTGTAGGTGATCCCGACAACGGAATAGCCCCCGGAACAAAATTCGAGGATCTCCCCGATGACTGGACCTGCCCCATGTGCGGAGTTGACAAGTCCAACTTCTCGGCAGAATAATTTTGTTCAAAATAAAATCATTAAACCGCCTGTAAAAAAGGCGGTTTTTTAATGGGAATAGGACGAATAAATCTAACGTGTTCAAGCTACCAAGCATTGAGTTCATTCATTTTAAGTTTTTCAAAATCCTCAGCCGCAAAAAAAATGCGGATTGAACATTAAATATTATGACAATTCAGAAATATTGTCTTTTTTGGTACGGAATATGACGAAAATTATCAAAAAATTATGGTTTCAAAGATGTTTTACGAGGTTTTTTTTAAACAATTACGGTAAATTATGAGGGAATATTAACATAATGTTAAATTTGAGTCTATTTTTAACGAGAAAACAGCTTTTTTTCGACCAAAACAGGTAAAATCAAGCAAATTTGTTATAATTTACAGGAAAATCAGAGTTTCGGAAACGTTTTCAGTGAAAAATTTTCGCTTAAATTTAAAAATTTTTCAAAAAAATTCTAACAAACTTTTTTTGCCTCTTTTCGACACAAATCCTTGTATTCGTCATTATGTTGAAAATTCAGCCGATATTTTTAGCACATTGCACAAAGCCTTTTGATTTCACCAAAAATTTTTTTATCGAGTATACCAATAAGTTCTTTGGTGATTTTGCACAATTTTAATTAACCATATTTGTGCAATATGCCTTGACAATTTGAATTTTTTGACTATAATAATAGCTGTGATCGGGAAGAGATCACAGAAAGTAAAATAAAGAAAAGGAGATAATAATCATGGATCGTGAAATCGAAAAAGTCGAAAAGGAACTCATGAACGACATAGCAAACGAAAAAGGCATGTCTTGGAAAAAGTTCTGGAAAATCATTGAGCTTCACGCCATTTCTACAATGTAAGGAATGTTCAAACGGCGTCAAGCCTTTTCGATGATTTTCAATCGCCCGTGAAAAACGGGATAATATATAAGAGAGTCCGAAAAAGACTCCTTTTTTTTTATTAATTTTAATTTATCAATCGAGTATTCCTATGTAGTCGCCGAGGTTGTCTCGAATGTCTGCGGTCACAGCCCTGTTTTCCGCTTCAGAATTGACATTATACTCGTCCTTTACTCCGAAGACTTTGTAACCCGCGTCGTGAGCTGTTTTCATGGCGTAATAGGCGTCCTCGAACACTGCCGTGTCTTGAGGTTTTGAACCGAGCTTTTTGGCGCAGAGGTCGAATATTTCTCTTTTCTGCTTTGTTAGACCGAGATCCTGAGTAGAATAGACGAAAGAGAAATAATCGAATAGTCTTGTTCTCTTCAATGCGGGTTCTATCAGATATGAATGGGTCGCCGTAGCTATGCCCATACGAACGTTTTTGTTTTTGAGGTATTCAAGAAATTCCCGGGTTCCTTTTTTCGGCTCCACTTCGTTGAAATAATATTTTTCACATCTGATATTAACCTCGTCTATGAATTTTTCCTTGGTGATATTTATGTGATATTTATTTTTAAGTCTTTCCAAAGTCTGTTCAAATCCCATGAAAAGCAGGTCGTCGGCCTCGGAATCATCTTTTATTCCGTTGTCCCGAAGAAATTCTTTGCCCGACTCCCTCCACACGTACATCGAATCAAGCAGAGTTCCGTCCACGTCGAAAACCGCAGCGTCAAAACTGAAATTATTATTTTTCATTTCCCGTCAATTTCGCCGTTTTCAAAATAGCTATCTCTGTTTTCGAGTCGCATATCTCATTGTTCATGACTTTGTCCGTAAATTCAGAGAGTTTCATTTTATAGACGTTTAAAAACTCGTCCTCGTCAAGACGCTGCTTTCCGGATTTCAAATCCTGCGCGAGATAAAGGTGAATTACCTCCGTAGTGTAGGCGACGGATGGAAAAAGCGAACCGAGATAAGTCCATTTGCCGGCAGTCAGACCGGTTTCTTCCTTCAATTCCCTCTGCGCCGCCGCGAATTTTTCCTCGCCTGGGTCGATTTTTCCCGCCGGTATTTCAACTGTCACCTTGTCTATGGGATATCTGTACTGCTTAACATAAATTACTTCTCCGTTTTCGGTCAAAGGAACTATTCCCACGGCTCCGTTGTGTTTTATATATTCCCTGGAAGAATGTCTTCCGTTGGGCAGTTCAACCTCGTCGGAAAAAACATGGAGAAGTTTTCCGTCATAAATCTCAGTGGATTTTACTTTCTTTTCGACAAGCTTTTCGTCAACCGTCATAATTTATCACTCTTCTACAAAGGCTTTCGCAGTGTTTGCCTCGTAAATTCTCTTCTTTCCGGCTTCGGAAATTTTATCTTTTCTGTCATATGTCACAAGACCGTTCTGCTCCTGCTCGACGTCTGTGAGCTGAGTGTAGCACATACCCATCAGATCCGATTCCAAAATAGCCTTGACAAGCGCGCAGTAATGGTCAACATATGTCTCCTCGGTGGATTCCGATACATAGCTCCACGAGCCGTCCTCATTTTCGGGCGACGCCGCAAGGCCTATTCCTCCGAATTCGGAAAGGAATATAGGCATTCCCTGAAGCTGCTTTGGAGTTAAATATCCCGCTCCTCTGAGCTTATTCTGAACGGCTGCGGCGTTGGGCTTTAAAATGCCGTTCGGGTGATTGTGGAATAACTCCTTTAGTTTATCAACATCTTTTGAGTAGTCGTGATAGTCGTCGATATCGGTGTAGAAAAGAGGACCTCCCGACGAGCCAACGCACGGTCTTACGCTGTCAATTTCTTTTGTGAGTTTGAAAAGCGCTCTCTGACCTATGTTGTCACAGAAATTATCTTTTGTCCAGCATTCGTTAAGCGGGCACCATCCTATTACCGACGGTCTGTTGAAATCTCTGAACATGACCTCTTCCCACTGATACGCGACGTCCTCGATGACTTTCTTTCTCTTCATCTCGATTCTGACTCCCCAGTTCGGGAACTCGTCCCACACGAGGTAGCCTTTCATATCCGCATAGTAGAGATACCACGGCTCGAAAACTTTCTGATGAAGGCGGGCTCCGTTAAATCCGAACGAAATAGCTATGTCAATATCCTTCTCGAGGTCTTCCTTTTCGGGAGCGGTATAAATTCCGTCGGGGTAAAATCCCTGGTCAAGGATATTTCTCAAAAATACAGGTCTTGAGTTGAGCCAAAATTTGCCGTCCTTGAGCTCTATTTTTCTGAATCCGGTATAAGTTTTGACTTCGTCCGCAACTTCGCCGTCTCTTAAAATCTTAACTTTTATGTCGTATATTTCAGGCTTTAAAACGTCCCAAAGCTTCATATTTTCAATCTTTATCTCGGGGAACGCGAAGAATTTCTTTTTCTTGTCTATATCTACAGTCTGCTCTGCCTGAATTTCACCCTTGTAGGAAACCTCTATCTCGGCTTTGTCGGCGTTTGAGTCGGAGAGATAACCCTGATACCTGAATTTTGAGTTGTCGATATCCTGGTCGATTCTTGTAGTAGTGATGTAGGTTTTATCGCAGAACTCAAGCCATACGGACTGCCAAATTCCCGTGGTTCTCGTGTAAGAACAGCCGTAGCTTTCAAGCCTTGACGACTGCTTGCCGGACGGGACAGCGTTTGACTTTGTGTCGTCCTTCGCGTGAATTGTTATTATGTTTTTGCCCTCTGTGAGCTTATCGGAGATTTCAAACTCCATAGGAGTATAGCCGCCCTTGTGGCGGCCGGCCTCTTTGCCGTTCACATAAGCGAATGTCTCGTAATCGCACGCGTCTATATGAAGAATTACGGCGCCTTTAAGGTTGTCCGCAGTTATTTCAACTTCCCTTTTATACCAAACAGAGGTCATGAAATCTTTGTATTCTATTCCGGACAGTTTTGATTCCGGGCAGAACGGAACTTCTATTTTCTTTGTGTACTCGACGTTTTCGGGCTTTAATTTATCGCCGCCTATTTCAAAATCCCATTGGCCGTTGAGCGAGAGCCAATTTTCTCTTACGAAAGACGGACGCGGATATTCATTTCTTGCCATATTTATCTCCTGCAAATAATAAAATTTTCAACCTAAGTAATAATACCATTAATAAAAATGTAAATCAACCTTTAATATTGAGCGATCGGCGGGCTTTTGAAGTCTGCCGAATTTTTTGTCAATATAAATTTTTGTCAAAACATTACGGCTTTTTTAAGAAACAACTTTCACTTGAAAACATATACAAATTTTTATATAATAAATTGAACAAAAATTAATTCCTAAAAAAAAGGAGTGGTATTTATGCAGTTTTTGGCTGTTCAGGCGTCCGCATTCGCGACTTGGATTAACAATACGTTTGCGGGATTTGACATGGGAGCGTGGGAGCTTTTCGGAAAGCTTCACTCGCAGGGAATGACGTCGTTTGTCCAAGTGCTGACGAAATTCGGAGACACGGAGGCCGCAGTTGCCGTAGCTGTGCTGGGACTTATCCTGCTAATTCCGAAAAAGACGAGAAAATACGGCGCGACATTGGTTTTGGCTATCGGCATAGGAACGCTTTTGACAAACGTACTTTTCAAACCTCTTATTTCAAGGCCGAGACCTTACGTTTCTCTCGCGGATAATCCGGTATTTATGAAGCTTTACAACGAGGCGGGAGCTCTTACGGAATCTGATTACTCTTTCCCTTCGGGTCACACGACGTCGGCGTGTGAAATAGCGACGGCGCTTTTCGCGAATGTTAAAAAGAAATCGGTCAAATGGATTTTCCCCGTGTACGCGATTTTGATCGCATGTTCGAGAATTTACCTGTGCGTTCATTACTGCACCGACGTAATCGGCGGAGCGGTTATCGGAATTTTGGCGGGAATACTCGCGTACTACGTAGTCAAGGCTCTTAAAAATCTTTTCGACAATTCCGGAAAGAACAAGGAAAAGAAAAAAGCCCAAAAGCTCGATGAACTCGAAGTGGTAAACGGCAGTGACAAATAAAAAAATTTGCGTCCGGCATTTTCGCCGGACGTTATTTTTATAAGTCGGTTTTTATTCCCGAAAACTTCAAACTAATTACGGAAAATGCGATAAGAGTTTCTGCCGATTTAGTCCGGGAACATTACACTAAATCCTGACGGCAAAAGTTTTTTTCTGCAGGCGGATTCTCAAAAAAACCGCAAAGCGGCGTTCATCGAATCGGCCGCTTTTTCTCTGGTCACGCGTTCTGTCCTTATTTCTGCGATTCCTTTTTCCCGCGATTCCTTTCGTATTATATTTTGTTCAATGTATTATATGCCTATTTTATCCCTATATATCCCGTCTTCTCCTATTTCAATAGAGTCGGGGTCGTATTCATAGAAAATTTTCATTTTTTCTTGTTGGGTTTTTGCCTTACTCGCTCTATCGAACATTTCATCGGTTCGCCTGTCTATTTCGGCTAATTCCTCATCCGTATATGTTTCATGAATACATTCGTCAATCAATTTATCCCAATCGATTTCATCCATTACTTTCTGGATGTCCTCGTCTGTCGCTTCTTCAAGCTCCGGCTCGTCATTTTTCTGAATTTCTTCTGTATTCATATCGATATCTTTATTATCTTTACTCATAGCTTTTCCCTCTGTAAATTATTATAACAGATTATTTTAAATAAATCAATCTTTTTTCTTATTCGCCATAAACTGTCCGCACTCACAATCGCTTCAACGTTGTTAATTTTAATTTATTTAAGTATAACTTTTTTAATGTCCCTTTTTTCGGGCAGCAAATAAATATTATTTAATTCGAACTGAAATAGTTGCGGAAAAATTTTTCTTATATTTTCAGATGCGCAAAAAATTACATTGGATAAGCTTTTTACAAAAATGTTTATCAATGAATGGGATAAAAAATATGAACAGTCGTTGTATGAGTTGCTTGACGGTTACAACCGGTATCTTGACATAAAACTTAAAAACGGAAAAAAGCTCAGTTATTTAGGCTCCAACGTTTACCCGCCTTATTGGAGATCGCTTATCAATATTCTTCTGAAATATTCAGAAAAATAATTTATAACAATTTTTGTTCAAAACTTACAAAAATTATTTATATTTGTTTTTCACCTGCCGACGTGATATAATATAAATAATCATTATGGATTTTTATATTTACTTTTTTTACGAGGAATAATTTTATGAGAATACTTGTAGTTGAGGACGAAGAACAGCTCGCCGACGCGATAGAGTCGATGCTTAAGAAAGAACAGTATTTTGTTGATAAAGTATTTGACGGACAGGACGGATACGACTACGCTATGAGCGGAATTTACGACCTTATCCTCCTTGATATTATGCTGCCTAAAATGGATGGCCTTACAGTGCTGAAAAAATTGAGGGACAACGGAATATCAACTCCTATAATGCTTCTAACAGCGAGAACAGAAATAGACGACAAAATAAAAGGTCTCGACCTCGGAGCCGACGATTACCTTACCAAGCCGTTCAACAAAGGCGAGCTTTTGGCGAGAGTCAGAGCGCTGACAAGGAGAAAAGGCGAGATACCGACAAACGAGCTTGAATTTAAGGACATAAAGCTCAATCAGTCGTCTTACGAGCTGATATGCGGCGACAACAGCATCAAACTCGGCGGAAAAGAATTTAAAATAATGCAGATGCTGATGTACAATACGAAAAACATTATCTCGAAGGATGAATTTATCGAAAAAATCTGGGGATACGACAGCGAAGCCGAATATAATTCAATCGAGGTATATGTATCGTTTTTGAGGAAGAAGCTTAACGCCATACATTCCACGGTTCAGATTAAGGCGTCGAGAGGAATAGGTTATTATCTTCAGTGACGGATTCGAATTTTTCAAAAACCCCCATTCCGGTTATGCAATCACCCTGAAACATTTTAAACAACATTTATTCGGCGTGAAAAACCGGTCTCAAAAAAAAATAAATCATTTACAAAAAATATTTTTTTATATCGCATTAGTCCCGCGAAAATGAAGAGAAACAGAAAAAAAGCCGATACGACTATAAATCAAACTAAACGAAAATTCATGCTGATGTCTGTTATCTCCATGTTTATTGTGCTTTTCATCATCTTCTTAATTCTTGACCTGTCCATAATTTCGGTCTTTGTATATTCCGGCTGGTCAAATCTAAATGCCGTAGAAGAAAACAGCGGCGTTGTGAGCGCTAAAGACACGAGCCCGTTCAATGACGCCAACGTCTTGGATTTCCTCACAAACGGAACAAAATCCGAATATATTTACGTCAGCTTTTCCGAAAAGACAAATACTACTTATATCTCAACAAACCTTGACCAGACTTATTCGAGAAAAAACATGCTTGAAATGGCCGAAATATTAAAAGGCCTAAAGCAGAAAAGAGGAATTTACGGCAGGTTCATGTATTCCGTCAGGGATTACGAAGGCGGATATTCAGTATCCATTATAGATATGTCTAACGGATACGTCTTAATTTTGACTATAACAATAGCTTCGGCGATAATTTTCGTATTCAGCATGCTGCTGTCGGCGCTGTTTTCACATCTGCTTTCAAAATGGGCTATTCAGCCGGCTCAGGAGGCTTTGACACGCCAGAAAAGATTTGTATCCGATGCGAGTCACGAATTGAAAACACCTCTCGCCGTCATTCAGTCAAGCGCGGAAGTCCTTGAAAACGAGGTCGGGAAAAACAAGTGGATAGACAATATTCAGGCTCAGTCCAAGACAATGAACGCCATGATATACGACTTGCTTGACCTCGCGAAGCTTGATGAGACAAGCGACAGCGTTGAATTTCAGGAGTTCAATCTCAGCGAGGCGGTTATGGACAAATGCCTTGAATTTGAGGCGATGGCGTTTGAAGCGGGAAAAAAACTTGAAGAAAATATACCCGAAAATATCAAATACGTTGGCAACGAAAGTCTTATAAAGCAGATGGTGGGCACGTTGGTAGACAACGCTATCAAACATTCCGACAAAAACGGAAGCATCAGAGTAACGCTGATGACAAGCGCCGGCAAGAAAATCATTCAGGTATTCAACACCGGCGCGGGTTTTAAGGAATCAGAAAAAGAGCTTATTTTTGAAAGATTCTACCGCTCCGACCAGTCAAGAAACAGGGAGACAGGCGGTTACGGTCTCGGTCTTTCGATAGCGAAATCCATTGTAGACCTGCACGGCGGAACAATATCCTGCGACGGCGAAGAGGGGAAATGGATAAGCTTCACCGCCGAGCTGTAAAAAAAAATAAAAAATTTTTTTGATGTCCTATTTTTGGGACATCAAATCTTTATAATCAGTTACAGAAAAACGATTAGGAGAAGGCGTCTTTAATGGCGAATACCGAAAAAAATCACGTACGACTAAAAGCTTTAAATGAAATAATGCTCAACTATACCGACGACGATCATTTTCTGACTATGAACGAGATATTGACTCTTATGTCGGAAAAAGGTTTCAGCTCGAAGCGTCAGACAATATCAAACGATTTTGAGAAAATCAAAGAGACGTTCGGTACAGTGGTAGAGCAGGTAGGCGAATCGAAAAACACAAAATACCATGTGGTAAACAGGGCGTTTACAAAATCAGATATCATCCTTTTGGTTGACGCCGTACAGTCGTCGCAGGTAATATCGGTTGAAGACACGGAAAATCTTATAAAAAAGCTGGAAAAATTCACATCCGACCCGCTAAGAAGAACAATTCAGGATAATGTTACGATTTTCGGCAGGGCTAAAACTTTCAATCCGAGTTTTCAAAATGTAGTCGCGGTAATAAACGACGCGATGAGCAAAAACAGGCAGATTGTCTTTAAATACTACTGTTACGACGAAAATAAAAAACTTGTACCGAGGCACAACGGAAAATATTACAAAATAAGTCCGTGGGGAAAGTTGTGGAAGGACGACAGATACTACATGATAGGCTTCGACTCAGAAGCCGGAATAATGAAAAACTACAGAATAGACAAGATAGGCAACGTGACTATAACCGAGGACAAGAGGGAGTCAAACGAAAACAGCAAAAAATTCAACGCGGCGGAATACGCAAAATCTCATTTTGACATGTTTTCGGGCGATGTAAAAGACGTCACTCTTGAGGTGAAAAACGAGGCGAGGGACATTATCATAGACCAATTCGGAAAAGACTTAATCATGATTCCGAAAAAAGATTCTTTCACCGTTTCGGTCAAAGTCGCCGTAAATCCTCCGTTTTTCGCGTGGCTTTTTTCAAAATACGACATTATAAAAATATTAAGTCCCGACGACGTAAAGCGTGAGGCTGTTAAAGAAGCGGAAAATTTCATCAAATCCGTAGAATCGCCGTCAGGCAAATAAAAAAGATATCACCTTTTTTTTATTCGTTCCCAATATTTGTGAAAATCCCGGCTTTCGGGATTTTCGCTTATTTGCTTTTTATTTCTATTTCTCTGCAAATTTATCGGGGAAAAAAGTTTATCTGAATTTTCCGAAAGCAGAGACTTAAAATATTTTTTCCCGAAATACGCGGAAAATATCGGATTTCAATTTGACATTATAAATTTTACGAGATATAAAAAAAACGGCGATAAACGCCGTCTTTTTTTGTATATCAAACATTATTCGTAAACTTCGTTTACATCGTCGCCGCCGTTTGGCTGGTCGTTTCCGCCGTCTCCTCCGCCGTCTTCATGCTGCTGAGCCTGAGTCGTGGTTTGAGTCGTGGTTTGAGTCGTGGTTTCGACGTAAGCCGCCGTAGTTCTCGCCTGAGTAGCCGGAGCGACGTAATTATTTCCATTGCCGCCGCCGTTATCGGAGTCGGCATTATTGTTGTAATCATTGGAATCGTAGCTGTCTCCGCTGTTATCGCCGGAGTTTGAACCGCCGGAGATATATGTTCTTCTTCTGTCGGAGCTGTCCTCGATGTCGTTCATTGAGGCCTCGTCCACATTGACCATATTATTCAGGTCTTTCTCGTTTTCTTCAGACAAAGCTTCTTTATCGGTAATGGGCTCGCCGCCCGCGTACGTGTTTATATTGAACAAATCGTAATGAGTAGCGACATATGTGCCGAATGCGACTGCGACAAGAATGATAACGATGATTATCGGAATAGAGTTTTTAAATCTCCTCTTTGCGGTAATCGGCTTTGGTGCGGAGACTTTTTCGCTCGCGCCGTTGTCCTCGTCCTCTTTTTCTATTGAAAGTTCGTCCTCGGAAAGCTCCTGCTCGTGCACCGCCGGAAGAGAAGTGAAATCGCCGTCATAATTTATCTTGATTTTTGCGGTTGTCGTGCCAAGGTCGTTTGACATCAGGATTTTATCATCCTGTTTTTCATTCCGATCGCTGTAATCGTTTCTTTCGTCGCTTACAGAAGAATCGTCATCGATTACCTTATCCTGCGCATTACTCTGCTGCGGCAATGAGCTTTTTACTTCGGGCTTAGCGGAATAGATAGGAACCGCAGCGGCCGCTTCAGGTATACTCTTTTTTATCTCCTTCGGAGCGTCATCATGGAATTTGATGAGCATTACCGTCTTGTCGGAATACTCGTGGCGGTCTGAAACAGTCCTGTAAATTTCCTGTATTACCTGCTTTACGTCCTCGTTCACGCCGTCGGAAAGTATTTCGTCAAGCCTGTTATACGAAGGGTCGTCGGAGCATTCCGCTCCGAGAAGGATGATATAGTCTCCGTCTGAAAAATCATTTACGGACTGAAAACCCTTTTTGGTCCTGATGTCGGGATGAGCTATTTCGAAAAGTCCTTTTTCAACGGAGAATCTCAATATCCTGCATCCTCCGGATACGCAAGCATCTATTCCGTTTTCTCTGATATAAACGCACGCCGACGAGATAGACGCGTCCGGAGACGGACACTGCTTTACTACAGCATCCATATCCTCCAAAAACTCGTAGAGAACGTCAAGGTTTTTCTCTCTGTCGGGCGAGAATTTGCTTTTATTTTCATTCAGAGCCGTCATCGCCCCCGCGGCGAAAGCAGGCTGATTAGACGATGATATGGCGCAGAAATCGCCGGGGTGAAGGGTTGCCGCGACTTTTCTCCCCTTTGCGGAATTGAGCGATTCTATCGACGCGATTTTTCCGCCCTGGTTGAAGCTGTCGCCGTTAAATCCTTTTTTTCGGCTGCTTACGGAAACAACCGCCGATTCGACACTGATAATAGGCACTCGAATCTCTCCTTAAAATAATAAAGTATTTCAAATTATTCAGTTTATTTTACCACTCCTGTTAATATGAGTCAAGAGACAAGTTGGCATAGGAGCATACGGAAAATTTTTTCAGAATAACGCTAATTTATCTTTATTATTTCAGTCTGTTTATTCTCTCGATAATTCCGGCAAACGTCTCTGCTATTTTAGCCTGAGTATTTATGCCGAGGGAATTCGTCTCGTGATAATGCTTTCTGTCAAATCTGTCCTTCGCACTTGAAAGGTACGGCTGAGTCGGATGGAGAATGAAATCATTCGGAGGGACGACATAACCTGTCATATCGTTGGTCACGCCGAATACGAGAAGATTTTCATCGCCGGCTATATCTATAAGCGGCTTAGGATTTATATCGGCAGGTTTTCCCGTTGCGGAATGAACAGCGTCCGAATATCCTCCGTATACAGTCTCAGGGAAATTTTCTCCCGGCAGGATGAGAATACTCTGCCTGCCGAGTCTGATATACGTCATTTCCGTCTTCATGCAAAGTCCGAGCGCTCCCTCGTCTGACGGGAAAATTCTTGACGACATCACTTTAAGATGAGCGAGAAACGCGAGAACAGCATTATCAGCCGGAATATAGAACGGCTGTCTGATTTCTACAATCTCGGCATCAAGTTTTTCATCGTTGTCTATTTCAAGAGCCTTTTTGCCGAGGTATTCGCCCTGCATCCTTGTCCTTTCGGGCAGATCTTTTGAAAAAGGTCCCGGGTCAACCGCGCCTATCGCGCCGACGGAGAAAAGCTCGTTTACATCTTTTGATTTATAAATCGTTTCCCTGAGATAATAAGGATAATCGGCGCTGACAAGCCTGTTGGGACCGCCGAGTGTATTGGGATGAGCCGCGTAATTCAAAAACCACGTTTCTTTGCTTCCGTCATCGGGGACGAATCTGAGTCTTGTCAATGTATCGTGAAGAACAATAGGCTCTCTTCTGTCAAGCTGACCGTCCGGAGCATGTATACTGCCAACGAATAAATCGCCGGCTGTCCTTTTTTCATAAGCTTCCCTGCATATTTCGGCAATCGTCGATAGAAGTTTTTCCATGTAATCAGGGTCTTTGCCCGTCCTGGGCAGTTTGCCCCAGTAGCCGACTGTATCGAATCCCGCGTGAGAATGAGTGCAGGAGATATTTACAGATTTGCATTTTGCCGATTTACAGAAACCCGCAAGTCTGTTTCTGACATTTGTAACCTCAACATTTGTAAGTCCTATGCAGTCAACCGAGCAGAGAATTATTCCGCCCTCGTCTTTTACGCCTATCCACATGGCTCTTGCCGTGACAGGGTCGTGAACGCCTTCTATTTTTCTTCCCGGACCGTGTCCGGCAATCCAGTAATCTTTTGCCAAAACATCGTCCGGCATTACCTCTCTCATTGCGAAACCGCAATAATATTTGCCGTCGGAACTTTTTAAATCCTTTATCGCATGAGCTGAAATCGGAGGAGTGACAACTTTCTTTTTAAGTCTTTTTCCTCTGCCCATTTCTATTTTTTTTACCGCCGACGCGGCTTTGTCCGCAAGAAAAGTATCTTCGATTTTCATAAATTCCGGCTCCTTTCCGATATATGTTGAAATTATGATTATAGTTTTATTTTATAATACATTGCAATTATTAAACATAGATTAAATGGACAGATGTTTTTTTGCGGTTGTTTTTTCTTATTTGCAAAATTATATTTTCTCTGAATCCTTGACAAAATTTATCATTTATATTATCATTTAATATAAATAATATTGCAAACAACATGGCCGCGGAGGTTTGAAAATAATGTTTATCCAGTTTATTGTAACCGTTTTCAGAGTTCTGACTTTTTTAATCAAATATCTGCAGAAAATCGGCGTTTCGGTATCAGATGTTTCCGGAATAAGCATTCCGAGCCTGACAAGCAGCAAAAGCTGATTTAAATCGGCGGACAATAAAACAATAATATCGAATCGGTAAAAAGGATATGGCAGAAAAAGTAAAGGAAATTATCTCGTCCGGCAAAAAGGACGAAGGTAATACAAAAGGTCCCAAAGGCAGTCTTGACAGCAGACCGAAAGGGAAAAAAATAGAGTTCAGGGATATGTTTTTATTCTTTACCCTGTTTTTTTACTGCTGTTTTTTGATTAACTTTCTTTTCGCCTGCGTTTCGCACGGCAACAGTTTCGGTGAGTCGCTTTATTACAACGGAAGAAGAACAGACCTTTTCATGGATTTCTTCAACTCCATGAGAGATGCGTCAAATTCCGACGTGTACACCGGCAGAAATAATATATATCCGCCGTTAAGCCTACTTATATTCAAATTCCTCGATTTGTTTGTGGATCCTCAGCTTGTAAAGACGACGTCGGAGGACAAGGTGCTTATGGAGCTGAATCAGCGCACGATGATGATATTCTTCCTTTTTGCCATCATATGCGTTATTTTTACGGTCAGAGTTTTAAATGCCTACTTAAATGCATTAAATCTCGACAAAAAGACGAGAAGCGAGGGGCGGGTTCTGATTTTTCTGCTGCTTCTGTCCTACCCCATGATATTCGGCATAGAAAGAGGAAACATAGTTCTTCTTTGCTATTTCTTTACGGCTTATTTTGTTTTCTTCTACAAGTCGGAGAATAAACTGATGCGCGAGCTTTCGTATGTTTCTCTTGCGATAGCTGCCGGCATAAAAATATACCCTGCGTTTTTCGGTCTGCTTCTTCTTTATGACAAGAGATGGAAAGACGCCGGAAAGACTATTCTATACGGAATAATAGCTTTCGCCGTGCCCGCGCTCTTCTTTATTCATCCTTCAAGTTTATTTGAGGCAGGAAACGTATCGGCGTCTCACAGCGGAATGTTGGCGATATTAGGCGAAGAGGGAAACGGGTTTATTTCCACGCTTATTCAAAACATAATCACGTTTACGACAAAGAGAAAATCCGTGGTAAATCTCTCATCTGTAAGCATAGAGAATATTATTTTTCTCATAGCTCCTGGTTCGGTAATCACCGCGAATATTGTGATGGTTTCATTTGACGTTATTGCTGCGCTCATGATATTCCTCGCCAAAAAAGACTGGCAGAAATCATTCCTGATATGCTACATGATGCTGAATATTCCTGCCGCCTCTACGTCGTACGCGATTTTCTTCCTCGTAATACCGTTCCTTCAGTTTATGTTCGGCGAAAAGGAGCACACGAGAATAGACTGGCTTTATCTCGTTTTGTTTACTCTTCTTTTTGTACCGCTTCCCACGCTGTGGTATTTCAATTCCGCTCCGATGAAAGAGCTCGCCTATTATCTCGGAATAAAATACAACGCTAAATTAAATCAGATTCTCGGCACGCCATGCGTTCAGGCTATGTTTATCTCACTTGTAATTCAGCTCATGGGCTCCTCGGAGAAAAAAGACGAAAGCAGTATGAAAATATTGAAAAAATCAAAGAAATCCGAAAATTCGGAAACAGACGAAAAGCCGGCGCCGGCGAAAGAAACAGCTTAATTGAAGAAAAAATAAATTTTAAGACGGAACGTTTTTTTCATTCCGTCTTTTTTTATTAAACCATCTTTTTTTATTAAAAACCAAAGCGGAAGGAAAATTCCCTCCGCCATGTTTGTTTTTCTTTTTATCAGTGCTCGTCGTTTACGGATCTCGCGCCTTTTACAAGGTTTCTGATCGACTGGATGATCTGAAGGATCATGTTGACGAAAGCCTGAAGAGCTTCTACGATTTTATCCATTATTTTTCACCTCAAAATATTTTTAAATTACTTTTCGTCGTTTACCGATCTCGCGCCTTTTACAAGGTTTCTGATCGACTGGATGATCTGAAGGATCATGTTGACGAAAGCCTGAAGAGCTTCTACGATTTTATCCATTATTTTTCACCTCTCTGTAATTTCCGCGTTTCCGAACCGGAAATTTTTATTTATCAGAATGAAACGGAAACCTTCTCGCCCCTGATGAGCGCACCGATAGCCGAAATCAGCTGATCCAAAAACTTAATCGCCCTCTGCACGTAATCTATAAGAGTGTCAATAGAGAACGATACCTTCTTTGTTGATGTCTCTTCCATGCGATAATCTCCTCTCCGAAAATAATAATATAAATTTACCTTTTCCGGTAATTTACATTTTGATTATATCATCTAAATTTGACGTTTGCAATAAGCAGAACCGAAAATAAACAAAAAGTTATTTAATATTCCAAATTGTCGCAACAATCATCGCTGGTCCCATGACAAATGATGAAGCTTTCCCTCTGTTTTCAGATCGGGATATCCCCACTGCCTCAAAACTTCATATACGCCTACGGCGACCGAATTTGAAAGATTAAGACTTCTCGTCTCATCCCTCATAGGTATTCTGACAGTCGAATCGGGATTTTTTAGGAGAAGATCCTCCGGCAAACCTTTTGTCTCCTTGCCGAAAACTATGAATGAATTATCGGGATATTTTTCGTCGGAGAATATTTTTCTTCCCTTTGTAGAAAAATAGAAAAATTTTCCGTCTTTGTTTTTTTCAAAAAACTCGTTTAGATTTTCATAATAAACGATGTCTACAAGATACCAGTAGTCAAGCCCCGCCCTTTTAAGATGCTTGTCGTCTGCCTCAAAACCCATGGGTTTGACTATGTGAAGCTTTGCGCCGACCGCGGCGCATGTCCTCGCGATATTGCCTGTATTCTGGGGTATTTCGGGTTCGACGAGAACTACATTAAGTTCACTCATCTTTATTCTCTTTTCTTAAATAATAATCGATTTGATTGATAAAATCTTGAAGACAAGGTTCAAAATCAAGACCGAATCTTGAATCTCCGCCGTTTTTAACCGTATTTTTTATTGCAGACGATACAAATTTCTCGCTTATTTCGACCGCGTCATTCAGGTCAAGCCCTCTCAAAAGCCCGCCGGTCAAAGCCGAAGCGAACAGGTCGCCCGTCGAGAAAAAATTACCTTTGATTTTATCCGCAGACAAGAAAGATATTTCCTTCGTATCGTAATCTCTCCAGATTACTCCCGTTTTTTCCTCTTCAAGCGAAACGCCTGTAATCATCGTATACTTGACTTTGTACTTTTCGGAAAGGCTTGAGACAAGCTCGTCGGCGAAAGATTTGTCGTAGGGGCCTTTTTTATATTCCCTGCCGAGAAGAAAAAAAGCCTCGGTAACGTTAGGCGTGATGACTGAAGCGAATTTCACGAGTTCTGACATTTCAGCGACAAAAGAGCCGTCGAATGTATTGTAAAGTTCTCCGTTATCCGCCATAGCCGGATCGCACAGATAAATTCCGCCGTCACGCATGAAATTTTCAAGAAAATTTTCTACAATTTCTATCTGCTCCGCCGAACCGAGAAAACCCGAATAAACAGCGTCAAAAGTAACGCCGAGCTTCTTCCAATGGGACATTATCTTTTTCATCTCATCGGTCAAATCGAGATATGTGTACTGATTCAGACCGCCGGTCTGAGTGGAAAGAAGAGCGGTCGGCAGAACGCCAACCGAAATTCCGGCAGCCGAAATTACGGGCAGAGCCGCCGTAAGAGAACATCTGCCGAGGCATGAAATATCATGAAGGCACGCAGCCGACAGTTCCCGCCGGCAATTCTTACCGCCGCTTTTAAAAAATTCATTATTCATCATCGTCGGAGTTTTTCTTTTTGCTCTCTTTTCTTGATTCTCTTTCCTTTTTATCGTTGACGGAATTTTTTTCTTCCGCTTCTTTCTTATCTTCCTCGGGAAGTATTTCAATTCTTACTTTTTCTATTCTTCTTTCATTGACCTCGAGTACGGTGAATTTAATATTTTCAAATTTCACTTCGTCCTTATTGCCGTTCACCGGAAGATAGCCAAGCTCTGATAAAATAAATCCGGCGACTGTATCATAATCGCCGTCAGGCAGTTTTTTGCCCGTCAAATCGTCGATTTCATCAATAGCCGTATCGCCGTCAACGACAAATACGTTATCCTGCGTTTTGACTATTTCGTCGCTTTCCTTGTCGTATTCGTCTTTTATGTCGCCCACTATTGACTCCATAATGTCCTCAATGGTGACAATACCGGCGGTTCCGCCGTATTCATCGACTACCACGGCCATTTGAACATGCTTTTCGTTCATCTGTCTGAAAAGCTCAACGCAGTCTATTGTTTCGGGGACAAAGAAAGCCTCTCTCATGACAGACGATATGCTGTCATTTATTTTTGTATCCCTGCCTACGTATTTTAAAAGGTCTTTAACATAAACTATTCCTATTATGTTGTCCGGGTCTTCCTCATAGACGGGTATTCTTGATTTTCCGGAGCTTATCGCGACGTTTATTACGTCCGAAATTGAATCCGTGTTCTCCACCGCCGTCATATCGACTCTGTGCGTCATGACGTCTCCCGCGTCGATGTCGTCAAATTCAAAGATATTGTTGATCATCTCCGCCTGAGTGTTTTCTATTACTCCGTTTTCCTCGCCTGTCTCGACCATCATTCTAATCTCGTCCTCGGTAACGTTTTCCTCATCTGCGTTGGGATCAAGACCGATTATTCTGCATACTCCGTTAGTGGAATGGGACAGAAGCCTGATAAAAGGCTTTAATATTTTCATGAAGCCGTTGAGAAATCCGGCAATGATGAATGATACCTTTTCTCCTTTTTGAAGAGCTATTTTTTTCGGAACCAGTTCTCCGAGAACAAGAGAAAAATACGACGTTACAAGAGTAATCAATATCATCGAGATGGTAGTCAGCGCGTCCAAAGAAATTTTGATATGAGGATGAAGCGCATTAGCAAGCATCGGAGCAAAGGCGTCAGATGCAACTGCCGATGAAAGAAATCCCGCGAGAGTCACGCCGATTTGAATCGCGGAAAGAAAGTCCGACGTGTTCTTATTGAGTTTCTGAACGTTTTTGGCTCGCTTGTCTCCGTCTTCCGCCATCTTATCGATTTTGGAGTCGTTAAGTGAGAGAACCGCGATTTCGCTCATGGAAAAAAATCCGTTAATGAAAATAAGAGCAAAAAGAATTACTATCCTGAGTACTATATTTCCCGCCGTCGGCGTTGTCTTTGAAAGCAGGGCTTGAAGAGGCGCGACCGTTAGGTCAGGGTCCATAAAATTATTCTATCCTTTCCTGAAATAAGATAAATTCAATGATTTTTCTGCAGATTTATTTAATCAATTATATTAAATCTTTGTTCTCTTGTCAATTTATTTTATTTTATCAAACAATAGTTTGCGCTCATTGCAGCGGTCAAAACAATCCGAAAAAGTTTAAATTAGTTTAAACTAAACAATTAATACAATATATTATGTAAAAAATAGCCAAACCGACGGCAAAATATTACGCAATCATTATAAAAGATTAATAATATTCAAACATTATTAATATTTTTTCAATAGCTTTACCACAAACATTTAATTCATTTATGTTATAATAGCGAAAATATGACAGACATTTATATTGTTATCAAAGGATAGATGAGGTAATATTCGAAAATGTATAAGATAGCGGTAGTATCAGATATTCATTATTATTCCGAAACACTCGGCGTCAGCGGTCCGGCGTTCGACATAAGGTACAACGGCGACCAAAGATGCTTAAGAGAGTCCGGAGCGATAACTCAGGCGGCTTTTGACAAAATATCTTCTTCGGACTGCGATTCCGTAATAATTGCCGGCGATATGTCTAACGACGGCGAAAAAGTCAGTCATGACGAATTTATTGAAAAGCTTAAAGTTCTCGACGAAAAGAAACCGACAAACGTAATATTCGCGACGCACGACTGGTGCTGCGACGGAAATGCGAGAAAATTCGTCGGAGAATTTGATATTACAGGGATTCCGACATATAATCCAGCGGAATTGAGACAGCTTTACAAGCCATACGGCGAAAACAGAGCTTATTCGACTCACATCAACGAAATAGGCGCATGCTCATACGCTATTAAATTAAACGATAAAATAACTTTCATCGGATTAAACGACGACAAGGACGGCAAAGGCAGAGCGGGATACGACGACGAACATCTCAAATGGATACTCGACACCGTCAGAGAAGCAAAATCCGAAGGAAGGACTGTTATACTTGCGGAGCACCACCTCGTTTTGCCGACTGTGACCACATTAGTGACAAAAGGAATGTTAATAGGCGACCACGAGGAAAAAGCCGAAATGCTTGCCGAGGCCGGCGTTGACATACTTATAGCAGGTCATTCTCATTTTCAGAGAACACAGGTTTACACGGCTAAAAACGGGAACAAAATGACACAGATAAACGTAGGCTCCCTCACAGGCTACCCGGCTCCTATACTTTGGCTGACGTTCGAGGATGAAAAATGCAAAGCTGACGTTGAATTTTTGGAAAAATTCAATTACAACGGCGTCGAGCTTTCCCAGGATTTTCTCAGAGATCATCTTGACGGTCTTATCAGAAAGATGTTTGAGGCGGCGAGAGACGACGAAAAAGCTTTCATAAAAATTCTGTCCGGCTACGGTCTGCCCGACAGCACGTGCCAAATAATCTACACTCTTCTTCATCCGTTTGCAAACAGACTTATCAATCTCACTGTCGGACAGGCGGCAAAGCTTATAAACGCGCTCACTTTCTGGAACGGCGGCACAATAGACAAGTACAATTACGAAAAAATATACAACGAAAATCTTCTGAATAAAATAATAGATGTATTCATGGGCATTTTCGACGGACTTCCTAAATCGAAAGGCGTTACCGATCCGGTTTACGTAATTTCGATGAACGTTGTGGACGCCGTGCCAAAGCTTTTAAAAAATACTCCTATAAAAAAAGAAAAGAAGAAAAATTTGGAAGATGCCATAGAAGAGATAAAAGGTCTTGTAAAAGAGCTTCTCATCCCGTCGGAACCGGATAATATTCACAGCGAAATCTTACTTAAATGAAAACCGCTTCCGAAAGACGCGCCGATGCGGAAAAAATTTTCTCGTACGCTGTAAAAAGCTGTTCCCCCTACGAAAGGACTTATGAGGAGCTTTATAAACTCAAAAAAGACGGAAAAATAAAAAACCCGGCAGTATTGGCTGTAGGAAAAGCGGCTTGTCCCATGGCGAAGGCAGCGTGCGGCGTTTTTACGGATTCGATTAAATTCGGCTTCGCTTTGACAAAATACGGATACGGAGAAAAACTGCCGTATCCTGTTGATGTTTTGGAGGGCGCTCATCCGGTTCCAGATGAAAACGACGTGATAAATTCGAGAAAAGCTCTGCTGAAAACAGACGCTCTGACAAAATCGGACTGCCTGATTTTTCTCGTATCCGGCGGAGGGTCTGCGCTTTTTGAAGATCCCAAAATCACATTGGGCGAGCTGAAAAAAGTAAATGAAATCTGTCTGAAGTCAGGCTGTCCCATAGACGTTTTAAACGCCGTGAGGAAAAGGCTCTCAAACGTAAAAGGCGGAAAATTCGCTGAGAGGACAAAAGCCGAAATTTTCTGTCTCGCTCTGTCCGACGTTCTTGGCGACAGACCCGACGTAATCGCATCGGGTCCGTGTTTTCCCGATATGACGACAGATGACGAGCTTAAAAACCGCATGAGAGAATACAATCTCGATTTCGGCGGAAAAATAAACAATCTGCTTTTTTCCGAAAAAAAACCGAAGAACAAAAAAGTTTATTACAAAACAGTAGGCTCTGTAAAAAATCTGTGCGAAAGCGCGGCTTTTGAAGCCGAAAAATCAGGCTACAAAACTGAAATAGTCACAGACAGTATAACGGGAGAGGCCGCAGACAAAGGGATTTTAATTGCCGAAAAAGCTTTATCTCTCCCGAAAAACAGATGCCTTATTTACGGCGGAGAGACGACGGTAACCGTCAGAGGAAAAGGAAAAGGCGGCAGAGCTCAGGAGCTTTGTCTCGCCGCCGCCGAAATAATAAGAGGAAAAGAAATAACCGTATTATCGGCCGGGTCGGACGGAACAGACGGACCGACCGACGCCGCCGGAGCAGTAGCCGACGGACAGACTGCCGATGAAATCGGAGACATCGGCAGTTATATTGAAAACAACGATTCATATAACGCTTTCAAAAAATGCGGCGGACTTATTTTCACCGGAGCTACCGGCACAAACGTAAACGATATAATAATTGTTTTGACATAAGATAACAATATTGGTTAAAGGAGAAAAATATGAAGGAGAAAAGAAAAATTCTTCTGACAGGCGCGACAGGCCACGTCGGTTACGCTGTATTAAAAGATCTTGTTGACGCCGGAGAGGACGTCACCATTTTCATAAGAAAAGAATCAAGAATGTTCAAAGGAATAAAATGCCGCAAAATATTGGGCGACATCACAGATTACGAAACTCTTGAAAACGCATTAGACGGAATAGACGTCGTAATTCACTCCGCGGGCAAAATAGACATAATGAACACGGACTACGACTCCTGCTACAAAATTAACTATCTCGGAACGGAAAACGTTGTAAAAGCTTGTCTGAAAAAAAATGTAAAAAGACTTATATATTTTTCATCATGCGACGTTTACAAAGCTCTGCCCGGAAACGAGCTTATGGACGAAAACACAGAGTTCAACGCCACTTTACTTGACGGCGACTACGCCAAAACGAAAGCTCTCGCCACAAATCTCGTAATCGCGAATAACGGCAACAACGGTCTTGAAACGGTATGTCTTCAGCCGACGGCATGTACAGGTCCATACGACTACAAAGTGTCCGCCATAGGCGTAATGGTCAGAATGTATTTAAAGGGACAGTTCAACGTCGGAATGGATTTCGGAGGATACAATTTCGTAGACGTCAGAGATATAGCCCATGCGACAAGAATGGCTATTGACAACGGCAGACCCGGAGAATGGTATATTCTTGGCGGATATTATTACACAATAAATCAGTTTATTAACGTTTTGGCGGAGATAAAAAACAGAAAGCCGCCCGCGATAATTATTTCAAAAGGCATGATTGAAAACATCGCCGTAATTCTTGACCAGTATTACAAAAAAAATAAAAAATCGAAACCGCTGCTCACGCCTTACGCCGTAAGAAAGCTTGACGAAAACGGAAACTTCTCAATAGAAAAAGCGCGCAGAGATTTAGACTACAACCCGATGAAGCCGGAAGATTCGCTTTTCGCCATGGTTAAATGGATAGAAGAAAACGAAAAACCGAAGGAGCCGACTGTTCTTCACGACAAGATGATAGATTTCGCCGCAAAGATTTACAACAGTTTGAGATATTGATAAATAAAATTTTTCCCGGTATAAATTTTTCTGCCGGGAAAAATTTTTTTATTTTATGATTTTAATATTGACTTTTTTTGACCGACAACTATAATATATTTTAGCACTCATACTTATTGAGTGCTAAATAAATACAATCGGAGATAAAATATAAAATGAGAAAGAAACAATTCAAAGCCGAGTCAAAAAAACTTCTCGATATGATGATTGATTCCGTCTACACAAACAAGGATATATTTTTGAGAGAACTTATTTCAAACGCGTCGGACGCGATAGACAAGCTTTATTTTAAATCGCTGACCGACCAGAATGTCGGAATGAACAAGGAAGATTTCTTTATCAAGATAGACCTTGACAAGGAAAAAAGAACTATAAAAATCACCGATAACGGAATAGGAATGACTGCCGAAGAGCTTGAAAAAGACCTCGGAACAATAGCGAAATCGGGTTCTTATGATTTCAAAAACGGCGAAGACCAACAGAAAAACGAGATGGAGATAATAGGACAGTTCGGCGTGGGATTCTATTCCGCGTTTATGGTTGCGGACAAAGTAACCGTTCTGTCAAAAGCTTACGGTTCGGATGAGGCGAACTTATGGACGTCGGAAGGCGCCGACGGATATACTGTAGAGCCGGCGGAAAAAGACTCATGCGGCACAGTTATCACTCTTTATTTAAAAGAAGATACGGAGACAGACAAATATTCTGATTACCTTGAAACTTACAGAATCGAAAATATAATCAGGAAATATTCTGACTACATTTCTTTCCCGATTAAAATGGATGTTGAAAAACAAGTACCCGTTGAAAAGGATGAAAAATCGGATGAAGAAAAACAGGAGAGCGAAAATTCCGACGAAAGCAAAGACAAAGAGCCCGAATACAAGACAGTAGTCGAAGAAGAGACGATAAACTCCATGGTTCCCATTTGGAGGAAAAACAAAAACGAACTGACCGACGAAGATTACAACAATTTTTATCACGAGAAATTCTACGATTACGAAAATCCTCTGAAAACCATTCACTTCAAAACCGAAGGAATAGCGGCAACGTTCGATTCCCTTTTATTCATACCGTCTCATCCGCAGTACGATTATTACACAAAGAATTTTGAAAAAGGTCTTCAGCTTTATTCCAACGGCGTCCTGATTATGGATAAGTGCAAGGAAATGCTGCCTGATTATTTCAGCTTCGTCAGAGGACTCGTAGATTCATCTGACCTTTCCTTAAATCTTTCAAGAGAAACTTTACAGCAGAACCATCAGGTAAAAGTCATCGCAAACGCAATCGAGAAAAAAATCAAAAACGAACTTGCCTCTATGCTTGAAAACGACAGAGAAACTTACGAAAAATTCTGGAAGTCGTTTGGCATGCAGATAAAATACGGACTTTACGAAAGCTACGGAATGAACAAGGACAAGCTTCAGGACCTCGTTTTATTCACATCTTCCAACGAGAAAAAGCTCACGACTTTCAAAGAGTACGTTTCGAGAATGAAGGAAGGTCAAAAAGATATATATTACGCCTGCGGAGAAACAGTCGCGAAAGCGGAGGCTCTGCCTCAGACTCAGAAAGTTCTCGACAAGGGATATGAAATTCTTTATCTTACAGACAACATTGACGAATTTGCCCTTCAGATGATAAGAGATTATGACTCCAAGCAGTTCAAGAATGTGGCGTCGGACAGTCTCGACCTCGAAACAGACGAAGAAAAAGAGGCTCTGAAGAAGAAAAATGAGGATTCAAAGGATTTGCTCGACAAAATGAAAGGATTCCTCGACGGCAAGGTCAGCGAAGTGAGATTCACCGATTCACTGGCGAAATATCCCGCTTGTCTCACATCGAAGGGAATGATATCAAGCGAGATGGAAAAGGTATTAAATCAGATGCCCGATTCGGAGAAGGTCAAAGCCGACACGGTTCTTGAGATAAACGAAAGCCACCCCGTTGCGGAAAAACTTTCTTCTCTCGACGACGATAAGCTAAAGGAATACACAGAGCTTCTCTATATGCAGGCGAGACTTATCGGCGGTCTTCAGATAGAAGATCCGGCAAAATTTTCAGAGCTTATCAGCAGCCTGATGTAAAATATACATAAAAAAATTTCCGCTCCCATAAAAGGAACGGAATTTTTTATTTTATTTTAATTCGGTTATAAGCAGAAATTATTTGCTCATAGCTTCCTGAACGGCAACAGCGCATGCAACGGTAGCGCCGACCATCGGGTTGTTGCCCATACCGATAAGACCCATCATCTCTACGTGTGCCGGAACAGAAGAAGAACCTGCAAACTGCGCGTCCGAGTGCATTCTGCCCATAGTGTCCGTCATGCCGTAGCTGGAAGGACCGGCAGCCATGTTATCGGGGTGAAGCGTTCTGCCCGTGCCGCCGCCTGACGCGACTGAGAAATATTTAATTCCGTTTTCATTGCACCATTTTTTGTAGATGCCTGCAACGGGATGCTGGAAACGCGTCGGGTTTGTTGAGTTGCCGGTAATTGAAACGCTTACATGCTCAAGTTTCATTATCGCGACGCCCTCGGGAACGTTGTCCGCGCCGTAGCACTTTACGTCGGCTCTCGGTCCCTTTGAATAAGGAATAGTATCGGTAACCGTAACCTGCTCCGTATAAGGATCGAAAGAAGTTCTGCAATATGTAAAGCCGTTTATTCTGGAGATTATCTGAGCGGCATCTTTTCCGAGTCCGTTGAGTATAACTCTTAAAGGCTTTTGACGAACTTTGTTGGCGTTGAGAGCGATTTTGATAGCGCCTTCGGCAGCCGCGAACGATTCATGTCCGGCGAGGAAGCAGAAGCAGTCTGTTTCTTCCGAAAGGAGCATTTTTCCGAGATTGCCGTGTCCGAGACCTACTTTTCTGTTTTCGGCGACTGAGCCCGGAATGCAGAAAGACTGAAGTCCCTCGCCGATAGCCGCGGCGGCGTCGGCGGCTTTTACGCAGCCTTTTTTGATAGCGATAGCGCATCCTACAGTATAAGCCCATACGGCGTTATCGAAACAGATAGGCTGAGTGCCTCTTACTATAGACTCTACGTCGATTCCTTTAGCTGCAGTAATATCCTTGCACTCTTCAATGGAGGAGATGGAGTATTCGGCAAGAACTTTGTTTATCTTGTCTACTCTTCTGTCGTAGTTTTCAAATAACATAGCCATATTAATTTCTCCTTCCTCCGATTATTCTTTTCTGGGATCGATGTACTTGACAGCGTCATCGAATCTTCCGTAATGACCCATAGCTTTTTTGTAAGCGGTATTGGGATCATCGCCCTTTTTGATGAAATCTGTCATTTTGCCGAGCGATACATATTCATATCCTATAACCTGGTCGTCTTCATCAAGAGCCATCTTAGTAACATATCCTTCTGTTACCTCAAGGTATCTGACGCCCTTCGCTTTTGTGCCGTAGAGCGTGCCGACCTGAGAACGAAGTCCCTTGCCGAGATCTTCAAGTCCGGAACCTATCGTAAGTCCGTCATCAGAATAAGCGGACTGTGTTCTTCCGTATACTATCTGAAGGAAAAGCTCACGCATAGCGGTGTTTATAGCGTCGCAGACCAAATCCGTGTTGAGAGCTTCAAGAATAGTTTTGCCGGGGAGTATTTCAGCTGCCATAGCTGCCGACTGCGTCATTCCGGAACATCCTATTGTTTCAACAAGGCATTCCTCAATAATGCCGCCTTTGACGTTCAAAGAAAGCTTGCAGGCGCCCTGCTGAGGTGCACACCAGCCTACGCCGTGAGAAAATCCGGAAATATCGGTAATTTCTTTGGCTTTTACCCATTTGCCTTCCTCGGGTATCGGAGCAGGTCCGTGATTGACACCCTGTTTGACTACACACATATTTTTTACATCCTGTGAATAAGTCATTAAATTGTTCTCCTTTCGGTATGTTCATGTATTTTCAATACCATCTTAGTTATTATACAAGACTTTCAATCCATATTCAAGCGGAAAATAAATTAATAAATAAAAAAATTTATGTTTACAAAAGTAAAATATATGGTAAAATATATAATGAAGAATTAATTATGAGAACGTTGTCACGATGGAACAAATTATATGTGAAACCCGTTTCTCTGTTTTATTCGCAAATTATTATAGCTTTAATTAAGCTAAATATCTATTCAGAAAGGCATGATATCTCATGAAAAAAATTTTAGCCGTCGCGTTATCGATGATTCTTGCGCTGAGTTGTCTTTATACTGGCGCATTCGCTTTGACCGGAGACGACCTTGATTCAATCACGACAGAAAGCGCGAACCTCGCCCTTGACACGAACCTTGAAAAAATGAACGGACGAGCCGTAAAATTTATGGACGTGGATAAAGACGGCAAGGTCACCGCTAAAGACGCGCGCCTTATCCTGCTCAGAGCCGCGAAAATAGACACGAAAAATTCAGGATACGACTACGACGCTCAGGCTATTGACGGATTTACCCTCGGAGACGCCGATAACGACGGGAAAATAACTTCTTCCGATGCGAGATGCGCGCTGAGATATTCGGCCAACCTAATTTCCGATGCCGAATACTATTCAAAAAACGCGTCGCTTCAGACGAGACTTGATTTGTTTAATTCAATCGCTAATTCAATCAAACCAAACAGCACCGTTTATCAGTCCAATATCAAAGATACGACGGACAATATAACATATACGAATAAGTCCGCAATAGATTCTCTGACAAGGCAGCTCAACAAAATGGCGAAGCTCGCCGGTCAGTCCGACACTATAGATATAGGCAAAGAAATTACGTCCGCTATAGGCGATACGACTTATACAAACTACAGATACGGTCTCGCGTCAGTTCAGAGCGGTTTCCCGATTTATCCGTACAAATATTCAAGCACTCTTGACACTGACGACATAGCCGGCATAGATTACAAGACAAACCAGAGCTGCACTTTCACTATGAAAGCGTTCAAAACCACAGACGGCAAGACTCAAGAATACGACACTCAGGATCCCATTACAATCACAGGACTTGACTCTGTTACGGTTTATTTAAAAGATGACTTGAATCTACAGACAATTCCTTCCGGAACGGACATAGAGACTGTCCACGCCGGAAACGCCTTCAATCTTCCGGACAACTCCGATCTTACATCCGGAATAGACGACGTCAATAAAGAGCTTAAGTCCGGCACCGAGGAAATCAAAGATTTTCTTTCGGACAACCATAATACGCTTGACTTAAAGGCGAGCATAAAAGGAATTGATTTCAAAGGTTCTTATATAACATATTATTTCTATATACTGTCCGACAAGGACGGCAATCAGAAAATACTTCCCATAGTCGCCGACTACAACCTCAAATACGATTACACCGTTTCGATGAAGATGAATATAGACCTCAGAATTAAGGTATTGTCTTTCTTCAGACTTGAGGCTAAAAACAAGACTGTCGATATAACGAATTACGAAACAACAAAATCCACATATTTCTTCAACGAAAACTACAACATAGCGACGGCAAACAAATAATAAATCAAGCGTCAAATTTAATCCCGGCTTAAAGCGAAAGCCGGGATTTTTATTTTTATTTTTTTCCGTCATTTAATTATGACCTCTTTAACGTTTTCAATCGCCTCTTTGATAAGTTCGTCGCTCCAGGCGTTTTTTTCGGCATTTCTCGAGAGAGTGAGCGTCGGTTTTGTTCTCGGATGTTTGGGAGTAAAGACGGTACAGCAGTCGGCATAAGGCTCTATGGATATATCGTATGTGTCAATCTTCCTTGAAATATCCGTTATTTCCGATTTATCCATTCCTATAAGCGGTCTGAAAACAGGCAGTGACGAAGCGTCGTCCGTACATTGAATAGCCTGAACCGTCTGAGACGCGACCTGACCTACGGACTCGCCCGTTATCAGCGCAAGGCATCCGGTTTTGTCCGCAAGCTCGCAGGCGATTTTCATCATTATTCTTCTCATCGTAACAGTGAAAAGCTCTTCTGGAGAATCATCCCTGATTTTTTCCTGTATCTTGGTGAACGGCACTACAAAAAGCTTAATCTCTCCCGAATACAGAGCGACTTTATGCAAAAGATCGTAAACTTTTCTCTCCGCCCTGACAGACGTATAAGGAGGGGAAGCGAAATGAACGGCGTTCAAAGTCATTCCCCTTTTAGCCATCATATACGACGCTACGGGACTGTCTATTCCGCCGGAGATTAAAACCATTCCTTTTGCGGATGTGCCCGTCGGCAGTCCTCCGGCGCCGGGAAGCTGTTTTGAGTGGACAAACGCGTAATTGTCCCTAACCTCGACGAACACGGTGATATCGGGATTGTGAACATCTACTTTTAAATTGTGAAATTTTGAAAGCAGATATCCGCCGACTTCATCGCAGATTTCAGGAGATTTTAGAGGGAATGATTTGTCCGATCTTTTTGCCTCAACTTTGAAAGTTTTAACCGATTCGAGGTCGTCTTCAAGGTATTCCGCAGCTGTCCGTTTTATTTGTTCAATATCTTTTTCGCATGCCGCCGCTCTCGTATATCTGTTGATACCAAAAACATGACTTACGGCGTCCGCCGCCTCGTCCATATCGCAGTCGTCGGAAAGACCTTCTATCAGCGTAGCGGACTGAGAATGTACGCATCTGTATTCGCCGCTCAATTTCGCAAGTTTTCTTTTGATGTTCTTCATCATAACGGATTCAAATTGTGAGCGGTTCAGACCCTTCAGCGCTATCTCGCCGTCTTTTAATAAAATAACTTCTTTCATCTATCTTCTTATCCTTTTGACTGTTTCTATTATCTTTTCCGCCGTTTCGTCCATTTCCTCCATGGTATTGAACCTCGAAAAACTCAGTCTTACCGCAGAATCTATTCTTTCGGCGGAAAGTCCGACAGCTTCGAGAACATGACTTCTGTGGCCTTTGCTGCACGCCGAACCTGCGGAAATACATATTCCTTTTTCCGAAAGAGCGTTGACCATAGGCTGGGACGGAACTCCGGGACATGAGATATTTAAAATATAAGGCAGGCAGTCTTCCGGCGAATTTACGTAAATTCCGCCGCATGTTTCAAGATTTTTAATAAGCCTGTCTCTTAGCGATTTTATATATTTCAATTCTTCTTTTTTGTCCGGCAGAGCTTTTACCGCAGCGGCAAATCCTGCAATCGCGGGCATTGCCTCCGTACCGGAATACATCCCGTTTTCCTGACCTCCGCCGAGAATGTAAGCGGGAATATTCAGCCCTTTTCTTATATAAAGAAGACCTACGCCTTTAGGTCCGTGGATTTTATGCGCGCTCGCAGTCATCATGTCTACGCCCCATTTAGAAGGCTCAAGGTTGATTTTTCCGAACGCCTGAACGGAATCAACATGAATTAAAACGTCTTTTGATTTTTTCCTCACCGCCGACGCAAGGGCTTTTATATCGTTTACGGCTCCTATCTCGTTGTTGACAGCCATAAAGGAAACAAGAAAAGTATCGCCGTCAATTTCGCTGATTAAATCGGAAGCTTTTATTTTTCCGTCGCAACCCGTTTTAAGTCTGACGACGTTGAATCCATCATATTCAAGTCTTTTCATGCACTCGTTTACGGACGGATGTTCTACGGATGTGGTGATGATTTTTTTCTTTCGCTTCCCTTTTGACCTCGCGGAGCCGAATATGGCAGTGTTATTCGCCGCCGACCCCGAACCGGTAAAAAAGATTTCGGACGTAGAACATTTCAATTCGTCCGCTAAAATCCGCCTTGAATCTTCAAGAAGATCGGACGCATCCTGTCCTTTGAAATGAATTGAGGACGGATTGCCCCAGTTGTTTTCAAGCGCGTCGTTTACGGCTTTTATCGCTTCGGAACATGGTTTTGTCGTGGCGCTGTTGTCAAGATATATCATAGTTTTGCTCCCGCCCACAAAAGCATGTAAGCAGGTATTGCATGGAGAGCAATCGGCTTTATTCCGAGAAGAGAAAAAGAGGTCTGCGACTCGTATATATCGCCCTCCGCCTGGTCACATACATACATTTTGATTTTCTTATCTTTCAATTTAAAACAGAAATCCACAAAATCACCGTTTGAAGTCGGAAGAGTGCCGGAATGATACGGTTCAAAAAGAACGGATTTAACGTGTTCAAGGTCGTAATAATATCCGCATCCAGGATAAGGTTTTACGACGAGAACCGAGCTTTTTTCCGGGAATACAAATTCCGGAGCCGGAACCGTGCCGTAATCAAAGCCGTCGGTGTAAATTTCATCGGACATTTCAAGGTGGTGAAATACGGAAAACGGCGACATCACTTTGCCGTTGTAGCATATATAAACGCCCTTCTTTTTGTCCTGAGTAACGGTTTTTACAGACAGGGCGAAATTTGACGAAGCGTTTGACTCTTCATCATCGGACGGTTTGTCCGCGCCGGTAACGGCTATCGGAATATCCGCGCTGCCGAATGCTATATTGAGCGCCGAAGCGGTGTATTGCAAAGTATCTGTTCCGTGCAGAACTATTACCCCGTCGGGAGATTTATCCGACGGTACTGCCGATATCTCGTCCCTGACAGCTGAAATAATAGAATTTAAATATTCGCCCGAAAGATTTTCACTCAGGATAAAAACAGGCTTGATGCTTTCAAAAGAAACGCCGTCGAATTTTCCGAAACCGAGTATTCTGTCGATTGAATTTTCGTCCGGTGAAATTATTCCGTCTTCGGCTCCCGAGCATATTGTTCCGCCGGTAAAAACAACAAGGATATTTTTCATAAATACGACCAACCCATTTACTTTATTGATGTATGATTTTAATCTTTATTTTAGTCGTTGTCAACCGCCTAAAATCAGTATGATTATAACAAAAGCTTTATTCTGTCTGTGTTTTACTCTCCTGAATCTATTTTGGGCAAATCCCATCTGTAATGCGCGGCGAGAAGCCTGACCATGACTATAAACGCGAAAGCTATTATTCCCGAATAATAATCTCTGAGACCAAGCCTTATCGGATAATAATAAATAATCGCGCCTGCTATTGCCACAGTCGCATAGACCTGCTTGTGCATAATAACGGCAACCGAGCCTGAAACCGAGTCCCTCAAAAGTCCTCCGCCTATCCCGGTGACGACGCCGACAAATACCGTCAAAAAAGCGTTGTCTCCGAATCCGCAATACCTTGACGTGTCTATTCCCGATATTACGAAAGACGCGAGACCTACGGAATCAAAAAAATTTATCAGAGCGTCAAATTTTAAATCCGGCTTTCTTTTGACAACGGCTCTGTCCGTTATCATTACCGCAACACTTGTCACCGCCGCAATAGTGACATACATAGGATGCACAAATAAAGACGGCGGTGTAACGCCGAGAACTATATCCCTGATGAAGCCTCCGCCAACGGCCGTAAGACAGCCCGAAACAAAGGCGCCGAAAACATCGAGCTTTCTCTGTATGCCGGTCAGGGTTCCGGCCGCGGAAAAGGCGGCAGTACCGACTATTTCCGCCAGAAGAAGCAGGAAATCAGATATTTCAGTCACTTTTTTAATCCAAATGCCCCGACAGAAAAAAATGAGCCGGGGCTTTAAAAATATTCAAATGTCAAGCGAGAGACGGTTTATTGTCGAAATAGACATAAGGGTTGTCTTTTTTCTTCTCTACGCCGTCGGTCTCAAATACTACTATTTCATTCACGCCCTGAATAAGGAAAGGAGCGGGAAGATAAGCGCTTCTCTGAGGTCCTTCTTTCCAGTACCTTGAAAGAGGTCTGCCGTTGATGAAAATCACGCCCTTCGTGAAATCCGGAAGCTTAACGAAAGTGTCGGCAGGAGTTTCCTCAATGATAAACTGAGCCTTGAAAAACGTAGGATGGTCATAGAAAATCATATCCGATTCGGCTTTAAACTCAAGTCTTGACAGATCATTCAACTCTATGGGATACGCCTCCCAGTTGAATACATAAGTCTGTCCGAGTCTTACCGACTTTAGGCCCTTGTAGTCCTTCAGTTCCTGACCGAACGACACACGTCCCATATTCTCTACAAGAATAGAAAGGTCAAGTCCTTCTTCGGGAACTTTCAGTTTGACTATATATTCCTCGTCGTTTCTCGACTGGACGGCGTACAAATCGTCGTTTACAAATACGTAAGCTCTGTCATGAACGCCTTCGAGGATAAGCGGCATATAATCTCTTGGACCTTTGAGGTGCGTTTTGTAAAGAATGTATCCGTATCCCTGACCGATTTTTTCCATCGGAAGAGGCGTTTTCATCTTTACGGGCGACGAAAGATTGTTAATATTTTCAGAAAGAAGCGCCCAGTGAGTGAACGGAACTTTTCCGTATTTCGCTTTGGGAACCTGAGGATCAAGCTGAACCTCTTCATCCATTTTTATATGATTTGCAAGGGTCTTTTTATAAAGCTCGTATTTCGGTGTGACGTCTCCGGCTTCTGTCAGAAGTGCGTCGCAGTCATAAGACGAAACGACAGGCATATATTCCTCATCGGATACAGCTCCGTTCATAAGACCGAAATTAGTTCCGCCCGCAAACATATACACCGCGCACGACGCGTCGTCTGCCATGGTTTTCTGAAGAGATTTCGCCGCGTCTTTGGGAACTCTCTGATAGTGCTTGTAGCCCCATGTGTCGAACCAACCGTTCCAAAACTCAGACGCCATAAGAGGTCCCGTCTCCTGAAATTCACGCAGGTAAGGAAGATTTACAGACGGATTTGCGCCGAATTTGGCTGTTCTGAGAACGCCTTCGACAGAGCCGTTAATAAGCTGATGATCCTCAATTCCGTCCGACGTAAATATAGGCATTTCTATTCCGCGGTCAATAAGACCTTTTACTATATATTTCACATATTCGGTGTCGTCGCCGTATGAACCGTACTCGTTTTCCGCCTGAACCATAATCACGTTGCCGCCGCGGCAAATCTGGTGATTAGCGAGTCTCGGAATAAGTTCGTCAAAATATCTGTCTACCAATTTCAGATATGTCTCGTCCATGCACCTGAGTTCAATATTGTCGTATTTAAGAAGCCACCAAGGAAATCCGCCGAATTCCCAGTCGGCGCCTATATATGGTCCCGGGCAGATAATTGCGTAAAGTCCAAGATCCTGCGCGAGGTCGAGGAATCCCTCAACGTCGTTGTTGCCCGAAAAATCGTAAGCTCCCTCGTTTTTTTCGTGAATATTCCAGGGTATAGACGTGATTACGGTGTTAAATCCGCATGCTTTAAGTTTCAGAAGTCTGTCACGCCAATAATCTTTGGGTATTCTGAAATAATGAACAGCGCCGGCGGCAATCAAAAAAGGCTTGTTGTTTAAAATGAATTGATCGTAGCCCACATAAAACGTCTGGAACGGAACTTCTTTCTTTTTTTCCAAAGTTTCTTCCTCAATATTTTCGGCGTCGGAGTCAACTTCAATTTCACCGCTTTCCGCGACGGGAGCAGTATTTTCCGCTTCATCCGATGAAGTGTCGAAAACCTCCGGCAGCGTATCATCCGCGGCGGAAGATGCGTTATTCGCCTCGGCGACGTCTTTCGTCTCCTCCGGGTATTCATTTTCAAGCGTCTTGTTTTCCATTTCGTCAGACATTTGATGACCGCCTTTCATAAATTATCCCATTTAAATTTCAAAACGCGCATATAATATAGGTGTTTGAAATATGACCGAATCTTTTTATTTTTTATTATTTATTATAAAACAATACACATATATATTCATTAAGTATTTTAACAGAACATAGGACAAATTGCAACAGAAAATTATTAGCCGTAATTTATAGATTTGACGTTTATCGAAAAATAGCAATGCATCGCTTTTTTACAGCCGGTTTTTCCGCCTTCGAAATTTATTGTATTGTTGGTTAAAATAAAAGAAAAATTTATAATTAATTAAAACTGAAATAATAATATTTTATTAAATTGGAGTGATATGGTATGGAAAACAAAAATATTCATTCCGGCCACAGGAAAAGAGTAAAGGAAAGATTTGTTTCAGAGGGAAATCTTGACAATTTCAACGACCTCGACAAGTTGGAGCTTCTTTTATTCTACTCAAATCCGAGAGCCGACACAAAAGTAATCGCGCACAACATTTTTTCAAAATATTCAAATTTAAAACAAGCTCTGGACGCTCCGCTGGAGGAGCTTGAAAAAGTGGACGGAGTCGGCGAAAATTCGGCCGTGCTTCTCAAATTGATACCGCAGTTCGCGAAAGCCTATGCGGATTCGGAAGAAAATATTAAACCTATTTTGACACCTAAGGACGCTTACGATTTCATCAAACCGAAATTTATAGGAGAAAAAAACGAAAGGCTTCTTTTAATATGCCTCGGCAGAACGCTTAAACCGGTCAGATGCGAATTTGTCTCCGACGGCTCGCCCGATTCGACATTTCCGAATTTCAGAAAAATCGTTTCGGTGCTTCTAAACTCCGATTCGACAGGCGCAATAATAGCCCACAACCACCCGGGCGGAATAAGCGCTCCTTCGAGGTCTGACGCGGAATTTACGGAAAATCTTGTCAAAACTTTGAAACCGCTCGGAATAAGGCTGAATGATCATATAATTTTAGGCGCGGACGATTATTTTTCATTCGCCGGCTCAAATAAATTCAGGTCAATATTTGAATAATATATAATATCATTTTTAAAAGAAGTGAAAGGAATAATTTGTTATGATGATATTTATGGATATAGGCGGCGGAATGAGAGATATATACGGTGCCGGCGTTTTTGACAGACTAATTGACGAAAAAATAAGAGCGGATCATGTAATAGGCGTCTCGGCGGGATCTGCAAACGTCTGTTCTTTTATCACAAGACAGCGCAGCAGAAATTTCAGATTTTATCACAATTACGCTCAGAGAAAAGAATATATGTCGGTCGGCAACTTTTTAAAAGACGGCAATTACATTGATTTAAAATACATCTACGGCGATATCTCCCAGGAAGGCGGAGAAGACCCGTTCGACGTAGACAAATGCAAAAGGGAAAAAACAGGCCTTACAATAGTCTGCACAGACGCGGAGACGGGACTTCCCGCTTATTTCGGCAAAGAAGAACTGTCAAAAACAGACCTTTGGCTGTTGATGGCGACATGTTCCCTTCCAATAATGGGACAGCCGACAGAACACGGCGGCAGAAAATTTTACGACGGCGGAATATCAGACCCGATTCCGGTCGAAAAAGCGCTTGAGCTCGGCGCAGATTTTATTATGTGCATTATTCCGAAAGTTGTGACTTACAAAAATCCGATGCCGTTGAAATATCACGCTCTTGACGAATACCCTATGATAAGGGACGATATGACTGTCAGGGCGAGAGTTTACAATCAAAAGCTTGACAAACTTAAAGAGCTTGAAAAACAGGGCAGGGCGTTAATCGTATCGCCGGACGGCACTGAAGGACTTAATATGGTGTCGAGAAATCCCAAAAAGCTTGAAAACTTCTACAATAAAGGTTACAATGACGTTGGAAAATATCTTGACATTTTGAGAAATCATATGTCAAAGTGAGTTGATTTTTCCGCGCGGAAATTTTCAATTCTTTCATTATTATACAGGAGAATAAATTAAATGGAAAATAAAATCCACCTTATAGGAAACGCTCACCTCGACCCCGTCTGGCTGTGGAGATGGACCGACGGCTACAACGAGGTAATGCAGACTTTCCGCTCGATGCTCGACAGGCTTTCGGAGTACGAAGGCGTAATATTTACGGCCGGCGGAGCTCAGTACTACAAATGGGTAGAAGAGACGGATCCGTCCATGTTCAGAGAAATTCAGGAGGCTGTGCGCTCCGGAAGATGGTCAATAGTAAACGGCTGGGCGATTCAGCCCGACTGCAATATGCCGTCGGGCGAAAGTTTCGCGAGGCAGTCTTTATATAATCAGCTCTATTATTACGACAGGTTCGGTAAAATATGCGATACGGGCTACAACGTCGATTCTTTCGGTCATGCCGCTTCTCTGCCGAAATTATTAAACGGCGGAGGAATGTACTGTTATGTTTTCATGAGACCGTCTCCCAAGGAAAATCCCGACATACCGGAAGACGCTTTTCAGTGGGAATCGGCAGACGGCTCAAGAGTTGTCGCATACAGGATTCACGAAAGCTACGGCGAGTCCGGTCCCGAAAACATATCAAAAAAAATCGGCGGATATTTTATTGACGATTTAAACAAAAGAAATTATCCGCTTATGTTCTTCTACGGCGTCGGAAATCACGGCGGCGGGCCGACAAAGGGAGACATTGAATTTATCGAGGAAAAATACGAACCCAATGACGACAATTCAAAATTTGTATATTCGGATCCCGACAGATATTTTAAATCTCTGACGGAGGCGATGCCCGACCTGCCGGTATGGACAGACGAACTTCAGCGTCACAGCGCGGGATGCTACAGCGTAATGAGCAGAGTAAAAGCTCTGAATAGAAAAGCGGAGCAGGCGCTTTATTCCGCAGAGGTATGGGACACTGTCGCATCTAAATTGACGGGAGCGGAAAGCCACACCGAAGAAATCAAAAAAGCGTGGGAAAAAGTCATGTTTTCCCAGTTCCACGACAGTCTTTGCGGCTGCTCGATAAAAGAGGTTTACGACGATATCTGCGGTTTCCAGCAGTACGCCATTACAGCAGCCGAAAAAATAAAAGCTGTAGCGCAGGTAAAAATATCAAGAAATATAGACACCTGGATAGACGGAATAGGCGAGCCGGTCAGAACAGAGATAAGACATATGGGAATGCCGGAAGGTTTTCCAAGGTGCATAACCGTTTTCAATTCACTTTCATATGACGCGAAAATGCCGGTCAGAGCCATTTTTCAGTCATCAAAAGTCACAGACTCCGACTCAAACGAAATTAAATTCGCGAACGTCCGCTCTTCAAGGTCGAACGATTCGCACACGGACACCGTATTTGTCGCAGATGTGCCGGCGTTCGGATATAAAACGTATTGGCTTTCAAATGACAGAGATTACGATTATCACAAATATTTTGAATCTTATCTCGACTCAAGTGAAGATATTGTTTTGGAAAACAAATTTCTGAAAGCCGTCATCAATTCAAAAACAGGAAATATTTCGTCTTTGATATCATCGGGTCATGAGTTCGCTCATTCAGAACTTGCCGAATTAACAGTTATTGACGATTCGGATACAGACACATGGTCGCACAACAACGATTATTTCAGAAACGTTTTGGGCGAGATGAATTTCATAAAGCTCGAATACGTCGAAAATAACGATGTAAGGCAGGTTGTCAGAGCATATTATTCCTTCGGCGATTCCCTCGTCACAAAAGAGTACAGGCTTTACTCCGAGCTTAAGACTATATACATTAAGCTTCATATAGAGTGGAGAGAGAAAAACGCGCTTTTAAAGATGTGCTTTGACATAGGCGGTGAAAATCCCGTCTCGACGTCCGAAATTCCCATGGATTTCATAAAAAGACCTGCGGACGGAAAAGAGAGCGTAGAACAGCAGTGGACAGACGTAACATCGGATTTTGACCACAAAAAATACGGAATAGCAGTAATAAACGACTCAAAATATTCGTACTCATGCGTTTGTTCCGAGCTCAGGCAGACTGTTTTGAGAAATAAAATTTTCGCCGACCATTATTCTGACAGACCTCTCGCCGATTTCAGATACACAGACGAGGGAGAACAGGAATGTGAATTCGGAATTTTCGTACACAGAGGCGACGCAGAAGAGACCGAAATAACAGAAGAGGCCGCGAAATTAAATCAGAGATTCGACGTATGGTGCGAATCGTCCCACAAGGGAAATCTTCCTCAGAAAAACGGTTTTATAACAGTTGACAAAGATAACTGCCTTGTATCGGCTGTAAAGCTATGCGAAGACGGTTCCGACGACACTGTTATAAGACTATGGGAGACAAAAGGCGAAGAGGAAACGGAGATAACAGTAAAATCAAAACTTCTAAACTGCTTTTTCAGATCCACAATCTACGCTCATCAGGTCAAGACATACAGAATTGACCACGATGGCAGGGCGAGGGAATATAATTTCCTCGAAGGAATACCGACCGAAAAAAGATAACAGAAAATTCTTAGAAAAATTTTTCTACGGAGGGGAAAAATGTCACAGCCTTTAGCCGACAAATTAAGGCCCGTGACCTTGGACGAGGTTGCGGGGCAGAGGCATCTTATTGCAAAGAACGCTCCTTTGAGAAATATTATAGAATCGGGAACTGTTCCGAACATGATTTTCTACGGTCCGCCCGGAACAGGAAAAACAACGGTCGCATCTATAATCGCGTCCAAAACCGATAAAAAACTCATCAAACTGAACGGCACTACCGCGTCGTTACAGGATATAAGGGACGCGGCAAATCAAGTGGGCACCGTCGCCGCCGTAAACGGAATACTGCTTTATCTCGACGAAATTCAGTATTTCAACAAAAAACAGCAGCAATCGCTTCTTCAGTATATAGAGGACGGGTCTATAACACTGATTGCTTCTACCACGGAAAATCCTTATTTCTATGTATATTCCGCTGTTCTCTCGAGATCAACCGTCTTTGAGTTCAAGACGGTTTCACCCGATGACATATTGCCTGTAATAGACAGAGCTTTTTCCGAGATGGGAAAAGAGCTTGACTGCGGTTTTGACATAGAGGACGGCGTAAAAAAACACATATCTTATTCTTGCGGCGGAGACGTAAGAAAAGCAGTAAACACCGTTGAGATGATCTGCCTGAGCTCGAATGTTCCGGCAAAAGGCGAAAACAGAAAAATCACGATGAAAAACGCCGAGCTTTTAGGTCAGAAAACGTCGCTCAGGTACGACAAAGACGGCGATGAACATTACGATATTGTTTCGGCCTATCAGAAATCGATGAGAGGTTCGGACGCGAACGCCGCGCTTCACTACCTTGCGAGACTGCTCGACGCGGGCGACCTTCCGTCGGCGTGCAGAAGGCTTATGGTATGCGCCTGCGAAGATGTGGGCTTAGCTTATCCCAATATTATTCCGATAGTCAGATCCTGCGTTGAAACAGCCGAAGCGGTAGGACTGCCGGAGGCGGAAATCCCTCTTGCGGACGCCGTGATTTTAGTCTGCAATTCTCCGAAATCCAATTCGGGCAACAAAGCAATCAAACGTGCGGATGAAGATATAAGAAAAGGAAATTACGGTCAGATACCGAGAAATCTTCAAAATGTCCATTTTGACGGCGAGGACAGAAAAATAAAAGGGCAGCACTATATATATCCGCACGATTATCCGAACCACTGGGTTTATCAACAGTACCTGCCTGACGAGATAAAAGACGCCGTCTACTATATTCCGGGTGAAAATAAAAACGAACAGGCCGCCGCGGAATACTGGAAAAAAATAAAAGGAGATAAAAATAAATGAACTTTTCCGTCAGCTCATATTCATATTCAAAATATCAAAATGAAGGTCATTCACTCTGGGAGATAATCGACATCGCTTCAAAACAGGGTTTTGACGCCATAGAATTTACCGACCTCCCCGAAATCGACGGTATGACAGAAATTGAAGTCGCGAAAAAAGCCAAAGAGCAGTGCGGCGGCTTGGGTCTCGCCGTTTCAGCATACACCGTGTGGGCGGATTTTCTCAAAGGCGACGCGGAAAAAGAGGCGGAGAGGCTGAAAAGAAAGCTTGACGTATGCGCCGAACTCGGAGCGGATAAAATGAGACATGACGCGACATGGGTGAAGGGACTTGATTTTGAAGAGGCGCTGCCGAAAGTCGCAAAGGCGGCGGCCGAAGTCGCGGATTACGCCGAGACATTGGGAATAAAAACGATGACCGAAAATCACGGAATGTTTTTCCAGGATTCGGACAGAATGGAAAGACTTTTCAAGGCTGTCGGCAGAGACAACTACGGTCTTTTAATCGATATGGGAAATTTCCTCTGTGTCGACGAGGATCCGGTTTCCGCTGTCGAAAGGCTCAAAAATTACGCGATTCACGTACACGCCAAGGATTTCTATATTCACAAAGGCGAAATCGCCGACCCGAAAGGATACTATAGGACAAGACACGGCAATTATCTGAAAGGCACCGTTATTGGCAGAGGTGACGTAAATGTATACAAATGTCTTGACATTCTTGCGAAAAACGGTTATGATGATTATGTGACTGTAGAATTTGAAGGCGATGAAGATTGTCTTCCGGCAGTCAAAGAAGGTCTTGAGTATTTAAAGAAAACCGCAGAAAAATTAACCCTGTGATTTTTGGCGTATGTTAAAGGGAGCATTCATCATGAAAAAGAAAATTATCGCGCTTATCCTCTCGGTTCTAATGGTATTTACCGCTCTTATGCCCGTATCTTTCGCGGCTGACGACAATTCTGCGTCGAGCGGTATCGATATAAACAGTCTTGTGGATCAGATAAAAAATTCCGAATTTGTAAAAAATCTTCTTTCCGACGAGGATATTAAGCAGGCTATTTCTGAAATTATCGCTTCCGAGGATACTTCCGAGCTTATCGCGATAGTGCTTGATCTCGTGGGCAAAATGAACAAGGACGCCCTTGAGGAGCAGATTAAGGAAAAAGGAATAAAAGAGGTAACAATTCTTATTAACGATTTCATTCATGTGGTTGTTTCGGTAGTAAACAATGCGAAGAAAAACGCGGGTCTTGTGGTTCCGTATTTTGATTTTGACTCACTCAAAATCGACACTTCAATTCTACACGATTTCTTCGGATTCAATTACAAACCTTACGAGACTAACATACCGAGCAGAGACGCCGACACCAAGGGAAGAAAAGGCGACGCAAACGGCGACAACAGAGTAAACGCCACAGATGCGAGAATTGTTCTGAGAGTAGCCGCGAGACTTGAGGAAAACACAGACCATATCAAAGAGACTTGCGACATAGACGGCGACGGCAGAATAACAGCCAAAGACGCAAGATATATATTGAGATATTCCGCAAAGCTTATACCCTCTCTTGACAAAATTGCCGCTTAAATTTTCGCGGTAAATTAAACTGCGGAAAATATAATCTTTAAATTATAATTTCCGAACAACATTTTGATATATTTTTTTCAAGGTATATTTTATATTTCCAATGTAAGATATAATCAAAATTAAGAGAGGTGAAAATTATAATGGACGAGACATTAATTTCAGAGGAAGAGTCTTCAAAGATAGATTCTACAGTATCTTCAACAGCTGATAAATTTATCAATTTCTTCCAGAAAGTCGCTGATTTCTTCACGAAGCTTTTCAAGAGCATCGTAGAAATAATGGCTTCTATCGGAGGCAAATAATCAATAAAAAAAATCCGGGCTGAATGCAGTCCGAATTTTTTTATTTTCCAAAGATTGACCATATCGAATTTGCTATATCAACAATTTCCGGTTAAAAATTCGTAAAAACTGCACAAAAAATAAAGTTGACAAAATATTGCGATTACGTATAATAGAATATAATAAAATATCAAAATAATAAAAAAGGAGAAGAGGGCTATGACATTTGAGGAAAAGTTCTCCGAGCTTAAAGCAAAATATTCGGACATTGACACTTCAAAGATAAAGAAAAGCTTTGCTGTTCAAGTAACTATGACAGATGAGGACTGCGGAGGCACTTTTTACGTGGCGGATATTGCCGGCGCATATGCTTTCGAACCGTACGATTATCACGACAACACAGCAGCCGTAGATATTTCAAGCAGTCTTCTCGAGGGAATACTCGACGGGAATATCGATGCTAAAAAAGCTTTCTTTGACGGTGATTTCAAAATTTCCGGCGATGTAGACGACGTACTTTATATAGTTGACATTATTAAAAACGACAAGAAAAAAGCCGTCAGAAAGACAGCGAGAAAAACAGTCAAAAAGGAAACAAAGACTGTAAAGACTGTAAAGAAGGAAGCAAAAGAAGCCGACGTGAAAAAGGCTGCCGAAAAATCGGAAAAAGCGGCGGTAAAGACTGATGAGCCGGCGAAACCAGCGAAAAAGACAGCTAAGAAAAAATCAGCTAAATCGGATAAATAAAATAATAGATATACCCGCTCGAAATTTTTCGGGCGGGCATTTTTATTCATTCCTGATACCTCTTAAATCCCTGTCCGAGGATTTCCGACGCGTCTGTTATGATGATAAACGGATGTTCGTCGAATTTTGAAACAAGTTTTCTTATTTTTGTCACCTCGTTCGGATGAACGACGCACATAAGCACATTTTTCTCTTTTCCCGTGTACGCTCCGGTCGCGGGCAGTATAGACACTCCGCGCGGCGTTTTACTTGTTATTTCATCGGCAACCGCTTTCGCGTTGTCCGAGACAATCAAAAGAAGTTTTCCTTTATCGGAGCCGTATACGACAAAATCTATAACTCTGCCAGATACAAAGAAAACTATTACGGCGTAAAGTATATCCTCGACGTTTTTATAAACTATACCTGAAATTAAAGCGACGGTAAGATCCAAAACAGTCATTAAAGTTCCCATTGACATCTGAGGGTATTTTTTATTGAATATCCTCGACACTATATCCGAGCCTCCCGATGTGGAACCTCTCGTAAATATAAGTCCCAGTCCGAGCCCCATAAATCCGCCCGCGAATATTGCAGCGAGAAGAGTATCTCCCGTGTATTTCGGCATAAAACGCGCGCACAAATCTATTATAAGAGATGATGAAAGCGTTGTCAGCGCACTTTTTATAAGAAATTTTTTTCCAAGTTCAAAATACGACCAGATGAAAAGCGGAACGTTCATCAGAAACATTGTGATACCTGTTGGGAATTTCCACAGATAATTTACTATAAGGGCAAGACCCGTAACACCTGATGAAGCGAAGCCGTTCGGCGAAATAAAAATATTAACTCCGGCGGCGTAAATCGCGGAACCGGCAAAGCAGATGAGAATATCAAATATTATTTCCCTTGGAGTTTCTTTATATTCATTCATTTTTTAAAGTAATTTTTTCTTGATTTATTTTCAGATTATTATTTCAGAGATAACCGGATAATGATCCGACGGTCTCCTGCCTTCGATTTCATCGGTAATACATTTGTACGAGACAGCTTTAGCAGAGTTTTTGACAAAGATAAAGTCGATTAGCTGTTTTTCATCTTCGTTTATCAGGTCAAATCCGTGGTATGTTTTAGTATTGTCTGAGCTTCCGGAAGAAATTCGCGCATCCTCAAATCTGCCAGATATAATGGTTTTATACGCTTCGGACTCGGGATTGTCGTTAAAATCGCCTGTCAAAATTATTGGCAAATCGGGAAAAAGCTCATCTGATTTTTTTACAATAAGCTCCGCGCCCTTTTTTCTCGCCTCAATACCGTCATTATCGAGGTGGGTATTCATATGAACGAACTTTTTATTTGTCTTTTTATCTTTTAATACCGCGTATGTGCAGATTCTGTTCCATTTCGGCGCATCCCATCCTTTAGACGGTTTTTCAGGAGTTTCCGAAAGCCAGAAAGTGTCCTGTTTTAAAAGTTCGACATTTTTTGAGTTGTAAAATACAGGGGTGAACTCCCCTCCTATTTTTCCGTCGTCTCTTCCGACGCCCGCGTAGCAATATCCGTCAAGCGCCGATTCGAGATATTTCATCCACCCTATATGAGCCTCCTGAAGTCCTATCGTATCGGGTTCGTATTTTTTTATAATATCCGACACGAACGTTTTTCTGTATGGCCAGTCGTTTTCATCGTTCCTGCCTGTCAGGACGTTAAATGACATAGTTTTCATATGAAATAATTTCCTCTGTTTCTTTTAAATTTCATCGGAGTGAAGCTTTTCTTCATTCTTTTTCATCATTTGTGCATACGAATAAACGCAGCCGCAGTAATTCTGCCTGTAAAGCGAATATTCATTTGAAAGTTCTATAGACCTCTTATATCCTCCGCGTTTTTTAAAATCGGAGAAAAAGTAATTAAGCTTATATTTTTCGGCGAGCCTGCCTCCTATTTCGTTGAGCCACGCGCTGTTTTTATACGGGCTTATGGACAGCGTAGTTGTGAAATAATCAAAATTATTTTCCTTCGCGTATTGAGCCGTCTTTTCAAGCCTGAGTTCATAACATTTATAACATCTCTCACCGCCCTCAGGAAGATTTTCGAGACCTCTGCTGATTTTGATAAATTCCTCCGGTCTGTATTCTGGCACGACAAGGGAAACTTTGTTTTTAAAATCGAACTCTTCTGTAAATCTTTCAAGCTCCGACACTCTGAATAAAAATTCTTTTTCAGGTGAGATATTCGGATTATAGTAATAAAGCGTAATATTGAAATAATCGGATAAATATTCAAGAGTGTAGCTTGAACACGGCGCACAGCACGAATGAAGGAGAAGAGACGGAATATATCCGGTTTTTTTCTTCTCCTCTGTTATTTTCTTTATCAGCTCGTCGGAAACAAGCTGATAATTTATTTTATTCATTATTATTTCTCGGGTAAATACAATAAAGCGATGAGTTTATTTACGACGTCTGTCGGAATAATTCTGTTGAGAACGGCGAAGCTTTTATACATAAGTCCAACAGCCGATATTAATTTCTGGTTTTTCGCTGTCGCCGCGCCGTAAATTGCCTTGGCTACCGTTTCCGGACTCATTCCGTTTTTTTCGTCCGATTCCATTTTCGCAACAGACCGCGAAATCATTCCGCCGTATTCCTCATCGCCCGCGAGAGATTTATTTCTCGACCCCGTAAAAGAGGTTTTTGTATCGCCGAGCTGAAGGGCGCATACGGTGACGCCCGTATTTTTAATCTCGTTGGCTAAAGCCTTTGTCAATACGTCAACGCTCGATTTTGATGCGGAATAAAAAGACTGGAAAGGTATCGCGAAAATTGAAGCGGCGGAAGAGATGTTTATTATTCTGCCTTTTCTTTTCTTTAAAAGCGGCAGAGCCGCTTTTATACATCTGACTGCGCCGAAAAAATTTACGTCGAACTGCCTTTGAGCGTCGGCAAGCTCTGTATATTCTATGGCTCCGGATATTCCGTATCCGGCATTGTTGACAAGGCAGTCTATTCCTCCGAATCTTTCGCCTGTCTCGGCGAAGCTTCTTTTTACGTTATCCTCGTCTGTTACATCTGTTTTAAAATTGATTATACCCGGCACGTCCGAATCATGGCGGCTCATATTAACAACCGTCCATCCGTTTTGCGAAAAAAGCGCGGCTGCCGCTCTGCCTATTCCGTCGGACGCGCCTGTAATTACAACGACTCTGTCGTACATTTTTGTCATCCCAATATCAAATAATTATTTTTTAAGCTTTCCGAAAAGACCTTTTATCGCGATAGGAATAAGTCCGGCGATAGAAACTGTCTTTCCGTTCATAAACGCCACTATCTTTTCCTCGGCGCTTTCCTGAAGAACTCCGCCCGACATAGCGCTCATCTGTCTTATCGGGCTTTCAAGCGCGGAACCGTACATCGCGGATGACGAGGCGATTTCTATATCATTCAGTTTGCCTGTGACTGTTTTCACCGTCCTGATAAGGAAATCTCCCATCTTTGTCCCCGCCATATCGCCAAAGCAGTTATCACGGGTGAATGGAGCATGAGGCTTGTCGACAACTATTTTTCTGCCGATAAGCTTTTCAAAATCCTCTCTTGAAACAGACTGAATATCGCCTGTTCTGTATATTTCCTCCGTTTTGATGTCGTAAGGACTCGGATGAACGGAAAATCCCGTAAGCGAAACAGAGCCTGAAAGCTTAATATCTCTGGATGACGAGCCTACAAGTATGCCGTATTCGCCGTCGTCCGAGACGAACTTTTTCTCATCTACGTTGTAATAAGAAAACGCTCTCTCGTCAAGCTCTAACGCGACTGTTTTCTGCTCGCCCTTTTTCAGTTCGATTTTCTTGAATCCTTTAAGTTCCTTCTCCGCCTTGAATACCTTTGGCGACTTGTCGGAAACGTAGATCTGAGCTATTTCCGCCGCGTCGAAATCTCCTGTATTTTTGACGGTAAAAGTGACTTTGATTTTTCCGCCGGGGCTCATTGTCTTTGAGTCTATTTTTAGATCGGAATATTCAAACGTCGTATATGTGAGACCGTATCCGAACGGGAACAGAACATTCTTCTTGGCGGTATCGTAATACCTGTACCCTACAAATATCGACTCCCTGTACTCCACGGTATTGAATGTGCCGGGGAAATTCTGATAAGCCGGAGTGTCGGAATATTTAAGCGGAAACGTCTCGGCAAGTTTTGCGGTAGGCGAAACTTCTCCGAAAAGTATCCGCGCCTGAGCCGTTCCTACGCCTTCGCCGCCCAAATAGCTTTCAAGAACAGCCTTCACGCCGTCAATCCACGGCATTTCCACCGGCGAGCCGTTTTGAAGAACGACGACGACATTTTTCTGAACGGCGCAAACTCTTTCGATCAATCTGTTCTGCGGCTCGGGAAGCCTCATAGTCTTTCTGTCCGCGCCTTCTGATTCAAACGAAATGGGAAGTCCTGCGAAAATTACGGCGACGTCGGCCTGTGATGCTGCTCTTACGGCGTCGTCCTCGAGAGCCTGATTCGTCTTTTCATCAGCTGTCCCGAATCCTTTGTAATACTGTACGTTGGTGTAATTTCTCGTCTCGTCGAGGCAGGTCGTAACCCTGTGAACGTTTACGTGGGACGAACCGCCGCCCTGAAATCTCGGTTTTTCGGCATATTCGCCTATATAAACTATATTCTGCGTTTTGTCAAGCGGCAGAACTTTGTCCTCGTTTTTAAGAAGAACCATGGTTTTCTCGGATATTTCCGCGGATTTATTGTGATCTTCTTCTCTGTCGAATTTAGCTTCTAATCTGTTCTGCGTAAATTTGAATACGATATTTATAAGTCTTCTGACTGATTTATTCAGCTGCTCCTCCGTAAGCTCTCCCGCGTCGTAAGCAGCTCTTAGTTTTCTTTCGCCCATTCCGTTTGAGGAAGGCATTTCAAGGTCGCATCCCGCTTTTACGCCGTCAACTCTGTCGTGTACGGCGCCCCAGTCCGACATCACAAGGCCTTTGAATCCCCACTCGTCTCGCAGTACGTCTGTCAAAAGCTTTTTGTCCTCCGACGCGTGAACGCCGTTTATTTTGTTGTAGGAACACATCACCGTCCACGGCTGCGCCTCCTTTACGGCGATTTCAAACGCGGGAAAATATATCTCCCTCAAAGCTCTTTCGTCTATCTCGGACGACGATGTCATTCTTCTCGTTTCCTGGCTGTTCGCGGCGAAATGCTTGACAGACGTGCCGACGTTTTTCGACTGAACTCCTTTTATGTAAGATGACGCGAGTTTTCCGGCAAGGTACGGATCTTCCGAATAATATTCGAAATTTCTTCCGCAAAGAGGCGAACGCTTGATATTTACAGCAGGTCCGAGAAGAACTGCGAGATCTTCGGCCTGACATTCTTCGCCGAGAATTTCACCGAGTTTTTTCATTAGGTCTTCGTCAAATGACGCCGCAAGTCCGACGGCCGCCGGAAAGCAGACGGCCTCAATGGAATCGTTAACTCCGGAATCCTTCGATTTTTGTTTTCTCAGACCGATAGGTCCATCGGAAACCATTATCTCCGGAATGGGAATCTCGGAATCTTTTATTTCGGCAGTTCTCCAGAAATCGGCTCCCGACAGCAGTTTTATTTTTTCGTCTACTGTAAGTTTATCAACAACATCGTCGAGTGATACTTTATTGTCATCCGTCTTTTTCTTTTTAAACATTATCATCTCTCCTGTAAAAAGTTCATTGTTTGTTTTCGTCTTTTTCTCTTATATATTTAATGACGTCAAGTTCTGTCTGAATTTTTTTCCTGACCGCTTCGGTAATATGCCTGAATTCCTTTCTCGGCATTTTGTCGACGTCGTAAATCGGTTTCAGAACTCTTATATAAATTTTGCATGGCTTTATTTTGTTGTTGTTGTTCTCCCACAAAAGGTAGGAACCGTCCATAGCTACGGGTACTATAGGCACTTTCGCTCTTTGAGCCATAATAAAAGCTCCGCCTTTGAACTCGCCGATATCTCTCGACCTCGACCTTGTCCCTTCCGGAAACACCGCGAGACTTCTTCCTTTTTTCAGCTGTTCAACGCCCTTGTTTATTTCGCCGAGAGCTTTTGACGGGTCTTCCCTGTCTATAAATACGCAGCCCAATTCACGCATCCACGCGGACATTATCGGCACGTTCTCTACTTCTTTTTTAGCGAAAAATCCCGGAACGGTCTTCATAGTCTCCATCAGCGCCACAGGGTCGTAAATTCCCTGATGATTGGAAACGTAAAGCACGGGGCCGTCGGGAATGTTTTCAACTCCTTTTACGTCCAATTCGATCCCGGCGGATTTATTGAAAACCGGAATAAGCGAATGAAGTCTTTTTGTAATTTCCTCGTAGGACTCGTCGTTTCTGCCTTCTTTATCGTTTTTGCGAACCTTCATATAAAGCGGCAGAGTGCTTGTAAAAAGTCCCGCAAGCGTTCCCAACGCTATAAGTGTTCTTGACATTTGTATATTTTCTCCTAATAAACAGTCGATTTAATAATATCAATCGAAATAATCCGAATTGTACCGTTCGTCCGGCGAATAGATTATATATGAATCCATATTTAATTCCTTTACGGCGGAAAGCTCGGATTTTATCTTATCGGTCACTGTGAAAAGCGGCGTTACCGCCGTTGAAAGGCTCTCGGAATCAGAGGCTCGCGTTATCTCGTCAAAAGCCGCCTTTGTAAACTGCGGAACTGTTTTGGAAGGACTCGAGTAAAGGTTTGAACCGACAGGCGTATTTTCAGGCACCGAGTCTATATCGAACTTAACTACCGAAAAAGCCGGATTGAGTTTCATAAGATCTGTAGGTTCTCCGGAATTTGTATATTCGAGAACGTTCAATATATCGTCCGCCAATCCTGTCGAAATTGAAGAATATGAATTTACGAACGATTCGGCAAATGAAGCCATAGCGTCGTTTACGTTATTTCTGTCGCCGTCCTCATTGCCCGGGAATACCGCGCCGCCGTCATCCGTCGCGTACGGAAGAGAAACGCAGTCTAAAATAATTCCGTCTACCCCCAAATTGAATACATCTTTAATAAGGCTGTTAAGATAATAATTGTAATCGGATGAAAAAGGCGACATCCATGCGTGAGCGTCTTTTGTGGAGTCGTACCAAAGCGCATGAACTTCGCCGTTTTCTCCGGAAGCGTCCTCTGTCAGATAATAAGCTGCGAGGTTCTGATTGTTTCTAGCGTATATATCGTCGGCATAGCAGCAGAAATAAGCGTATACTCTGAGCCCGTATTCCTGAAATCCGTCAATCACGTCTCCGGCTGTTTTAGACGCCATTGTAAGCGATTCGGGATATGAAAGAGACGAGTCCGACGGCATGAAATAAAGACTGCCCGACGCGTCTTTAAAAGAAATCACAACAGTATTTATGCCGAGTGAAACATATTCTCCGGCCGCGTCGTCAACAGACCGGTAGGACAACGTGTCTCCCGAGAGAAATACGGCTTTATTCCCCGACACGTTTAGTTTTTTTTCTGTTCCAATATTTCCCGATTGAATCTCCGCCGCGGGTTTTGACGATACGTTCATCAAAACCGCCGAGACAAAAAACGACACGATTAAAACGACGAGAAAAATCGAAATATAAACCGCCGGTTTTATTTTCTTCTCGTTTTTTTCGGTTTTATAACCCTGTTCGTTCGAGCCGGACGGGTAATTTTTTGAAAAGCGGTAGCCGAGTTTCATCCTGCCGGACGGCGGAAATCCTTCGAACTTTTCTCTTTTTTTTCTTCTTCTCTCCCGCTCTGTCATTTACAAAAAATCCTCAAATAAATTATAAACGAAAAATAAATTCCGCAATTTTTATGTTATCCTCTTTAATTATACAAAAAAAATTATACATAAATAAATAACATATGTCAAACAAAATAATTGACAAAAAAAAGACGTCAAGTTATAATCTAATTAAAACAAATTCGGGTTATTTGGAGGATTCGAAAAGTGAAAAGTTTCTGGTCTGATTTCAAGGCGTTTATTTCAAAGGGAAATATTCTCGACATGGCTGTCGGCGTCATTATAGGCGGCGCGTTCAGCGCGATAGTATCATCTTTGGTAGACGACATAATTTCCCCTCTCATCGGTCTTATTTTGGGCGGCATTGATTTTTCCGGTCTGAGCTTTAAAGTAGGCGACGCGTCTGTAAATTACGGCAGCTTTATAAGCGCTGTAATCAATTTCTTAATTGTAGCATTGGTTCTTTTCTGCGTACTGAGAGCTGTTGTAAAATCAGAGGAGAGAATTAAGCAGCTTGTAAACAAGGACAAAAAAGAGGAAGAGAAGAAAGAAGAGGAGAAGAAGGAAACTCAGGAAGAAATCCTCACCGAGATAAGAGATCTGCTCAGGGAAAATTCGAAGAAAACGAAATAGGAAAAATATCGTAAAAGACTCCGTTTTTATACGGAGTTTTTTTTATCGCTCCGAAAGAAAAACAACTTAATTTTGTCGGTCTTTTCTATTGACTGAAATGGTTTGGTCTGGTATAATTTAAAGCGAAATCTTAAATTTTGTGAGGTGAGATTATGGACAGCCACGGTCGAAGTTTGGGTGACGGTTTAGATGTTCCGTTGTGTGAATTTTTATCGTTATTAAATGCCGGTTTATATTCTCACGGGGAATTTAAGTGACATTCGGAAATTAATTTTTTTAATATTTCTTTAATATTTTTATGATTATTTATTTTTGATTTTCAGAAAATTTTCCGAATTTTTACAACTTAATATCTAATACATGTCGCCCTTTTTTCGATTGACTTTACTTTTTTGCGCGCGAAAATACCGCAAAAAGGAAAATTTACGAGAAAGAAGGGTATTTTTTATGGATGAAAAAAATTCCGCCCCTTTAGCAAGGGATGAGGAAAACGAGGTAAAGCAGCACAGAGATTACAAGTCGGAAATTGTAGATATTATCCGCTCCAATTTTTCTCCCAAAGTATTGCAGGAAAAAATACTTAACTACCATGAAAACGATATCGCGGAATCGCTTGCTCTGCTTTCAAAAGACGAACGCTCAAGACTTTACAATATACTTGACGCGCAGACTCTCGCCGATGTTCTCGAATACACCGAGGACGACCTCGGAACATATTTTTCAGAGCTTTCGATAAGAAAAAAACTTGAGATACTTTCAAACCTCGAGCCGGACACGGCGCTTGAATACCTTAGAAAGCTTTCAAAGGGTGAGAGAGAAACTCTTATCGACCTTATGGACGACGACTCAAAAAAAGAAATAGCTCTGATAGGTTCATTCGACGAGGACGAAATAGGCTCAAAGATGTCTACAAACTACATCGCGATCAAGACAGGCATAGGCATCAGAGACGCGATGAGAGAGCTTGTAAGTCAGGCGGAGGAAAACGACAATATTCAGACAATTTACGTAATCGACGACTATAAGACTTTTTACGGCGCGATTGATTTAAAAGATTTAATCAGGGCAAGAGAAGGAAGAGACACTGTTGACGACATAGTCATAACGTCCTACCCCTATGTATACGCCCACGAGGAAATCGACAGCTGTATAGAAAGAATCAAGGATTATTCCGAGGATTCAATCCCTGTTCTCGACAATGACAACAAGCTTTTAGGCGTAGTCACCAGCCAGGACTTAATCGAAATCGTAGACGAGGAAATGGGCGAGGATTACGCTAAATTCGCAGGCTTGTCAGCGGAAGAGGATATTAAAGAGCCGGTTAAGACGTCGATGAAAAAAAGACTTCCTTGGCTTGTGATACTTCTTTTCTTAGGTCTGGGAGTTTCAAGCATTGTAAACCTTTTTGCGCACGTAGAGCAGGAATTGACAATACTCGTAGCGTTTCAGTCTCTTGTGCTTGACATGGCAGGCAACGTTGGCACGCAGAGCCTTGGCGTCACATTGAGAGATTTGATGGATGAATCGCTTACATCAAAACAGAAGGCGAAGCTCTGTTTAAAAGAGTGCAGAATAGGTTTTTCAAACGGCGTCGTACTCGGAATTGGCTCGTTTGCGTTTATAGGCTTATTCATAATGCTCGTAAAGGGACGTCCGGCGCATGAAGCGTTCGCGATTTCAGCCTGCATAGGCGTATCACTTTTGATATCTATGGTTCTCTCTTCTCTTGCAGGCACGGGTATTCCTATATTTTTCAAGAAAATCGGCGTAGATCCCGCAGTAGCATCCGGTCCGCTGATTACGACAATCAACGACCTTATAGCTGTTGCAGCTTACTACGGACTTTCTTGGATTCTTCTTCTTGACGTTATGGGTCTTGCGAATTAGACGAAATGATTAAATTGTCAACCGCAATTCAATTTTAGGTTGACAAATATAGCCGATAATGATAAACTTCCCCGCGGAAATAAAGATTCCGCGGGATTTTATTATTTAAGGAGAGAAAATTTTATGATATCAGCCGAAGAAAAAGCAAAAGAGACAAAAGAAATCAAAAATCCGAAAAGGAAAAATTCATCCGCCGCTTTAAACGCCGCTTTGATAGCGGTTATGACCGCGATAACGGCGATATGTTCCTACATAACTATACCTGTGGGGCCTGTGCCGTTTACGCTTCAGACATTCGCCGTTTTCTGCGCGGCAGGAATGCTCGGAGCAAAAAGAGGAACATTATCCGTAATTGTATATCTTCTTCTCGGTCTTATCGGCGCGCCCGTTTTTTCATCTTTCAAATCGGGACCCGCCGTACTGTTCGGACCGACAGGCGGCTATTTGATAGGATTTATTTTTTTGAGTCTTATTGCCGGTATTGTCATAGACAAATTCGGCTCAAAATGGTATATTATGATGACGGGAATGACTATAGGCCTCGCCGTGGATTATTTCCTCGGCACGGCATGGTTTATAATACAGCAGAACGGCGCCGTGACCGTCTCGGAAGCTTTTGAAAAATGCGTGCTTTTATTCATTATTCCGGACTTAGTCAAAATGGCCGCGGCAATAGTTATCTCAATTCAGGTGAGAAAGAGAGTGAAATTTTTAAATGTCGACGGCAGACGAGCTATCAGAACTGCTGAAGGAGAATAAGGGAAAATACATTTCGGGTCAATTCGCCGCCGAAAAACTTTCGGTTTCAAGGACGGCAATTTGGAAAGCGGTAAACACTTTGCGTAAAGCGGGATACGAAATAGACGCTGTCACAAACAGAGGATATATGCTCTCCGGAAACGGCGCTCCGCTCACAAGCTCGGATTTCGGCTCGAAAATAAAACATCCCCTTGTCAGGGCGAAATATATAAGACAGGTAACGTCTACTAACGACCTGGTAAAAAAAGCCGCTCTTGACGGCGAAAAAGAAGGTCTCGTTATTATCTCTTCAAATCAGACAAAAGGCAGAGGAAGAATGGGGAGAAATTTTTTCTCTCCGCTTGACAAGGGAATTTATTTCAGCATTTTGCTGAGACCAAATCTTTCCCCGGAGGATTCGCTTTTAATCACTACATGCCTTGCCGTGTGCGTCGCCGATTCTATCGAAAAAAATTCCGGAAGAGAGACTAAAATAAAATGGGTAAACGATATAAACATCTCCTCTAAAAAGTGCTGCGGCATACTGACGGAGGGCGCGATGGATATCGAAAGCGGCCGACTGTCATACGCAGTAGCCGGAATAGGCATAAATCTATTCGAGCCCGACGGAGGTTTTCCGGACGAACTCAAAGACAAAGCGTGCGCAGTATACCCTTACGGAAAAGCGAAAGGGTCGGAGGCTGAGAATATCGTTTCGGATATAGTTGATGAGTTTTTCGATTACTACCCCGACTTGACAAAAAAAGAATTTTTGAAAAAGTACAGAGATAAATCGGACGTAATAGGAGAAGACATTTTTGTGATAAGAGATTCGTCAAAAAGGAAGGCGAAAGCCACGGGAATAGGCGACGATTTTTCTCTTTTTGTAAGATATGAAGACGGTACGGAAGAGAAGTTGAGATCCGGAGAGATAAGCATAAGAAAAATCGGCTGAAAAATAGGTAAATTTGCACAAAATATTGTATTCTTGCTTGTGCATAATGTGCTTGTTATATCCTTGACAAATATTTTATTAAATGATAAAATGCTTTTATTGCCAATTATTTTAATGATTGATTCAGGAGAAATATTATGCTTTTAAAATCAATCTGAAAATTTTATTTTATCTTAATTTAATGGCAAAGTGATAATTTCGGAGGCACAAAAAAATGAAGAAGATTACAAAAATCACTGCGGTAATTCTCGCTATTGTTATGACTGTATTTGCTTTCGCTTCCTGCGGAGGCAGCGGAAAAGAAGAAGAAAGCTCCACCGAAGGCGCTTCTGGTTCTTCAAGCGGAAAAGTTTGGGTTATCGCGTCTGATAACGCATTTGCTCCTTTTGAGTTCCTTGACTCCGATTCCGGCAAATATATCGGAATCGACATGGATATCATGGCGGCTATCGCGGAAGACCAGGGATTCCAGTACAAAATAAACAATATCGGATTTGACGCGGCTATGTCCGCTGTTCAGTCAAACCAGGCCGACGGCGTTATAGCAGGCGCTACAATAACAGACGAAAGAAAGAAATCTTATGATTTCTCGGACGGATATTTTGACGCAGGTCAGGCTATTGTTGTTGCCGCGGATTCCGACATCAAGTCAATCGAAGACTTAAACGGCAAGACCGTAGCGGCTAAAGCTTCAACGGCCGGCGCTACTTACGCTCAGTCCGTAGCTGACAAATACGGTTTCAAGGTCACAATTCTTGAGGATTCTCCCACAATGTACCAGGGCGTTATGCAGGGTCAGTACGCCGCATGTTTCGAGGATGAGCCTGTCGCGAGATATTCAATAGTTTCTCAGAAACTCAGCTTAAAAGTCATCGGCGACACAATCAATCCCGCTCAGTACGGCTTCGCCGTAAAGAAGGGTCAGAACACAGACCTTCTCAACATGTTCAACGCTGGACTTGCAGACATCAAAGCTAACGGCAAATATGACGAAATTCTCGCTAAATACGGCTACAACACAACATCTGACAGCGAATCATCTACGGTGGCTTAAAGCAGACCCATTTCGTTTTTAATATTTTCGCAGACGGTCAAATGCGAAAATCGCAGTCGGCGAAAGCTGACTGAAAACTAAATAGATCCGCATTGAGAAAAGCGGAAAAAATTAAAAAATTATTCCGGCGCAGATGACTTTTCAATAGAAAGTTTGCGCCGGTTTTTTGATAGGATCGGTAAAAAAATGGATTTTGCCCGAATGTTTCAAAATGCCACTCCCTACATTCTGAGCGGCGTAAAGCTGTGTATAGAGATATCGGCTCTTTCTCTCCTCATCGGAGTTGTTCTCGGACTGATAACCTGCATGTTCAGGCTTTCTAAAGTAAGGATACTGAGAATAATAGCGGAAATTTACGTATGGATAATCAGAGGCACGCCTATGCTTGTTCAGGCTATGATTATTTATTTCGGTATTCCTCAGCTCGTGAATCTCACAAGAGATCCGTCCGAAGAGAAATTCGTATTCACCGCGTTTGTCGCCGGCACAATTACGCTTTCGCTCAACGCGGGCGCATATATGTCTGAGATATTCAGAAGCGGCATACAGGCCGTTCCGAAAGGTCAAAGCGAGGCGGCGAGAAGTCTCGGAATGACAAAATTCGGAACAATGAGAAAAATCGTAATACCTCAGGCGTTCAAAATAGTAATACCGTCACTTGTAAATCAGTTTATTATTACGATAAAGGACTCGTCAATCCTTTCGTTCATAGGACTTGCGGAAATAGTGAACGAGGCGAAACAGTATGTCGGAGCGACTTACCAGTATTTCGAGACTTATATATTTGCCGCCCTGTGCTACCTTGCAATAACTTCGGTGCTTATGATAATTTCAAGATATATAGAAAAGAGGTTAAAGTATGCCAACAAAGAAACAAAATGAAAATTTTGAGACAGAGGCCTCTTTTAACGATATAGTCGAGAAGAACAAAAACGAAAATATCGAGAACAAAGTCGTTATAAGCCATTTGAAAAAATCATTCGGCAAGTTAGAGGTCTTAAAAGATATAAACCTCGAAGTCAAAAAAGGAGAAGTTGTCGTCGTAATCGGACCGTCCGGCTCGGGAAAAAGCACAATGCTTAGATGCATAAACAGGCTTGAAGAACCGACAGGAGGAAAAATATTCGTCGACAACGTCGAGATGACGGGCAAAAAAGTAAAGATCAACAAGCAGAGAGAAAATATCGGAATGGTATTCCAGCAGTTCAATCTGTTTGCAAATAAGTCGGTTCTTGACAACATAATGCTCGCTCCTTTAGACAGAAAGAAAATGTCAAAGGATGAGGCGAGAAAAACCGCTCTCGATTTACTGAAGAGAATCGGACTTGAAGATAAAGCGAACGCCTTCCCTTCCGAACTTTCCGGCGGACAGCAGCAGAGAGTCGCAATCGTAAGAGCGCTCGCAATGAATCCGGACATCATGCTTTTCGACGAACCGACCAGCGCGCTTGACCCCGAAATGGTCGGAGAAGTTCTTAACGTTATGAAAGAACTTGCGGCGGCCGGGATGACAATGATAGTCGTAACTCACGAGATGGGCTTCGCAAGAGAAGTAGCCGACAGGGTGATTTTCATGTCAGACGGGTATATAGTAGAGGAAGGCGCGCCGAAAGACGTATTTGACAATCCTCAGGAACAGAGGACAAAGGACTTTTTAAACTGCATCCTGTAAATTTTACTCGGGGTCGGAAAATTCCGATCCCGTTTTTTTCTGTATTGACTTAATTTTAACTTTATGGTAATATTAAACAAAAGGAGGCGACAAATATGGAAGAAACTGAGAAAAAAATTGATAATCTCGGACCCGGCGGAGTTCAGTCCGTTTTTTCAAAGATAGTTACATTCTTCAAAAATCTTTTTGAGTCAATAGTTGAACTCATGAAGAGTTTTAAAAAGTAAATTAAATTAAGACAAATCAAAAAAGATCGCAGGCAGCCGCGGTCTTTAATTTTTTTTTTACTAAAAATTTTAATGCCGAAAAAACGACCCGCCGATAAACAATCCTCGGCGAGCCGTCATATCAAAAAGAAAAACAACGTCATGTAAAAAATTTTACCGAATAACTTCGCCTATTTTCGTTTTCATTTGACATATAACATATTTATAAAAATGTCAGCTAATTTTATGAATATACCTTCTGAGCTATTCTTACCCCTTCCATAGCGTCGGACGCGTAGAAGTCGGCGCCGATAAGTTTCGCGCTTTCGGCAGTCATGACTGCACCTCCCGCCATTACAAGGCAGTCTGTTTTTTCGTGCAGAAGCTTTATAGTCTCCTCCATTGCCGGCACTGTTGTTGTCATAAGGGCGCTCAGCCCGCATAGTTTCGCGCCGGATTTGACTACGGCATCCAGAATATCCTCCTTAGGCACATCCTTTCCCAGATCAATAATTTCATAACCGAAATTTTCCATTACGGTTTTAACAATATTTTTTCCTATGTCGTGAATGTCGCCCTTGACTGTCGCCAAAACAACGGCTCCTTTTTTCTCTGTTTGAGTATTTTTAGAGCTGATAAAATCTTTTATGACGTCAAACGCTTTTGACGACGCCTCCGCAGACGACATAAGACCGGGGAGGAATATCCTGTTCTTTTCAAACAGGTCGCCGACTTCGCCTAACGCGGGAATAAGAATATTGTTAATTATATCGTTGGGGTCTTTATCTTCCAACAATCTCTTTACGGCTGAAACTGCCGCGTCGCCGTTGCCTTTTAATACGGATTCTTTCAATATTTGAGTATCGTCTTTTTGTATTCTGCTTTCTCCGGCAGGCTTTGAAAAATCAGAATTTTCCGATTGAGACGAGCTGAACTCAATATATTTTTCAAAATTTTTGTCGTATCCTTTAAGCGCGTTAAACGTGTAGAACGCCGACATCATATCGTCGGACTTGGGATTCATAATAGCCGCCGATAGTCCGTTATGCATTGCAAGAATGAAAAACGCGGAATTGATCTTAGGTCTTGACGGCAGTCCGAAAGATACGTTTGACACTCCCAAAACCGTATTGTATCCCCGTTCTGTCAGCATTTTCACGGCGTCAAGCGTAATCTGTCCGTTCTCCGCTCCCGTTGATACGGTCATCGTAAGCGGGTCGAAAATAAGATTCTTTTTATCTATTCCGTATTTTTCCGCCTCTTTGACTATGTTCTCCGCGACTTCGACTCTTTTTTCCGCAGTCTCGGGTATTCCGTTGTCGTCAAGGAGAAGACCGACTATTACTCCGCCGTATTTTTTAGCTATCGGGAAAACGGAATCCATAACCGCCCGCTTGCCGGAGACTGAATTTATCATCGGCTTGCCGTTGTAAACTCTCGCCGCCGACTCAAGCGCAGAAATATCGGACGTATCGATCTGAAGAGGAAGATCTATAACCGACTGAACTTTTTTCTCAACCTCGACAAGCATTTTTTTCTCGTCTATTCCGGGAAGTCCTACGTTTATGTCGAGAATATCGGCTCCGCTTTCCTGCTGGCTGAACGCCAAGTCAAGCATGTACTCGGTATTGTTTTCCTTCAACGCCTGTTTCATCAGTTTTTTTCCGGTCGGATTAATCCTCTCGCCGATTAGCTTTGTCCTGCCGCCGAAACAGACCGTCTTTCCTCTCGATGAAACGACGCTGAAATTTTTATTCGTAATTTCGGGAAATTCAATATCCTTTGTCTTTTCAATCAATTTCTCAATATATTCGGGCGTTGTTCCGCAGCATCCGCCGAGAATTGCGGCTCCGTATTTCGCTCCCTCCGCCATGTCCGACGCAAATTCTTCCGCATTAATATTGTAAACGGTTTCGCCGTTCACCGTGTCCGGCATTCCGGCGTTAGGTTTCATAATAACCGGTACGGACGCCGCCTTAAAAAATCTCGGAATAAGATTTTTCATAACGTCAGGTCCGAGAGAACAGTTCACGCCGAGCGCGTCAACTCCGAGACCTTCAAGCAAAGCGACGTTTGACTCTATTGCAGAGCCCGTCATTGTGAGACCTTTTTCGTCGTACACGTTTGACGCGAAAACCGGCAGATTTGAATTTTCCTTTGCTGCAATAACGGCGGCTTTCGTCTCGTAGCAGTCTGTCATAGTCTCAATATTAATTAAATCCACGCCCAGACGCGCACCTATTTTAACTGTTTCCGCGAAGCAATCAACGGCGTCCTCGAAATCGAGAGTTCCGAGCGGTTTTAATAATTTCCCGGTAGGCCCTACATCGAGCGCTATATAAACTTCTTCGACTCCGGAAAGTCTTACCGCCTCCCTCGCATTTTCAACAGCCGCGGTTATTACTTTTTCAAGCTCCTCATGTGAAAATTTAAAAATATTCGCGCCGAAAGTGTTTGTATTGATTATTCTCGAACCTGCCTTGATGTAGCCGAGATGAAGGTTTATTACGTCTTGAGGGCGTGTCAGATTGACATTTTCCGTGAGTTCACCCGGCTTCATTCCCATCTTTTGAAGCATAGTGCCGGTAGCGCCGTCCATGTAGGTGAACGACGAATGTATTTTTTCGATAAGACTTTTTTTCATTTTACCTTTTTCTCCGAGAAAAACCTTTTAGGTTTTTTCATTTATTTTGGCAGCTCGGAATAATACCGCTGAGACTTTCCTGTATTTTTCCGGCAACTTCCGGTTTGTTCATTGTATAGATATGAATATTGTCGACACCATTTGCAATCAGGTCGATTATCTGCTCGCAGGCGTAAATAATTCCGGCTTGAAGCATGGCATCGTTGTCCGGTCCGAACCTGTCGATTATATTCATAAACTTTGACGGAAATTCTGCGTTTGAAAGGCTCATTATCCTTTTAATCTGTTTCGCGTTTGTGACCGGCATAATTCCGGCGATAACGGGGACGTAAATCCCGGCTTCCCTGATTTTGTAAAGATATTTATACAAAACATTGTTGTCAAAAAACATCTGCGTCGTGATAAAATCGCAGCCCGCTTCGGCTTTTTCTTTAAGATGAGCAATATCGCTTTTAACGTCGGGAGATTCGGGATGTCTCTCCGGATAGCACGCCGCTCCCACGCACATATCCGAATGCTCCTTTATGAAATAAATAAGCTCCGACGCGTGTTTAAAGTCGTGATCTGCGTCCTTGTCGTAATTTTCGGGGATATCGCCGCGAAGTGCAAGAATGTTATCAATATTGTTTTTCTTTGAAAACTCGAGCTTTTTGAGAACATTTTCCCTTGTCACGTTTATACAAGTATAATGCTGAAGCGCTTCGACCGAATGTTTGTTTTTGATTTCGCTCGCTATAAGCGCTGTATAACTGTCTGTAGTTCCGGCCGCTCCGCAAGTGACCGACATAAAATCGGGCTTCAAGTCGGCGATTTTATAAGCCGCTCCCGCCACCTTTTCATACGCATCCGATGTTTTTGGAGGGAAAACCTCGAATGATAAAGTCGGTTTTCCTGATTTAATCATATCTGATATTTTCATTTTATTGTTTCCTCCACCCGAAAAGCTCAATATCTAAGCTGTATTTCAGGCTTATTTCAAAATACTGCCAATGAAATTTTAACATTTATTCGATATTCAGTCAACAACAAGGACTGATATAAATTTTCAAAGAAATATCCGGACAGTAAAACAGTCCGGATATTCCGCTTATAGAAAAGGTAAATTTGACAGATATTGAAATTATTATTTTGAACCGTTGACTTCGTCGGAATAGATTACGTTTGGATCGTCGGAGCTTGACGGATTCATATCGTTAAATCCCTCAAATTTTAATCTGTTTATGTTCGACGCGGCGATAAGAAGCATAATGCCCGCCGTTATCAGATAAATACCTGCGATTATTGAAATCGTAATCGCACCGTAATTCGGAAGGAAGAAAAACACGACAGACGCTATGATATTTACAATTCCTTCAAATGTAAGCCAGCCCGTATTTGTCGCACCGAATATCGACGCTCTGTTCGCGATGCTGAGTTCGTTTATTCCGACTACAAGCAGGTCAAACGCAAAACAGAATGATATAGTTAAAACCATTGACTCCCTTGACGAGAACAAAAGCATTACACCGAGAAGTATGTTTAATACGCCTGACAAAATGCCGCCGCCGAAACGGAAATATACAGGTATCCGCGAGTAATCAACTATCTGAACGATTCCGATAACTATCAGACCTATCGTCACGATATACGAAATAAAAGTTACGGCCTGTATAGGTTTAAACAGGCACAGCACGCCCAAAAGCAGAAGGATAATTCCGAAAATAATAAGTTTGTTTCTGATTGATTTTACGTTTTTATTCCAGTATTCCCATGCCTCTTGTCTATAATCGTGGGAAGGATCATATCTGAACATTAAAATACACACTCCTTTTAATCTTTTCTGTAATTGATTTATACCACCGAAATATTAATTTAACATAAATTTAATAGACAGATGTAAATTATTTTTTTTAGAGTACAAAAATTCAGCCGGAAAAAATCCGACTGAAAAATTATGAATTTTTATTTTTCGAGGTCTACAGAATAATCGTAGCCGTCGATGTAACATCCCTTGACGTAATTTCTCGCTCTGAAAAGAACGTGATCGTCGTAGACTTCCATAACAAGACCTACGCCTCTCTCCGAATTTGTGCCGTCGGCGTTTTCCTTGTTTCCGGTTGAAGGACAGTTTACAGAGTGGACAGAGCCTACCTCCTCGTACGTATATTGTCCCAAACCCGTGTGAAGATGACCGGTGAGGAAGAAAACGTTTTTGTATTTTTCCAATATCGCCTGAAGAGCTTCCGACTGCTCGCCGATATAACCGGAGTCTTTATATGGAGAATTCCAAATCTGAGGAAGTCCGTGAGTATTTCTTAGAGGATAATGACAGCAGACGAAAACCGGTTTGCCATCTTTTGTGGCCTCCGCCATAGTTTCGTCAATCCATTTGAGCTGTTTATCAGAAAGATAAGCTTTTTCAAGGCTTTCCTTCTCGGACCCGATAACTATAAACGTGTAGCCCTTGATATTGACAGAATAAAACAGCTCGTTAATATTTCTGCCTGTAAGAGAATTGTAATTTTCAGTAAAAACTTTCACAACCTGACTGTGAAGTCTTCCTCTTATGTCATGATTGCCCGATGTTATAACATAATCGGACGCGGGTTTCATTTCCTTTAAATAATAGTAGAAATAATCCCACTCGTCGTTCATGCCGCTCTCGGTATTGTCGCCGAGGGACACGAAAGCGTCAGGCTTATAAGCGGCGTTTGAAATATCCGTAATCACATTTTTGTAGTAAAGATCCGCCCTCGCGTCGAGGTCGTTCACATGAGTATCCGATACGATTGTAAACTCCGCCTGAATATTATCGTTGTCAACCGGAGATATAGGGTCGTCAGTTGACGGAGCCGGAACTGTGCCGAACATAGTCATAATTGCCATAACAATGGACGTAATAAACGACATCATCCTGATAAATATAGTAAGCGGATAAGTGTACATAAAAATCCCTCTCAAACAGCTATAATTTATTAGAGTATAACATAAAGATTTTATTAAATCAAGGAGGAATAAAAAATAATAAATCCTTCCGGCTGATTGACCGGAAGGAAAATAAATTATTTAAACATATGCTTGAAGAAGTAAAGCATCTTATGAAAAAAACGCAGTTATTTTTCCAAAAAATCCTGAGTGGACTCTTCCGCAGTATTTGCATACGTTTGACGAATTGGAGCCGCCGCGGATAACGGCGTCAATAAAGTTTAAATTGACTTTTTTTAATTTTCTATGCTATATTAGACAAAACTGAATATGATTTTACTGCCACCGGGTAGTATCACAAAACATTCGCCGTGCGTCGTTAGGTCTTTGAAGACGCTCGGACGGGTGTTTTTTTATTTGGAGAGAAAATTTTATGAAAAAGAAAGCGAAATTATTGTTAAATTATTTTTCAAACGCCGAGAAAATTTTATTTCTTTCATCAGTTTCTTTAATTATTTCTTCATTTCTGATTTTTGACAGAGAAAACTGTCTGACTCTTGCCGCGTCGCTTATCGGCGTGACTTCGCTTATATTCAACGCGAAGGGAAACCCTCTGGGTCAGATTCTGATAATAATATTCAGCGTATTTTACGGAATAATTTCTTATTCGTTCGAATATTACGGAGAAATGATAACCTACCTCGGAATGAGCGCGCCTATGGCTGTAATATCGCTTATTTCATGGATTAGAAATCCGTTCAACGGCAACAACAGGTCGGAGGTAAAAATAAACAGACTCAAATTAAAAGAGATAATTTTAATGTTTATTTTGACCGCCGCTGTCACATTCATCTTTTATTACATTTTGAAATACTTTCATACAGAAAATCCGATACCGAGTACAATTTCTATTACGACAAGTTTTCTCGCTGTTTACCTGACGTTCAGAAGAAGCATTTATTTTTTGTTAAGCTACGCCGCGAATGACATTGTGCTGATAATATTATGTACTCTCGCGACGATTTCCGATATATTGTATTTATCGGTCGCTATATGTTTTTTGGTATTTTTCGCAAACGACGTATACGGATTTATTAACCGGACGAAAATTCAAAAACGTCAGGAATCCGCTTGATTCGGCGGCTTGAAATAAATTGTTTAAATTTTTAATTATCAAATATTACGCATATTATAATCACGGAAAAATATTTTACTCGCGTGAAAGCAAAATAAAACAGCCCGTCTTTTTTCAAGATGAGCTGTTTTTATTTACGAAAAAATTTTCTTGTTTTTCAGCCGACGAAAGAATAGTCTATCATTTCAATGCACTTTACGGGGCAGTTTTCGACGCATTTTCCGCAGCCCGTGCATTTGTCCGTGTCGACATGGGCGTTGAAATTTACAACAGTTACGGCTCCCGTTTCGCATACCTTTTGGCATTTCATACATCCTATGCAGGCGGCGGAACATTCCTTCCTTGCCTGAGCGCCTTTGTCCTTGTTTTTGCACATTACTCCGGCTTTTTTCTTATATACCGGGAAAAGCTCGATAAGACCTCTGGGACATACATTCACGCATTTTGAGCACGCCTTGCAGTACCTCGGATCTATTCTCGCAACGCCGTCGCACAATTTTATCGCCCCGTATTCGCACACGTTTATACAGTCGCCGTAGCCGAGACATCCGTATGAGCACATTTTTTCTCCGCCCTGAAGCGCGGACGCCGCAGAACATGATTTCAGTCCTTCGTACTCCATTTTTGTTTCAGCTTTATCGCACGAACCGTCACAGAGTACAACGGCGCTTTTTCTTTCCACACTGCCTGCCGAAAGTCCTAAATATTCTGCGATTTTTTGAGAAACCTCCTGACCTCCGGGATTGCAAAGAGCTGTATTTGTCGTCTTACCGCTCGAAAGCGCGGCGGCGTAGCCGGAACATCCGGAATATCCGCAGGAGCCGCAGTTCGCTCCGGGCAAAATTTCCGATTCAATGTGGTCGGCTTTTTCGTCCGTGGGGACTTTGAATACCTCAGACAGAATAGAAAGCAATATTCCGCATATGAGTCCGATTATTCCGACTGTCAGAAACGCAGTCAATATCATTTGAGTATTCATTTTTTCACCTCAGTTAAATCAAACAGAAAGACCCATGCCTTCGACTATACCGGCGAAACCGACGAAAGACAGCGAAGTGAGCGACGCCGCGATAAGCGTTATTGGCAGACCTTTGAAGAATTCGGGAACGTCGCAGCTTTCAAGTTTTTTTCTGACGCCGGAGAACATAACCATTGCAAGCATGAAGCCCATGCCGCCGGCGAATGAGTTCATCATGGACTGACCGAAATTGTAGCCGTTCTGAACATTCAGAAGCACAACGCCAAGTACCGCGCAGTTTGTCGTAATAAGCGGAAGATAAATTCCGAGAGCTTTGTAAAGTGATTTTACATACTTTTTGAGGAACATCTCAATCATCTGAACCAAAGCGGCGATGACGAGAATAAATACTACCGTCTGAAGATATTCCATGTCTTTCCTGACAAGAAGGACATTTATCGGATATGTGACCGCCGTCGCTATGCACATGACTATCACGACAGCGGTAGACATTCCCACAGCGGTGTCAAGCTTTTTTGATACGCCTAAGAACGGGCATATTCCGAGAAATTTTGAAAGGACAAAGTTGTTTGTGATAAGCCCCATTATCAAAAGGGCGAAGTACGATTTCATTATTCAGCCTCTCCTTTCACCGCCGCCGCAGGTTTTTCGCAGTTTCCGCCTGATTTTATATTGCAGTTTTCAGCCATCGGGCATGACGCACATCCGACTTTTTCGGCCTTGGGAAGATGTTTTTTGTCGGCGAGCTTATTTGCACATGCCATCAATACGCCGAAGACGAAGAATCCGCCGCACGGAAGGATAAAAAGCGTAATTGGCGCAAGTCCTGTTTTCGCAAGTCCTTCCGTAAAATCGAAGCCGTTCCATCCTCCGAGAGGATTGTTTCCGAATATTACGAGAAGATCCTGAATACCCGCGAACCATGTGCCGGCTCCGATTATTTCCCTGACTGTTCCCATAAGAAATTCAGTCGTGAGGAAACCTATTCCCATTCCGAGACCGTCGCACGCTGACGCCAAAACAGGATTTTTGCTCGCAAACGCCTCGGCTCTGCCGAGAATTATGCAGTTTACGACGATTAACGGAAGGTAGACGCCCAGCGCTTTATTGAGCGCGGGAATATACGCCTTTACAAGCATCTGTATCATAGACACGAACGCCGCGATTATTACTATATAAGCGGGTATTCTGACTTTGTCGGGTATTACCTTTCTCAAAGCCGATATAACGATATTTGAGCACACCAAAACTATTGTGGCGGCTATTCCCATTCCTATCGCGTTTGAAACAGACGTAGTGACCGCGAGAGTAGGGCAAGTGCCCAAAACAAGTCTCAAAACGGGATTCTGCTTTAAAATGCCCTTGGAAAATTCTTTGCCGTAGTTTATTTTCTTTTTCTCAGCCATTTATCCCGCCTCCTTTAAATTTTCGCTGAAATATTCTGTCATGCTGTTCACGGCTTTTGTGACGGCCGTTGACGATATTGTCGCGCTCGTGACAGCCTGAATTTCGTCCGATGAAGATGGCGAGGTCTTTACAAGCTTGAATGTTCCGGACTTGCCCGTAAACTGACCTATAAACGATTCCTTCTTTGTATTCTGACCAAGTCCGGGAGTCTCGTCGTCTGCCGATACGACTTTCGCTTTATTTATTGTTCCGTCCTGTTTTATTCCTACCATGACGTCTATATCTCCGCCATAGCCGTTTACGGTTGTTTCAAGGACATAGCCCAAAGTTTTTCCGTCCTTGTCAAGAGCCTGAGCGTAAGTTATATCTTTGTCCTCCTTGGAGTCTCCGAATGAATCGGCGTCCGCGAAAACTTCCGCCATGGCGTCTTTTTTAGTCTGTTCGTCAAGTTTTGAAATGACAGGTCTCGTAAGTCCGTCGACGTAGCCTAAAAGAAGTCCCGATATCATACAGATGATTAAAAGAACTATTGCGGGTTTAAAAAGAGACGCTTTTCCTTCTTTTTTCTTCTCACTCATTTTACGCCGCCTCCTCTGTCTTTTTCTCTTTCTTCTTCTTTTCCGTTCCGAAAGGTTTTGTTATTGTAAGACTTTCTATATGGGGAACAAGGATATTCATAAGAAGAATGGAATAAGAAACGCCCTCGGGCAGATTTCCGAAAAGTCTTATTACTGATGTGACTATTCCGCACCCTACGGCGTAAATGATTTTTCCCTTCGTCGTAATAGGCGACGTGGAATAATCCGTAGCCATAAATATCGCGCCGAGAAGAAGACCGCCCGAAAGTATTTCATATGCAACATACGTTAAACTTCCCTTTCCGGCGATAAGCATTATTACGGCGACTGTACCTATATAGCACAGCGGGATGACGGGTTTGATTATTTTTCTCGCGACGAGATAAATTCCGCCGAGAATCAGCGCCGCGGCGCACGTTTCGCCTATCGTTCCGCCTCTTATTCCGAAAAACATTTCCTTTAGAGTCGGAAGAGCCGACGTGTCGCCCGTGAAATGTTTAAGAAACGAAAGCGGCGTGGCAGTAGTTTCGGCGTCTACTCCTGTTCTCCAGACAAGGGGCGCCGTCCATTTTGTCATTGCCGACGAAAAAGACACGAGCATAACTATTCTGCCTGTTATTGCGGGATTTACGAAATTCTGACCTATTCCGCCGAAGAACTGCTTGGCTACGACAATCGCCGCGAACGAACCTATTACGCACATCCATAGAGGAATTGAAACAGGCATATTTAAAGCGAGCAGAATCCCCGTGACGACAGCGCTCAAATCGCCTACGGTCACGTCCCTTTTCATTATAAGCCTTGAAATATATTCAAAAAGAACGCAGCAGGCGACGCAGACAAACTCTATCAAAAGCGACCTGTAACCGAAAAGAACTACCGACGCTATTATAGCCGGAACAAGCGATATTATCACGTCCGCCATTATTCCCCTGACTGTTTTCGAGGTGTGAAAGTGGGGAGATGATGTTACTATTATTTTATTTTCGTTTTCAGATGTCATTATTTTGCACCCGCTTTCTTTACAATACTCTTGCCCAATTTCATATACTGTACGAGAGGCTGTCCGGCAGGACACGAATATGCGCAGCTGCCGCACTCCATACATGTCATTATTCCGTTTTCCGAAAGACCTTTGGCGTCGCCTTTTTTAGCGAGTTTTTCCAAATCGGTCGGAATCAGCGACATCGGGCACGCGTCGGCGCATCTGCCGCAGTGTATGCAGGCTGTCTCTTTCTTAATAAGTTTGCTCGATTTTTTAAACGCGAGAACGGCGTTGTTGTTTTTAAGCATCGGGATATCTTCGTCGTAAATTGAAAATCCCATCATGGGTCCGCCGACAATTAGTTTTCCGGGCTCTTCCTCAAAACCGCCGCAGAAATTGACAAGGTCTCTTACGGATGTGCCTATGGGAAATCTGACGTTATTGGGTTCCTTTATATCATCGCCCGAAACGGTGGCGTTTCTTGAGACAAGAGGCTTGCCTGTTTTTAAATATCTGGCCAAAAACGCGACTGACGCAACATTCATTACTACGCAGCCTACGTCCGCCGGAAGCTTGCCCGCGGGAACCTGTCTGCCGGTAGCCGACTGAATCATAAGTTTTTCAGCTCCCTGAGGGTACTTCGCTTTTAACGCCATAAGTCTTACGACGTTTTTATCGGAGTTGTTGTCTTTGTCGGCGATATTTTTCAATATGCCGAGAGCGTCCGATTTATCGTCTTCCGTAGCTATTATTACTCTGTCAAGATGAAGAATATCTACAAGGTCGTACACGCCGCTCAAGACGTCCCAAGAATTGTCAACACATTCTCTGTAATCTACGGCGATATACGGTTCGCACTCCGCGGCGTTGACTATCAAAGTATCAACGTTCTGTTCGGGTTTATACGAAAGCTTTACAGATGTCGGGAATCCTGCTCCGCCCATTCCGACGAGACCGGAAGCTCTTACGGCTTTTATCAGGTCTTCTTTTGTATCAACTTTAGGAGGCTCTATGCCTGCCCAAACAGTGCCCAAGCCGTCGTTTTCTATAGTGACGGCCTGAACAGTCTGACCGGCGCAGTTTTTCACATCGCCGATAGCTGTAACTTTTCCCGATACAGACGCGTGAACGGGAGCAGATACGAATTTGTCCGAATCGCCGATAAGCTGTCCGATATCCACATGGTCGCCGACTTTTACAGTCGGTACGCACGGCGCGCCTATATGCTGAGACATAGGTATTACTACTTTTTCGGGCGCGGTAATTCTTACTACCGGTTTTTCCCTTGTAATCTTTAAATGTTTGGCGTTAACTCCGCCCCTCGGCCGTTTTACGGCGTGAAGGATTTTGTCGGGTCTGTCCATTGTTATATATCTCCATTTCAAAAATCAAAATGATTTATCTGAACTATATTTTATTTCGGCGCATATCGTCAAGCGCAAAAAACCGAAAATATTTTTTTGATAATCTAATTTTTAAACGCCGCCTTTTTTATGGCGGGCATCACTGTCTTTAAAATTATTCCAGTAATTATTCCCGAAATGACGGCGAAAACCGTGAGAGCAGGAAAATATGGTTTAAATAAATCCGTCCGAGAGTATATTGAAGCCGCCGTCAACTGTCCCATGTTGTGCGCAAAGGCCGACAGCACCGAAATAAAAATATACGAAAGCGGTTTTTTCGGAATTTTCACAAGGATAATCAGCACAATTAAAGAAAGTAAAGAGCCTGAAAAGCTCATAAGAAACGAAGCGAATCCTCTTGTAAGAAAAGCGAATCCGGATTTTACCGCGACGATAAAAAGAGCGTCCGCCCACGAAAGAGCCAATACCGCAAACATAACCGCCACATTGGCAAGTCCGAGCTTTGCACCCGGAACCATAAACGGAAGATCTGGCAGAAGGCTTTCAAGATATGAAAGGCTTATCGCAAGAGCCGCCATTATACCGTCGAGCGCGGCTCTCGAAGACGGCTTTATTTTTTTATTGTCATGATTTTTCGCCATAATTTATATATAAATAGTAATGAAACAAAGGCATTGACGCAGTGACTCGAATATTAAATCAATAAGCCACGGCGTCGACCGAGCTTTTTTCGCCTTTGATTGAAATCGTCACTTTATTTGGTATACAAGACGCGGCATCTGACGGTTTTGATATCATTCCCGATTTTACGCATATTTTATCTCTGCATGTGGAATTAATAAACCTCGCGCCGTCTTTAGTTATCTCGATTTTGCATCCGTTCACTTCTATTGTCACAGGTTCCGTTATTTTATTGAGATCGTAAGTTGAATAAACTTCTCCGCCCGCCGTGACGACAGCCTGCGTTCCTTTACCTTCTCTGTCAGAAAAAATAAAAAAGCATACTGCCGCGAAAACCAATATCAAAATCAGAATAATGTCGGTTGCTTTAAATGTTTTTCTCATACTTTCAGCTTACCGAATAAGAATAATTTTCGGAAAATAATTTTAAATCGGACGACTTTATGTTATATGTCAAAATATCGTTTTCATCTGTGACGAATACAGCCGAAGCGCCGTAATCGGATAAAAGAGACTTGCTTTTTTCGTATCCCAAGACAAAACATGCCGTAGACAGGCAGTCTGATATTATTCCCTCGTCGGATACTACAGTCACGCTTTTAAGTCCGGATGACGCGGGGTATCCCGTTCTGGGAGATAAGATATGGTGATAAATCTTCCCGTCTTTTTCAAATGATTTTTCGTAATTTCCTGATGTGGAAATAAATTGTCCCGATTTGACTTTTAACGACGCGAAACATCCGGTCTCGTTTTTTTCAGGCGTCCTTATGCCTATGTTAAAATCAGAACCGCCGCCGTTTTTTCCGGATACGAATACAGTTCCTCCGACCGAAATTACAGCCGACTCGTATTTTTCTTTTTCAAGCCTTTTTTTTATAATGTCGCAGGCATATCCTTTTCCTGCCGCGCCGAGGTCTATTTTCTGATTTAATCCCAATGAAACGGTATTTCCGTCTATCGTGATTTTTCTGAAATCGACTGTTTTCAGGGCGTTTTCGATTTTGTCTTCGGACGGTACCTCGTTTTTCTCATCGTCAAAATCCCACAGTTCAGAGACTTTTCCAATAGTTACGTCGAGTGCGCCGCCTGATTTTTCGGCAATTTCCTTTGAAATTTTAAGAGCGTATAAAGTTTCATCGGAGACTTTTTCTTTCCCGTTTTTATTTAATTTTGATATTTCAGTATCTTCTGTTTTATTTGAAATCAGCGAATCGAGTTTTTTTACGTCTGATACGAGATTATTTTCCAAATCGTCTGAATTTTTTCTCGATTTTATTTTAATCGAAATTTCAGAGCCCATAGCGTAATCAGTCTTGTCGTACTCCTTTACTGAAAAAAAAGAGTCGAATATTACTGCGGACGCGATAATAAATATCAGCGCGAAAATAATAATATACGTAAATATCTTTTTATTTCCGCTCTGCCCGCCCTGATTTTCATTCATCGAGTCTGTTTTCTTCATCATCGGAATCCGCTTTTTCTGAATTTTCCGTTTCGGCGTTTTCTTCGTCTTTTTCTCTGTCGTTTTCTGTTTTTCCGCCCGTCGAACCGTAGAAGTAATATACTAAACAGGCGCAAAAAATAACGCCAGTCAAAACAAGAATCGGCGCGGCGAGAGGAGAATAAGAGTTAGCGAAAATTCTGATTGCAAAATTCAAAATACCGAGGGCGAACGCGGCGGACGACAAAACCATTCCGATTTTTTTTAATTTATTCATTCCGCGCCCCGCTTCCGGAAAATTATATTTTACAAACCGAGACCGCCGAAAAGCGGCCATTTATTTTATTATTATATTACAATTTTTTTTAAGTGTAAAGACTTTGATTATAAGTTAATTATTTAACGAATTAGCGGGGAAATTTCAAATTATGTGCAATATATATTCTTAAATTATGACTTGACATTTCATTTTTTATGAATATAATGGAAATTGAGAGGAGATAAAAATGAAATATACTTGCACTTTTAATAAGTTCAATCAAAAAAAATATCAACACCGTGAAAGAAGGGACATATTATGGGAAATGTGAGATATACAAATTTGGAAGAATCATTCCTCGAGTCATTTCCGGACCCCGACTCGGACACTTGTCTTTCATCGATTTGCTCCGACTGCACAGAAAAATATTCAAAGATGAACACTTTGTTTCTTCTCGGGCTTGCGGTGGAACAGGAGCTTGACGACAACGAGAGGAAGGCGCTGAAATTGAGGTGCGAGGACAATTTCACGTATATCGAAATCGGGGAAAAACTGTCAATAAGCAATAAAGCGGCGCAGAGACTTGTTCTGAGGGCGAAGAAAAAAATATTTTCAAAGCTCGAATACGTCTACTATTACAACGACTGCGGCGAAATTTTGCGCGAAAGGAGAAATATGAATCTGAAAGAGAGCAGAGAGGCACTGCGGAATCTGTCCGAAGAATACGAGACAGCGGCGGAGAACACGGAAAAAATGATAGAGAGAAGGAGAAGAAAATTAAGAGCGTTTCCGGACGCGGACGAAGCGAGGACACTGAATTACGAGCTTAAAATTCTGTATCAGGAGAGATCGGAGCTGAGAGATACGGCGTCTCGTCTGAAAAATTATTACAGACTTTCAAGCGATTGAAGAAAGGGGCAAAACGAGGTTGAATAATTACGGAAGAGTTATAGATTTAAGCTATGCGAACGGAGATGTTAATTTTGAAATAATCAAAAACGCGAAGAACACTCCGATATCGGCAGCAATAATAAGATTGGGGTTCGGCGGCGATTACATAAATCAGGACGATGAAAAATTCTACGATAACGTAAAAAAATGCAAAAAATACAATATTCCATACGGAGTTTATCTTTATTCATATGCGGACTCGGAGAAAAAGGCAAAATCGGAGGCAATGCACGCATTGAGAGTTTTGGGAAATCTTAATCCTGTTCTGCCCGTTTTTTACGACATAGAAGAAAAGAGAACTATAAGAAAAAGCAATGACAAAATACTTTCAATATGCAGAACTTTCGCCTATGAAATCGAAAAAGCCGGATTTGAGTACGGAACTTACGCGTCTCTCAGCGTATGGAACGATAAGCTCAGAGACAAGTGGTTTCAAAACAAAAAAGTCTGGGTAGCCCAGTGGTCGGGTTCAGGCTGTTCCTATAAAAAAAGATACGACTTGTGGCAGTACACATCGTCAGGAAAAATTTACGGCGGCTCATTTCAATCCGGATACGGTCCGTTTGATCTAAATTATATTTATTATGATTTCAAAAAAGCGGACGCCGAAAATAAAAAGAGAGAAGCGGAGAAAGTTCTTAAAATTTCCGCAAAACTTGAAAAAATATCACCGGAGGAAATGAAAAAACTCGACAGAGACGGCGACGGCAAGATAACTGCGAAAGATGCGAGAAAAATATTAACAGAATGATTTTCTTTTAAAAAGGAGGAAAAATTTTAATTGAACAGAATTGAAGATATTGCGAAAATCATATCGGCATTTCTCGGCGCGGCGTTCGGTTTTGTTTTCGGGAAGGCGGACGGTCTTTTCTATGCGCTTCTCGCGATGGCTTCGCTTGATTACGTTTCCGGAACGATATACGCCGTGAGGACTAAATCTCTTTCAAGCAAAACCGGATTCAAGGGCATATCGAATAAGATAATGATGTTTATTTTAATCGGAGCGGCGAATTTAGTCGACATCTATATATTGAACCGTCCTTCCGTTCTGAGAACAGCCGCCCTGTTTTTCTATCTCGCAAACGAAGGTCTTTCAATCACTGAAAACTGCGCAAAGCTCGGTCTGCCTGTCCCCGAAAAAATAAGAAAAGCTCTCGAATCGGTAAAGGACAAAGAAGAAAATCAGATTCAGAGCAAATAAAATTAACGGAGCTTCCGATTAAAGAAGCTCCGTATTTTTATTGTTCCGTTTTTTACATGGTCGAATATCCCATCAAAAATTTATCGACCTCGGCTGCGCATTTTCTACCCTCCTCCATGGCTTTCACCACAAGGGACTGACCGGAACGCATATCACCCGACACAAACACCTTATTATCTGTCGTGACGAATGAATTTTCATCTGTCTTTACGTTTCCTTTATTGTCTGTCTCAATTCCGAAAGATTCGGGAACATAGTTTTCACATCCTGAAAATCCTGTGGCGAGAAGAAGAAGACCGCAGTTTAATTCTTTCATTTCGCCGTCGTCTTTTGATTTGGACGGAGAAGTCATGACAGATTTTATGTTTCCGTTTTCGTCGACGTTTATTTTTTTTATGACAGTGCCGAAAATTCTCGGATCGGAGCCGAAAACATCGGCAGCTTCCTTCTGCCCGTAATCCTGAGTCCATACTTTCGGATATTCGGGCCACGGGTTGTCGGCCGTTCTTTCCTTTGGAAGGGGCGGTTTTCTTATTATCTGATGAACAGATTTCGCGCCGAGCCTCAATACTGTCGCAACGCAGTCCACAGCGGTGTCGCCGCCGCCAACAATCAGCACGTCTTTATTTCGGACGATCTTTTCCGACTCAGACATCTGCCTTTTTTCTGGTTCGTCAAGGTTGAATCCCGACATATCGGAACTGTGGTACGGCAGTTTTCCCGAAAGAAGGTCTTTTGTCACCTCCGTCAGAAAATCTACCGCGAAAACAACGCCTTCAGCGTTTTCAATTCCTTCCGCCTCGAGTTTTCTCGGTTCTCTTGCTCCGCAGCATAAAACAACGGCGTCAAATTCGTTTTCAACATCTTCTGCCGGAACAGTCCTGCCTATATCCGCTCCTGTGACGAATTTCACTCCTTCCGATTCCATCAGCTCAATTCGCCTGTTTATTATCTCCTTGGGAAGTTTCATATTCGGAATGCCGTACATGAGAAGACCGCCCGGTCTTGAAGCTTTTTCAAAAACAGTTACAAGGTGTCCCCTGTGATTCAGCTGGTCGGCGACAGTCAGACCGGCGGGGCCGGAGCCTATTACAGCGACGTTTTTTCCGCTTCTCTTTTTAGGTATTCTCGGCTTGATTATGCCGGACTCAAAAGCTTTCTCTATTATGTAAAGCTCGTTTTCCCTGACAGTGACCGGAGCGTCGTTAAGTCCGCAGATGCAGGCTTTTTCGCACAATGCGGGGCATACTCTGCCGGTAAACTCCGGAAAATTGTTTGTTTTCAGCAGCCTTGAGAGGGCGTTGCCCATATGTCCTCTGTAAATTTCATCGTTAAACTCCGGAATAAGATTGTGAAGCGGGCAGCCTATCACGGAACCGTTTAAAGTCATTCCCGACTGGCAGAACGGCGAACCGCAGTCCATGCATCTTGCGCCCTGCTCTCTTCTTTTTTCCGTATTTAAACTCAGATGAAAATCCTCAAAGCTTTTTAATCTGTCATTTATGTTTTCGGTCGAATTTTCAATTCGGGGATATTCCAAAAATCCTGTCATTTTTCCCATTTTGCAAAATCCTCCTTTAAGCCCTTACTTCTTTGAAAGCTTCCAAAACAGCATCGGGGTGTGCTATTCCCTGCTCTTCGTATTTCGCGATTGCCGATTTTATTCTCTGGTAGTCGTAGGGGATTATCTTTTTAAATTCAAACACGTAATTTGAGAAATCATTAAGTATTTTCTTTCCTATCTCGGAATCGGTCTCTCTGACATAGTCGGCGATTATTGATTTAAGTTCGGCGATATCGTATTTTTCCTTTACTTCAGCCATGCTCACCATGTCTTTATTTATTTTTCTGTAAAGGCTGTGGTCGATGTCCAACACGTAAGCTATTCCTCCGCTCATTCCGGCGGCGAAATTTATTCCGGTGGAGCCGAGTATGACAGCTCTGCCGCCTGTCATATATTCAAGCCCGTGGTTTCCGCACCCTTCGCAGACCGCGACGGCGCCGGAATTTCTGACGCAAAATCTTTCGCCTGCCACTCCTGAGATATATGCCCTGCCGCTTGTTGCTCCGTAGAGAGCGACATTGCCGCAGATGATGTTTTCACTTTCTGTAAATTGCCTGTTTTTCGGAGGAACCAAGACGAGTTTTCCTCCGGAAAGTCCTTTTCCGAATCCGTCGTTTGCGTCTCCGGTGAGTTTCATCGTAAGACCTTTCGGGATAAATGCGCCGAATGACTGACCTCCGCCTCCCTCGCAGTTTACGACAAATGTATCGTCTTTAAGCGAATCGCCGAATTTTCTTGTTATCTCAGAGCCGAGTATCGCTCCGCACGCCCTGTCAACGCTTGATACCTTTACTTTTATCTCCTTTGGCTTTCTTGTTTTGAAAACATCCTTGAATCCGGGGATGAGTTTTGTTTCGTCAAGAGTTTTTTCAAGGTGGAAATCATAGACCGAATCTTTGTCAAAATGGCGTCCCTCCGCCTTGGCAAATTCGGGGTTTATTATGGCATTCAAATCGACAAGCTCCGCCCTGTGGGTTATCTGTTTGTCCTTCATTTTAAGGCAGTCGGTTCTTCCGACCATTTCGTCTATAGTCCTGAATCCGAGCATAGCCATATATTCCCTGAGCTCCCTTGCGACGAACATCATGAAATTCATTACATATTCGGGCTTGCCGCAAAATCTCTTTCTGAGAGTCTCGTTCTGAGTAGCTATTCCTACCGGACAAGTGTCGTTGTTGCACGCTTTCATAAGAACACATCCCATACATACAAGCGGCGCAGTTCCGAATCCGAACTCCTCCGCGCCGATTAAAGCGGCGACGGCTACGTCTCTGCCGGTCATAAGTTTGCCGTCTGTTTCGAGTATGACTCTTTTTCTGAGTCCGTTTCTTATAAGCTCCTGATGCGCCTCGGCAAGTCCCAATTCCCACGGAAGTCCCGCGCCGTGAATGGACGTGAGCGGAGCGGCTCCCGTGCCTCCGTCAAATCCGGAGATCAAAATAACCTGCGCTCCGGCTTTAGCTACGCCTGACGCGATTGTTCCTACACCGTTTTCCGATACGAGTTTTACCGAAATTCTCGCGCGCTTGTTGGCGTTTTTCAAATCCCATATCAACTGAGCCAAATCCTCTATTGAATATATGTCGTGATGAGGCGGAGGACTGATTAAAGACACGCCGGGGGTTGAGTAGCGGATTTTGGCTACCCACGGATATACCTTGTGCCCCGGAAGATGACCGCCCTCGCCGGGTTTTGCTCCCTGCGCCATCTTAATCTGAATATCCTCGGCGCTGTTTAAGTAAGCTGACGTGACTCCGAATCTGCCGGACGCTACTTGTTTTATTTTGCTGTTTTTCTCTGTGTTGAATCTCGCCGGGTCTTCTCCGCCCTCGCCGGTATTTGATTTTCCTCCGAGGCGGTTCATAGCGACTGCCAAAGTCTCGTGCGCCTCCTCCGAAAGAGAACCGTATGACATGGCTCCCGTTTTAAATCTTTTAACTATCTCGCTTTCCGGTTCTACCTCGTCGACGGGTATAGGCGCATTATGAGGTACGAGATCCACAAGACCTCTCAATGTATGCGGTTTTCTGTTGTCTACAAGAGACGTATATTTTTTGAATTTTTCATAGTCGTTTTCCCTGACAGCCTGCTGTAAAGTAACTATCGTCAGAGGGTCATACAGATGATCCTCCTTGTCGTCGCCGGATCTCAGTTTATGAAATCCCGTGCTGTCAAGAGTGTCGTCCACACCGAGTTCAAGAGGGTCAAAAGCTCTGTCGTGGCGGAATCTTATTCCCTCCTGAATTTCCTTCATTCCTATTCCCTCAATTCGGGAAACCGTTCCGGTGAAATATTTGTCTATTACCTCGTGATTCAGCCCGATAGCTTCGAAAATTCTCGCGGACTGGTATGACTGCAGAGTGGAAATTCCCATTTTCGCGGCTATTTTCACTATTCCGGTCAAAACGGCGTTGTTGTAGTCGTTTATCGCTGTGTGGTAATCCTTGTCGAGTATTCCCTTGTCGATGGACTCCGTTATGCACTCATGCGCAAGGTACGGATTTATTGCTCTCGCACCGAATCCGAAAAGAGCGGCGAACTGGTGGACGTCTCTCGGCTCAGCGCTTTCGAGAATCAAAGAAACGGCCGTTCTCTTTTTTGTCCTTACAAGGTGCTGTTCCACAGATGACACGGCAAGAAGAGAAGGAATAGGCTCATGGTTTTCGTCTACGCCTCTGTCCGACAGAATTATTATGTTATATCCCTTATTGTAGGCCCTGTCTACGTTGATATTGAGCTGTTCCAGTGATTTGGCGAGAGAAGTGTTTTTATAAAACAGAAGTGATATGGTCTTTGCCCTGAATCCCGGTCTGTCGAGAGATTTTATCCTGATTAAATCCACTCCCGTCAAAATCGGGTTGTTGACCTCGAGCATCCGGCAGTTTTCGGCTTTCTCCTCCAAAAGATTTCCGTCGGAGCCGATATATATGGTTGTGTCGGTCACTATTTTTTCCCTGAGAGAGTCAATAGGAGGATTTGTGACCTGCGCGAACATCTGCTTGAAATAATCAAAAAGCGACTGATGCTTTTCGGAAAGAACCGCAAGCGGGATATCCGTTCCCATTGAACCTATCGGTTCGTTGCCGGTAGTCGCCATGGGAAGTATGGAGCTGTTTACGTCCTCATAAGTATAGCCGAATACCTTGTAAAGTCTGTCCCTCATATCCTGAGAATAATTTTCTACCTTTTTATTGGGAATCGGCACATCCTTTAATCTCAAAAGGTAAGAGTCGAGCCACTCGCCGTAAGGCTGTCTTCCGGCGTAGTATTCTTTACATTCGTCGTCTGAAATTATTCTTTTTTTCTTGGTGTCTACGACTAAAATCTTTCCGGGCAGAAGTCTTGATTTTTTGACTATATGCTCCGGCGGAATATCGAGAACACCGACCTCAGACGAAAGGACAAGTCTGCCGTCGTCTGTTATATAATATCTCGAAGGTCTGAGTCCGTTTCTGTCAAGAGTAGCCGCCATTATATCGCCGTCTGTGGCAATTATCGCTGCAGGTCCGTCCCACGGCTCCATCATCGTGGCGTAATAATGATAAAAATCCTTTTTCGCCCTGTCCATGTAAGGGTCGTTTTTCCAAGGTTCGGGAATTGTTATCATCATGGCAAGCGGCAGCTCCATTCCGCTCATGACTAAAAATTCAATGGTATTGTCGAGCATTGCGGAATCGGAACCGGAGCTGTTAATTACGGGAAGAACTTTGTCAAAATTTTCCTCGGTGAGAGGCGACGACATTGTTTCCTCACGGGCGAGCATTCTGTCGGCGTTGCCTCGGATCGTATTAATTTCTCCGTTGTGAGCTATCATTCTGTAAGGATGCGCTCTGTCCCAGCTTGGAGATGTATTTGTGGAAAATCTTGAGTGAACCACGGCGATTGCCGTCTTGTAATTTTCACTTTGAAGATCGGAATAAAAAAGCCTGAGCTGATTTACAAGAAACATACCCTTGTAAACTATAGTTCTCGACGAAAGCGAAATAATATTCGTGTCCTCCGAAGACTGCTCAAATTCTCTTCTGAGCACATAAAGTCTCTTGTCAAATACCAATCCTGTGCTTACATCTTGAGGTTTTTTTATAAAGCACTGTTCAATTTTAGGCATGCAGGCTACGGCAGGCTCGCCGAGAACCTCCGAATGAACAGGCACATCTCTCCATCCGAGAAATTTAAGCCCGTTTTTGTCTACGATTGACTCGAACATCTGCTTCGCGAACATTCTTTTAAGATTTTCTCTGGGCAGAAAGAACATTCCGACGCCGTATTCGCCGGCTCTGCCTATGTCAATGCCTGCCTCCTTAGCGGCGGAGTAAAAAAAATCGTGGGAGATTTGGAGCAGAATACCGACTCCGTCTCCCACCTTGCCCGTGGCGTCCTTGCCCGATCTGTGATCAAGCATCTCAACTATATGAAGAGCGTCTGACAAAACCTTATTGTCTCTTCTGCCGTCGATATTGACAATCGCGCCAATTCCGCAGGAATCGTGATCCTTCAGCTTATATATTTCGTCATACTTTTTTCTTAACCGGCTCTCTTCCATAATAAAAACCTCTTGAATTGTATTGATTTCAAAATACAGGAAATCAAACGTTGAAATAAAAAGAACAGAATAGACATACGTCTGTTTTAATGATTTTATTTTCCCGGCGGTTTTCCGCCTTACAGTAGATAAAAAGATACTTTATCTATTTTACTTTAACGCAGGCGCCAAATCAAGGGAAAATATGGGCGAAGATAAAAAGTGAAGCGAAAAATTATTGTGCAAAATTTACAGCGAAAAATCATTTTAAACGCCTGTTCTCCTGTTTTTTGATAAATAAAAAATTAAGACGCTCAAAAAAAAATAAGCGTCTTAAAAATATTGCCGTAATTTGGGATTTTTATATTTTTTCCGTGATATTAATTATCGCGCCTGTAATTTGCGCCATTGACTCGACACACGCAAATTCATGAACTCCGTGAAAATTTTCTCCGCCTGTCGGCAGATTGGGACAGGGCAATCCCTTATACGAAAGCATCGCGCCGTCTGTTCCGCCCCTAATGGGTACCGCTTTAGGGTAAACGCCGATTTTTTCAAACGCTTCCACAGCGTCTGTAACGAGGTCAATATTCTTTTCTATTATAGGGCGCATGTTGTAATAGCTGTCCTCGATATAAGCCGAAAACGTACCTTCGCCGTAGACTGAATTGAGAAAGTTCGTGAGGTTTAAAATAAACTTTTTCCTGTTTTCAAATTTTTCCCTGTCGTGGTCTCTTATGAGAATCTTAAAGGAAGCGGACGTTTCATTTCCCTTTATTTCTTCGACATGGTAAAAACCTTCGTATCCTTCTGTATGAGACGGCGTCTCGGCCGCAGGAAGAGATGAAATGAATCTGCAAGCGAGAAGGACGGCGTTTTTCATCTTGTTTTTTCCGTCGCCGGGGTGGATATTTACGCCGCGGACATTTATTGCGGCATTGGCGGCGTTGAAATTTTCGTACTCTATTTGTCCGAGGGGTCCGCCGTCTGCCGTATATGCTTTTTTCGCCTTGAAGAAATCAAAATTGAAGTTGTCTGCGCCGCAGCCTATCTCCTCGTCTGTTGAAAAGCAGACGGATAAAGGTCTCCTTTTAATTTCCGGATTATCGCGGAAATATTCGACTGCTGTCATAATTTCCGCGATTCCGGCCTTGTCGTCCGCTCCGAGCAATGTGCCGCCGTCGGATGTGATAAGCGTTTTGCCGATGTAATTTTTTAGATTCGGAAACACGTCGGCGGAAATTTTATCTCCGTTGGGAAGCGGGATATCTCCGCCGCCGTATTTGATTACCCGAGGTTTTACGGGGTAATCGGGCGCCGAAGGCGAAGTATCGACATGAGAAATAAATCCTATCGCGTCGTTATCCGAACCGACTCCGGCGAAATTTGCGTAGACGCAGCCGTATTCGTCCTCAATAGCTTCGTCCGCTCCTGATTTTTTCAGTTCCGAAAGCAGAAGATCGGAAAGTACTTTCTGCTTTTCGGTCGAAGGATGAGTATTTGAGTTCTCGGAAGACGAGGTCGGAATTTTTACATACCTTAAAAACTTTTCGCTGACTTTATCAAAAAATAATTCTATCGCCTTATCTTTATCCATTTCGCCACCGTCGATTTTTTATTATTATAAATTACGCAAAAGCTCATTTTACCTTGTCTTTAGGCAAAATACCTAATTTTATCTCTATTTTTTCAAGTATCAACGATGTGACAGCCCATAGCCTTGTATGATAAATTTTCTCGAACATTTTTCCGAAGATGTTATTCGGAACGGGGCTTGCCGGAATAGGCTTGTCAACTCTTCCCTCATATTTAAGCTCGAACGGCTGAGAATACGTATATCCGCCCTTGCCTTTGAGCTGGAATCTTATATAGCATCCGAGTTCATTCTCGAAATCATTTAAATCTATAGTGTAATCGTTTGAGATGACTTTTCCGTTTGCTATCCACTCTATTTTTTCACAGTCCCTTGACTTGTCGGGCACTACGGTTATGGTGTTTTCATCTTGATTTACCGTAATCGACTTCACAAGCGGAACCTGCCCGTCGCCCTCAAAAGGATGAGCCAAGTCCGTCTTGTAAAATCTGGACGCCGAGAAAAACGCGCCTGAAATCATAGCGTTCTTTACGTTTTTAACAGTATTTTCTTTCAGAGGGAAAAGCTCGAAAGATCTGCCTATTTCGTAGAGCTGTTCGGAATCGTCGTCAGAAAATCCCCAGATATTTCTCCCCTGAGGTATGACAACCTGCAGAAGCTCGTCCCATAAAGCACGGTCATATCTCGTGACGTTGTCGGTGCTGTTCACAATCTCCATTCCGAGACAGGAGCGCTTATTGTTCACGAAAATATCGGCAAAATAATTGATATAATACGGGTCGTGAGCTCTCTCGGGGTAATTGTTTGAATTTACCCAGTCGCCTACATGGTTTAATACCGAATAACCGCCCCTCTGTTCTATCATTGAAACAGCCGTTTTATAGTCGTTTTCAATGCCCCATTCTCCCTGACCGTAATCGGTGAAATAGCCGTTTACATGCGTTTTTGAGACAACAGCCATATTTATTTCAATTCCGTCTGGAATATCTATCATTCCTCTGCCGTCTCTGTCGGTGCCTTGCGTTATTCTGTCGTAGTCTTCCTCGCTCATAGGGTAGACTTTTCTGAATTTATTGAAAACACCGTTGGTTTTTCTGTCCTCTTTCCAGCCTTTGTTTATTACTCCGTGATCTGTTATGGCGAGGATGTCGTATCCTTTTTCGTAATAAGCCTCGACCATATCGGTAAGAGTAACATCGCCGTCCGACGCAGTCGTATGAGTGTGTAGATTTGCAAGATAAGTCTTATAAGTAGACCAGTCAACGCCTTCATAAGGATTGACTATAGTATAATCGGTGTTTCCCTCGGCGAAAACCGGAACGCAGAATGAAAGGCACATTAAAGCCGAAAGAAAAACAGCGATTAATTTTTTCATTTTTTTCATTTTATACAGCTCCCTTGGAAAAAAATCAAATTCCGCTCAAATAACTTCTCTGTTTTTAAAAATTAGACAAAAACTATATAAACAATATTACCATATTTTATAGATTTGTCAACATTCTAAAAAAATATACCCGAAATCTTTTTACCTGCATGAAGAGACAAATTCACCGAATATTCTTCTGCTGTTTTCGTCTTTTTTATAAAGATATTCCGGATGCCATTGAACGGCTCTGACAAATTTTTTTGACGGCATATTGACCGCCTCAATTAGTCCGTCTTCCGAAACAGCCGTAATTTCAAGTCCGGGCGCTAAATTTTTTACCGCCTGATGGTGAATACTGTTTACTTTTATCTCGTCTTTTCCGATCAGAGAAAAAAGTGTGGATTTTTTGTCTATAGTCACTTTATGGCAATAGGAATCGTACGGTTTATTCATATGATGATTTACGCCGGATTTATACTGGGAATCAAGGTCCTGATAAAGCGTTCCGCCCAAAAACGCATTTATGAACTGTATTCCCCTGCATATTCCGAAAACCGGAACGTCATTTTCAAGCGCTTTTTCAAGAATCTTTTTTTCCGTATCGTCCCTGATTTTTGACGGAATAACGGAATCATTAAGTTTTTTCTCACCGTAGATCGACGGATCAGTGTCCTGACCTCCCGTAAAAAGAAAACCTCGGCAGATTTTAAAATATTCGTTTATATCATCGTTGTTATCTGACGGCGAAAGCATAACGGGAACCGCTCCCGCCGATTTCAATCCTCCGAAATAGCCGGGGAGCATCCAAAAACTTTCCTTTTCGTCGTCTACAAGCGGCAATACTCCGATAACAGGTCTCATTTTATTTTACCTCTTTTTTGTCACCATAAATTAGATTATCCGCTTAAATATCGATGATGTCAAGAAAAAATAACATACGGATTTTTGAAAAAAAATAAAATAATAAAAAAAGTCCCGAATTTCACGAGACTTTTTTATTTCAATCATTTCGGATTACTCTTTTTCGTATTCGGGCTGCCACGAAGCGAACTCGTCAAGCTGTTTGTCTGTGCGATGATAATATCTCATATTTTTGTCAAGCTTCGCAATTTCATTCATCTCGCCGTCGGTCAGTTTAAAATCGAAAATATCGAGGTTGTCTCTGATATGATCAACGTTTTTAGAACCCGGAATTACCACGAATCCCATTTGAATATGCCAACGAAGAATTACCTGAGCCGGAGATTTACCGTATTTTTCGGCGAGCTCCTTAAAGATTTTCTCGTTCACAAGACTTTTATCGCCGTGTCCGAGGGGATACCATGACATAATTTTAATATTGTACTTGCCGAGCGTCTTTCTGAGTTCGGGCTGCGTAAAATAAGGATGAGCCTCAACCTGCATGACTGCGGAACTATCTCCCATTTTTTTCAAGTTCGTCGAAATATTTTCCCTCGAATTTGGAAATGCCTATCGAACGGGCTTTTCCTTCCCTGTAAGCTTTTTCAAGCTGTCTGTATCCTGAGATGAAGTTTCCGGCGCTCTGATGAATGAAAAGAAGGTCGACGAAGTCAAGACCGAGCCTTTAGAGCGTCTCGTCTACTGCATTTTCGTTTTCATATTCTGTTAAGCTTATCGAACCGCCTTATTTTAGAAAACATTTCGTCTGTCTGCTTTACGACAAATTTCATCTCATTCGCGGCGAGCTTTCCGTTTTCGTTTAATTCGATCTTGTTTTTGCCTCTGATGAAAAGCGGCACGCAGAATTCATCTTCTATTTTTTTCATGACTCTGCTGAGGGTGGGCTGTGAAATCGAATATTTTTCCGCCGTTTCCGTAAGTCTGCCCGTCTCGGCAAAACTCAAAAAATATTCCATTTCCTCGTACGATATGTTCATAATGAGACCTCCGGAGAAAAAATCTACCCGCAATTTAAATAATATTAAATCAAATTTTATTGTAAAGTCAAACCGCGGGTAAAATGTCATTTCAAAAACTGTCGGCGCCGCTTTTTTTTATTTTAGTCTCAATTCACGACGGACTTCGCCCACGATTCAACCTCGGACATGTCCGGACTTGATGAAAATTTCATTCCTTCCTTCCAGTCGCCGCCTTTAGTCATCTTCCGCAATTTTTCCGCGCTGTTGCCCAGTCCGGACGACATTGATGTGCAGAATGGTATTACGGTTTTTCCTGTAAAATCATTTTTCGTCATAAACTGATTTACAGGCCACGCGGCGTATCTCCACCAAATCGGATAGCCGATAAATACCGTGTCATATGATTCCCGGTTATCGACAGTCGTTGAAACAAGCTCGACATCATTTTGAAGCGACTCGTTCTCATGCTCTTTTGAAACCCTTGAATTTGAATCGTTCCAATCCAAATCGTCGGAGGTGTACGGGATTACGGGAGTCAGCTCAAATAAATCTGCGCCTGCCGCGTCCGCTTTTCTGTTTCTGTATGTCAGAACAATGTACAGATAATCTGTGTCAAATTCATTTGTCGCGATAAATTTTTTTACCATTTTCGGCATTTCGTGACCGTAAATTGGGCAGACAATTCCGATTTTGTCATATGAATATACTTTTTTTCCGTCCGATATTTCGTGAAGTATGCTTTTTATGTCTTTATCAAGTGTTTTCGCCGCATAAAGACTGTTGCCGGTCCCTGTAAAGTAGAATACCAACTTAATAAAACCTCCTTTCTCAATTTCCCTTTGACGCTTGTATTATCGCAGATTTTAAGCAAAAAGTACAATATTAATTTTGCAATCCGCTATTCGGAAAATGAATAGAATAATATATACATCCTTAAAACGCGGCAAAAAACATTTTAATAGACCGACTACCATATTGATTTTTCGGATT